>NZ_NISU01000015.1 GCF_002335805.1 Bacillus sp. FJAT-45350 | reverse complement strand
CACTAGTGTTGCATTAATTAATTTCAAATATTAAAAAGACTCAAAATCTTCAATAATCTCATTTTACGCACAGAAAAAGTCCTTTATAATGGATAAGTCAGGTGGTAACCCGTCCAAATCCACTAAAAAAGGACTCACACTATGGACAAGATTACACGAAAAACTTCATTTGGACAATGGTTTTCACCCATTAACCTTCAATTATTTGAAGAAAACGTGAAAACGTTGAAATTAGATTACTATACAAAAAAGTTAACGACCGAATCATTTCTAAAATTACTTCTTTTTGCACAACTTCAAGAAATCGAAAGTCTTCATGCACTGGGCGATAGTCTTTTTGATGACAAGCTGCAAAAAGAAGTTAACCTAGATTCTATCAGTATCTCTCAGCTATCACGGCGATTAAATAATATGAATCCTGACTTATTTCAAAAGCTTTTCTTAGATCTAGTAGCACAAATTCATGTCAAAACACACCCTACAAAACTGATTATGCCGTTAAAAATCATTGATTCAAGCACATTGCCACTTAATTTGACCCATCATAAATGGGCTAAGTTCCGCAAAACAAAAGCGGGAG
>NZ_NISU01000014.1 GCF_002335805.1 Bacillus sp. FJAT-45350 | reverse complement strand
TCTTTCATAATACGTGTTACCGTTTTTTGCGATACCTTAATCCCTTCACTGTTCAGCTGCATTGTAATTTTCGGACTGCCGTATATCTCTCGTGACTCTAAATGAACTCGTTTTACTTGACTCGTTAACTTTTCCTTTTTCACTTTTTGTTTACCTTTTGGACGATTGAGCCAAGCATAATAACCGCTTTTTGAGACACCTAATACTTCGCACATCTTCGCCACACGGAACTGGTGTTGGTGCTCTTTAATGAAGTCAAAAATTACTTCTGGTCTTTTGCGAAGATGCCCATAGCCTTTTTTAAGATGGCATTTTCCTCTTCTAAATCACGAAGTCTTTTCTGTAAATCCTTTGTCTCTTTATCTTCTGGCTTTAGGTTTCCGCTTCCAACAAAACTACTTTCGCTATCTTCCTTATATTTCTTAATCCAGTTGTGTAACGTCTGTTCTGCCACATCTAATTCTCTGGCAACTTCGGCTTTCTTTTTCCCTTCCTCAGTTACCATACGTACTGCACTTATCTTGAATTCTTTGTCGTAGCTTCTTCTTTTCATCTTGGACACTCCCGTTAAATTGTTAGGTTTAATTATACTGCATTTCCCCCAATTTAACGTGTCCATTAATTAGACTAGCATCAGAAA
>NZ_NISU01000013.1 GCF_002335805.1 Bacillus sp. FJAT-45350 | reverse complement strand
CCTCTAACAGTAATTTAAAATTATGTGAAACTATTCCAATCTATGGGTGCGCTACGCGGTCACTACTGGATATTAATGTAAGTAGCGTTGAAGAAATATACGATGCACCATGGATCTCTGCGTAGCTTATGATGACGTACCCTCCCATGTCTCTGGACATCTGTGTGCCTACATTCCTTCGTTCGGTCTAGTCATAAGGCAGAGGCTAGCGAAGCTCCTTTAGGGACTCTAGGTCGAATGGTGAAAATAGTGCCAGCTTCTCCGTGTCATCCAATTGTCTAGTTCATTCAAGGAGATGCAGACTACATAGCCTCTTCGAGACTAGGTACATCCCTCATCATTCTTTGTGCATCGAATGCTTTATGCTTCGTACTGATTCCATGTAATACTTTTAATAGTTTTCCGCAAAGGACCACAATTGATTGTTTCTTTCGTAACGGGTTGACTGTGCGATTTGTGTAATATTCATGTAGTTTACGAAAGGCTTCGTTATGACGGATCATTGGCATCATCACTCGAAACAGGAGGGCGCGTAGCTTCCTTCTGCCTCGTTTAGAGATACGTTTTTGACCTTTGTGCTGCCCAGACGAATTTTCACGCAATGTGAGTCCCGCGAGTTTGATAAGTTGGCGTGGATCCTCATAATGTGAAAAGCTGCCGATTTCAGCTAATAGATCAACGATGGTAGTGTCTCCGAGTCCATTAACTGTTGAAAGCCATTCATATTCTACAGACGTTTTGACGAGCTCAACTAAGCTTTGGGTGATGCTTTCAATTTCTTGTTCTAATTGGTGATAACGTTGAACGAGTGTGGCAATTTCAAAACGGGCCATCTTACGTCCTTCTGTTACTCCAATCGAGTGAGCTGCGACTTCAATGAGACGCACAGCTTTGGGCTTCTGAGGAGATTTCATCCCCTCTACTTGACGATACATCACAAGTAATTCATCAGGTTGTTTTTGGTAGAGATCACTTGGGAATGGCGTACATTCGAGTACGGCCAAAGCCATCTTTCCGAAAGAGGGAAAGACTTGAGTGAATTCAGGAAAATAGCGGTCCAACCAGCGAATCATCATGT
>NZ_NISU01000012.1 GCF_002335805.1 Bacillus sp. FJAT-45350 | reverse complement strand
CCGTTCGTATTATAAGGTTAACCAGATAAGAAAATATTTCTGGTTGACCTTTTTTTATATGGTCTTATTATAGCAGTAGCCAGGGTAGAACGTCCGCCCCCGTGGGACTTAGATCCCGTCAACTAAACCGTTCACCCCCTACTGGTAGAAACATGTTTGAGGCTGGTTGGGACTTAGATCTCGTATAACAAGCGAAGCTATGATACTACTAGGAGGAATTAGGGGTTACTGGCAAGTTAAAAATGAGGAGGAGATTTAGAATGAATCCAGTCGTTGGTCTGGATGTGTCAAAAGGAGAAAGTGAAGTTCAGGCGTTTTTAGATAAGGGGAAACCCTATCATAAAAGCTTTAGTATCAAACATGACCTTGATGGGCTAGGATCATTACTTGAGTATCTGGAAGGTCTAAAAGCTAAAACAGGTATACAACCTTCGGTGGTTTTAGAAGCTACTGGACATTACCATGCACCAGTGGTCCAGTTTCTAGAGGAACATCAGTATTTATTAATCATTGTTAATCCTTTGATTTCCCATAGAGCCAAAAGCTCTAGTTTACGAAAAGTTAAGACCGATGCCATTGATGCCTATCGTCTTTGTGAGCTTTACTACAAAGAGGATTTAGAGCCATATAAGAAGCGTGGCATTCAACTCTTGAACCTTCGTAATCTTACAAGGCAACATGAGAATATTACTGGATTGTATGTGCAAACTAAACTACAATTTCAAGCAGTGCTTGTTCAAGTATTTCCTGAATACACTGGGGTTTTTGGTGACTTATATTCTGTTGTGTCTCTGCTTGTTTTAAAAGAATATCCTGCATCAGAAGATATTTCAGCTGTTACTGAGAACGCATTGACTAATAGAATTAAGGAATTATGTAAAAGTCGTTCAATAAAATGGGCAGAAGAAAAAGCTCAAAGACTAAAACAAGCAGCAGTTCGGAATCCATTTCAAAAGACACTTTATCAGAGTCATTTACTGAGTCTAAGTATGTATATTAATATGCTTCTTCAATACAAAAAGCATCTATCAGAGTTGGAGACTGAGATAGATACTCTCGCAAAAGAAATTGAAGAATATAAGATTATCCAATCTATCCCAGGTATAGGAGAAAAAATCGCGGCAACGATCATTTCCGAAATTGGGGAAATAGATCGGTTTAATCACCCAAAAAA
>NZ_NISU01000011.1 GCF_002335805.1 Bacillus sp. FJAT-45350 | reverse complement strand
GAGGCCACTGAAAAAGTCTCTATATTATAAAAAAAAGATATAGTACCTCAAAATTTGAGAGTGCTATATCTTTTTTACTGTATAATTAAATTATCAAATTCGAGTGGGTGGATACATTGATTCAACATCAACAAGTAAATTTAAGTCCTTATATGGCGATTTATGACATAGTCGTACCGAAAGATAATGTTTTGAGAAAAATAAATGACTTAGTCGATTTTTCTTTTGTATATGAAGAATTAGTAGATAAATATTGCCTTGATAATGGGCGTAATGCGATCCATCCTATTCGCATGTTCAAATACTTATTATTAAAATGTATCCACAACGTATCCGATGTTGATATTGTCGAACGCTCAAAATATGATATGTCATTCAAATATTTTTTAGATATGGCGCCAGAAGATCCAGTTATTGAGCCAAGTTCCTTAACGAAGTTTCGAAAACTGCGATTAAAGGATGTAAATTTATTAGACATGCTAATCAATAAAACGGTTGAGATCGCAATCGAAAAAGAAATTATAAAAAGCAAATCTATTATTGTAGATGCTACCCATACCCAGTCTCGTTACAATCAAAAATCAGCCAAAGAAGTGCTGGTTGATCGGTCTAAAAACCTAAGAAAGACGATTTATCAAGTAGATGAAACAATGAAAAGTAAATTTCCAACCAAGACAACATCAGATGTATTAGAAGATCAAATTGAATACTGTGAAAAGCTGATTAAAGTCATTGAAAAAGAAGAGGTTATTTGTGAATTCCCCAAAGTAAAAGAAAAATTAAACCTGCTTAAAGAAACTGTGGCTGATGATATTGAACATCTACAATTATCCAAAGATGAAGACGCAAAAACAGGACATAAAACAGTGGACTCCTCATTCTTTGGTTACAAAACACACATAGCCTTAAGCGAAGAAAGAATTATTACTGCGGCTGTTGTTACAACTGGAGAAAAGAATGACGGAAAGCAATTAGAAACCTTAATTGAAAAAAGTATGGAAGCTGGTATGGAAGTTGATACTGTGATTGGTGATGCCGCCTATTCAGAAAAAGGGAATATTGAATATACAAAAACAAACGAAATGAAGTTAATAGCTAAACTCAACCCTGTTGTCACACAAGGTAACCGAAAAAAAGAAGACGAATTTGAGTTTAATAAAGATGCTAGTATGTATGTTTGTAAGGCTGGACATATGGCTATTAGGAAAGCACGAACTGGAAAAAA
>NZ_NISU01000010.1 GCF_002335805.1 Bacillus sp. FJAT-45350 | reverse complement strand
GCTAAACCAGCTAATAGTTTGTCAACATTTTTCAATAAAAAATTTAAAACAAGCATGATATACTAAAAATGAACACGCCAAATAACCTTCCATGACACTCCTTTTGGAAGGTTTTGTTGTATTTTGTTAGATATAGTTTTTACGCTATATCATGGAAAGTAGTCTTGTTTCTTAGTAAGGCATAAATCCAATGTAAGAGTTTATTTACACAGGCAATAACGGCTACTCTAAATGGCTTTCCTTCTTCACGTTTCTTATCATAAAACTCTCTAAGTCTTTTGTTTCGTGGAATGATCTCATCAGTGGTTTTCTTTTTGCGTGCATCTCGAATTCCACTTCGAACAGCCATATACAAGGCGTGTCGTAGTCTACAAGAACCTCTTTTGGTTATTCGGTTCACAGAGGCAGTGAATCTACCTGAAGAATACACACTAGGATCTACTCCAGCAAATGCGACAAGCTTTTTGGCATGACTAAACCGATCTATCTCTCCAATCTCGGAAATAATCGTTGCAGCGATTTTTTCACCGATACCAGGGATGGTCTGGAGAATCTTATATTCTTCGATTTCTTGTGCGAGAGCATCTATTTCAGTGGCAATCTTAGATAGGTGCTCTTGATATTGAAGAACAATATCTATTAATACATTGAGATTGAAAACATGACTATCATACATATTCTTTTGAAACGGATTGCGTTTGGCTGCTTCTATTAGCTTTTCTGCCTTTTCTCCAGCCCATTTATCAGACCGTCTGGTACATAATGAAGCTATCTTTTCTGTTAACTCTCTTTCGCTAACACCTAATACGGACTCGGAAGTAGGAAATACAGATAAAGTTAATAGCGAAACTCTAGAGTATAAATCACCAAAGACACCTCTATACTCTGGAAATATTTGATCCAACAGAGTGTGCAATTGAACCTTAGTCTGAGCAGCTACTTCTGTAATACTCTCTTGTTGTCTTGTTAGGTTACGAAGGTTTAAGAGTTGTATGCCCCTTTTTTTATAAGGCTCTAATTCTTCTTTATAAAAGAGCTCACAAAGGTGATAAGCATCTATTGCATCAGTTTTTACTTTTCGTAAACTTGAACTTTTCGCTCTATGGGAAATTAGAGGGTTTACAATGATATAGACGTATTTTTTCTCCTCTAAAAATTGAATTACGGGAGAATGATAGTGACCAGTTGACTCTAAAATAACCGTAGGTTGTTGTCCTTTAGCCATTTTTTCTACTTCTTGTAGAAAGATTAATAATGTTCCTAAACCATCAAGATCATGAACAACACTAAAGCTCTTACGATAAGGTTTCCCCTTATCTAAAAATGCCTGTACTTGACTTTCTCCTTTAGCTACATCCAGACCAACGACTGGATTCATATATAAATCTCCTCCTTAGAAAATACAAATTAGTCGGTAACCCCTAACGCTTCTTGTAATATCATAGGTTCGCTTGTTAAACGGGATCTTTTTGTCCCAACCAGCCTGAAACATGTTTATACAAGTAGGGGGTGAACAGTTTAGCTGACGGGATCGAATCCCACGGAAGCTGCGTTCTACCCCGACTACCGTTATAATAAGACCATATAGAAAAAGGTCAACCAGAAATATCTGGCTAACCTTATATTACGAACGGG
>NZ_NISU01000009.1:2166-3446 GCF_002335805.1 Bacillus sp. FJAT-45350 | reverse complement strand
TCAAGTCCCTTCACCCGCACCATACATACATAAATTTCACATTTAAATCCATATAAAAAAGAGACCCATTTTTTGGTCTCTTTTTTTGTGACCTAAAAATATAAAGTTGCGCAGAATTTGACA
Source organism: Bacillus sp. FJAT-45350 (assembly GCF_002335805.1). Taxonomy (NCBI): domain Bacteria; kingdom Bacillati; phylum Bacillota; class Bacilli; order Caryophanales; family Bacillaceae; genus Bacillus; species Bacillus sp. FJAT-45350. The sequence goes on along the minus strand of NZ_NISU01000009.1, from coordinate 3,323 downwards.
AAATTCTAACAATAAGGTATCCTCTGACTAAGGGTAAGAAGGAGGAATCTAGATTGAATATAAAATGCGCTGGAACCACAGAAGAAATACTTGACCTTTTCGCTAATTATCTTTATCAAAAAGGTCGCTCTGAAAATACAATTAAAACGTATTGTGGTGCAATCCATTCATTTTGTAATTGGTTAACAGAACAAAAGAAAGATATTAAATTAATTAATAATGTTGATGTTCAGTCATATATAGATTATTTAGAAGTAGAAGGACGAAGTACTTCTACCATTAATAAAATCTATAATGCGATAAAAATCTTTGATGCTACATTTCAACTAGAAATTACTAAAGATATTCGTCGAGTTAAAAAAGTAGACACAGAAAGAAATTCGGAATTTTTAACGAAATATGATATCGAGAAGTTACTAATCAATGTTAAAAAAAGTAGGAATAAACGTAATATAGCTATGGTTTATACATTTTTAGAAACAGGTATTAGAGTATCTGAGTTCTGTAAGTTAAATAAGTCTGACGTTCAATTTAATAGTAACGGATATACAGGACAATTAACGGTAGTAAATTCAAAAGGACATGGTTATAGAACCCTACCTTTGACACAAACAGTAGTTGGTTATTTAAAATCTTATCTCGAAACTCGAGATGATGACAACGAGTCCCTATTTTTATCAGGTTACAACAAAAGGATAGCGACTCGAACAGTTCAACATACTTTAAAACAATATGATTTAACCCCACATATGTTACGCCACACCTATTGTTATGACTTAGTCCAAAAAGGAGTAGACCTTTCAATCGTGGCGCAATTGGCAGGACATGTAAATACTACAATTACCAAACAGTATGTCTCATAAAAAAACAGGTAACTGATTAAATCAGTTACCTGTTTTTTAATTCTCCTCTAAAAGTTTAAACTTTTAGAGGAGAATTAAAACCAACTCAAATCATGATTTAACAGCCCAAAAAACATTTAAAAGTTAGTCTATTATTTAACAGTGTAAAGATATAAGACTTTTAGAAAAAAACTAAGAATAGCACTTAACGGGTTAAGCCTCTAAGCCAAAGTAAGCGCAAGAGTGAAATACTACACTACTACATCAGAATAAAATTAGAGTAATAGGTTCCTCTTCTCTCTCGTATGATGTACT
>NZ_NISU01000009.1:0-2156 GCF_002335805.1 Bacillus sp. FJAT-45350 | reverse complement strand
AGAGGTACCGGTGGGAAGCGAGTAGTTAGAAAATCCATCAGTTTAACTAATGATTTAGATACTAAATCAAAGCAGCTTGCAACCTCCTGTAATATGTCCCAAGCAGAAATCCTTTACACAATTCTAGAAATGGCTCTAAACTCAGCACCTACTATCCAGTATCTTCAGAAGCAGTACAATACTAGTTCAAAATATGAAATCATCCCAATCAAAGTCGGGAACAAGTTGCATTATCAGTAACTTAGGTTCTTAGAAATACAGGAATACAGTTAACTGTATTCCTGTATTTGTTCACTATATATATTTATATAAATAATTAACTATTTTAGTTTGAGTTCTACTTGTGCGCATAAAAAAGAGATAAATTTTCTAGTTATAGAAAAATTATCTCTTTTTTTATGCTTTATTGAAGTGTAGAATGGTAAGTACCAAATAAAAGATCGGAATTAAAAAAAGGACTATCAAGCGTTTAAATGAGTGTTGGTAGCACTACATCTAACGTTCGTCATGTACAGCCCATGACAAACACCTGCTTCAAAGCCCTAATTTCACAAGTTATTCATTAACAAAATGTTAACTTTTATGAGATAAGTTTACTAAAAAGTTAGCAAGGTGACAAGGTTTAAAGCAGAGAAATCTCTTTCTTTTTTAAATAAAGAGACAGTGTTTGTCGTAAACATAGACGACGCGCTGTCTCTTTTTTATTCCGTAAAGTAAAGGGAGGAAGTTTTATCATGAAAAAAAATGGAAAAATGCAGGAATTAAAAAAGAAAGAGTATGAGGTGATTCCACGTTCTCTTCTTCAACATCCAAGACTAAGCTTACAAGCTATCGGTTTATTATGTAACATTATTTCTTATCCTGAAGACTGGGACTTATATAAATCTGAGCTTTACAAACGTTTTCCCAAAAATAAAGAAACTAGTGTAAGAAATGCTTTTAATGAGTTAGTCGAAGAAAAATATATTATAGAAATACGAGAAAGAGAAGGTAAAAAATGGAATTTTAATTACTATTATGCGAAAGAACCATTTACAGATGACGAAATTAGAACAATTTATAAAGAGCATGAAATTGAAACTATTACTGGACAACAACAAAGTAATTTGGGGACTGGATTTTCAAGACTTGAAAATGAGGTCCCCAAATTGAAGTCTCCAAAATCAAGTAGTAATAAATTACAAACTAAAAAAAATACAAAAAAACAAATTACAAATAAAAATAATATAAATCTATCTATTAATAAAAAAGTTTTAAATTTAAATATTTCTGATAGTCTAAAGAAGTTACTTGAAAAACAGATTGATAGATTAATTAAAAATAATTTTGATTTTGAAGAGATTGAAATTCATTATAATAGTATAAGGGAACAAAATCTTTTAAGTGAGCATGAATATAATCACATGATACTTTCTGCAATAAAAAATACAAAAAAAGAAATATCAAATACTATCAATTATTTAGAACAATGTGTAACTACTCATATTAAAAAACAATCTGAAAGAGGAATTCAAAAAGCTAAAAGATTCCCTCATGTAAAACAAGAGAAACTTCCTAAATGGTTGAACTCTAAACAACAATCAATTGTAACTGAACAAAACCAATCAGAAGAAAATGTAAATAATTCAAATGAAAACTTTGCTGAAAAGAAATTAAAATTTGAATCCATGCTTGCTGCACATATGGAAAAGAAAAAATTATTAAAAGTTTAAAGCTACACTCAATAAATTTTATACATTATAATTAAATGAATAAGACAAGCTCTTATTTTTACGAGTGTAAAATATAGAGATTAAGTAAACACAATATGTTTCAATAAATTGATTTACAGAATGATTTGCTTACTAGAAAACTCTTTCTTGTTTTTGTAAGTAATACATGATAAATTAATACACCTGTAATAAAAAAACAAAATAACAGTTGCACAGAAGTATTTATTATGTTATATTATTTCTTGTCGCTAATAAAAGCGGTAAGTAAAATAATGTTATCTAAATTATTTTTATTGAAAATAACAGTTGCGCAGAAATATTTATTATGTTATATTATTTCTTGTCGCAAAAATAATATTTGTTCTTTGAAAACTGAACAAGACAAAAGCCAAGCGTAAAAGAGATGTAAACACATCTCGTTAATTTTCTCGATTTTTTAAAATC
>NZ_NISU01000008.1 GCF_002335805.1 Bacillus sp. FJAT-45350 | reverse complement strand
CACCTTTGACTTGACCTACGATACTTTTCGCAAAGTCTACTAACCTTTCTGAAATTCCACCATGCTCCATTAATTTACCTGCTAAAATAAAAAACGGTGCTGCCATTAGAGGAAATGAATCTAATGACGCAAATAAGCGTTGAGGTAGTGAGATTAAAGGCATATCGGTCATAATAATTAGGTATAATACAGATGCTAAACCGAGAGCAATGGCAATTGGTACACTTATTATAAATAACACTAGTAAAATCACAAATAATAATAAAGAGCCCATACGTTATAGTCCTTTCTTACGTATCTTCATTGATAAGTTCGTTGCCTTTAAGAGACTTCAACGTTACATCTAATAGATTAATGAACATTAATACTCCACTAATTGGAATAACTAGATATGCATACCCCATTGGGAGGTTTAATGCCGCAGATGTTTGCCCCATTTGTCGTTCAACAATTGCTACTCCATGCACGAGCATAAAATAAAAAAATGTAGAACCGCTTATAAAAGCTAAAATTGTAAAGATTTTTTGCAACAGTAATGGTAGCTTTGATTTAAAATACTCAATTCCAATATGTGCACCATGCTGGAAAGCAAAAGATGCTCCTAAAAAAGTAACCCAAATCATTAAATAACGAGAAACTTCCTCTGTCCAAGCATAGGAACTTCCTAAAAGCTCTCGCGAAACAATTTGAAGAAAAATGAGGATAACCATAGTAGCTAACATAACTGCAGTTAGATTTTCAATACTGCGATTTAAGACTCGTAATCCTTTAGACCACATTTTCTTCCTCCTGACAGATAGTGAAGTAAAGCGGGAATAGTTTCCCACTTTACTTGATTAAACTTTTTCTACAGTTATCATTCTTTCAACTAAATCTTTGAAGTGTCCTGTGTTTACTTCAAGGTGATAATGTATTGTATTTGCATTCTATGTCCATTTCAAATCGTTCAGCTATTACACTCCAGCTGCTTCTTCACGTTTCGCAATTCCATTTCGACCTGGGAAGTCAGGAGCGAGTTCTCTAGCATTAGGCATTTTCAGCCATAATCTTAATAAGTGACGTCTGAGGTCTAAATCTTCGTGATCTTCGAACTGAGTACGAGAATGGAAAACTGTATAGTTATTCGCAAATTGTATATCACCTGGTTCAAGCATCATATCTACTCGAATATCCTCATCATGAAGAATCGAATCTATAATATCAAGAGCTTCCACTTCCACTTTCGATAATGGGTGACCTGCATTGTCTTGTGCAATCTCAATATATTTACGTAGGTAACGTGCGCTTAGTTTACTATCGTGGTAGCTAAAGATCGGAGTAAACGCTGGCTCTCCGTCACCAAGATGTTCCATTAGGAAATAACGGTAAAGAATCGCTAAGTACTCTGGATATTTTTCTTGAATTTCATTATAAAGAGTCATGGCACTTGCAAGGCTGCTTAAACCACCTGATTTCGCTTTACGAAGAGAAAGTAATCCGACTACATCAGATAAATCGGCATGATATGGTAGACGTTCATTCGTTTCGTACACACGAACATTTGATGTATCTACTGCTCCAATATTCCTTACATGACCTAATAGGTCACCTTTAATGTTTTGTGAAACTGGAATACCCATATGTAACCCAATACCATAATAAATGATGCTCGCTTGTTCTTCCGTATATTTTTCTACTGGCAATCCGCGAAGTAATAGAAATCCTCTTCCATTTTCTAATTCTTCAACAAAGTAAGCGATTTCATCAACAAGGTCAGGAATCGGGAAGTCCTCCTTAGTAAAGTCTGGTGCTTGGAGTCCCTTTTGCTCGACATTTTTTAAAGCGCTTTCAAGAGAAGCAATCGCTTCTTCTGACCAAAAATATATCCATGATTCGTCTTTTAATAGTTCTTTCCCTTTCCATGCTGACGTTCCTTGTACTTTCCCATTTAACATAACTCCCATAATTCTTCCTCCTTTAATAAAAATAGAAATTTATTATTCTACTAAATCTGGTTGTTCTTTTGTAATACGATCCCATAATGGTTGGAAACTATACCACCCAACGTGACTTGTTCCAATTTGGCCTCGAGTCATTCGAGCTATTTCTGGGTCAATAAGTTTCGGTTGACCTGCTGCCTCGACCATTAATTGAACTTGGCAACATTTTTCCATGGTTATAAACCACCATGCAGCTTCATCCACTGTCTTTCCAACTGTAAGTAATCCGTGACTCTGTAAGATAATCGCTTTCTTCTCTCCTAAAGTAGAAGCTAGTTGTTCGCCTTCACTGTAATCCAAGACGACTCCGTTGTATACATCTAACAAGCCATGATCATCATAGAAAGCACAAGCATCTTGAGAAATCGGATCGAGTAAACGGCCAAACGATGACCATGCCATTCCATAAGTTGAATGCGTATGAGCTACAGCATCTACATCAGGGCGAGCAAGATGGACTTCAGTATGAATCGCAAGTGCAGCTCCGTTAACAACGCCGTTACCTTCTAGAATTTCTCCCTTATGATTGACTAATAATAAATCGGATGCTTTGATTTGGCTAAAATGCATTCCAAATTTATTTACCCAAAAGCAATCTGTAAATTCAGGATCGCGTACTGTAATATGGCCTGCTAAACCATTATCGAAGCCAAATCTAGAAAATAATCGAAAGGACGCGGCTAACCGTTCTTTTCGGTGTTGTCGTTCTTTAGCAACAGTATCAAATATTGGTGGTTTAGGTAATACCAATTCAGCTTTCATTTGTTTAAATGCACCTCCACGTAAAATTCTTCTAAATTATATGATTACATCTAGAACCTGCCAAGCAAAGATGTGTAACCTCTCTTTGCTCTCTTCACTAAAACTTCCAAACAAAACAAATATTTTGTATATTCAGAATTTAACATAGATTTAGTTTACTTGTCAACTGTTAACAGTCAACAATTAAAACTTAAAAATCTTATGATTGCTTCCTCCGCTTTGTTGAGAAAAAATGCTTTTCAAAAATGAATTGATTACTACAGTCGATTTTTTAATATTGTTACTAGTCTAAATTCCAAAAAAGCTACTGATTAAGTTTGTATAACTTTTCAGTAGCTTTATAATAAATCATCTAGGATTTTCTGCTAATTCATACCTTACGATCATTGGAATAAGTGCAACAATAAGCATTAGATACACAAACACGCCAAGTAATGATTGATAGGCTGTTAAGCCAAATGCTGAAGCAAGAACTAAGATAAAGAACACAGGAGGAAAGGCTACAAGTACCGCAACAATTAGCTTTGAATGTTCCTTAACTTTATGCTCTGTACCGCACTCTGGACAAGAGATAGGACGATATCCTCTTAAAAATGAACCTTGTATTGCCTTCCAAGATAAATCATGTTCACATTTTGTACATTTTTGTTTCGACATATATATAAGCCTCCTAACAGACATAACGTACTTGTCTACCATTTTATTATAATGTACTTCAATTCATACTTCCATTATTGTACTACATAATAAGCGGATAATAAGTGACAATACACCAAATTTCGAGGGAATTGAAAAAGTCCAATCTAGACGATTCGAGAAGTGGTAATGGTCCGCACGTTGCGCGCTTGCTATGAGAAAACCACTCATAGCGCGCTTTTTTTTGAAGAGGCAACGGCTTCGTACATTACTTAGAGGCCGCTGAAAAAGTGAAAATCACACTTTTTCAGCGGCCTCCAAATTCAGAGTATTTCTCTAAAAACAAAGCTACCTTCTCACATTAAAGTGATAGGTAGCTTTGTAGTAATAACTATTTTAACAATCCTAAACTAATAGCCGGTACGAATGAAATAATTAATACATTCACTATCAGAATTAATAAGAATGGAATAATCGCCTTTACTAGAGCTTCGTAGGTAGTGTTACCTACCCTAGCACCAATGAACAATGATACCCCCACTGGTGGAGTAATTAATCCAATCGATAAGTTAACAATCATAATAATACCGAAGTGAATTGGGTCTAATCCAATTGCTGTTGCTACAGGAAGTAGGATTGGTGTTAATATGATAATCGACGCAATCGTTTCCATAAATGTACCAACGGCTAGTAATACTAAGTTGATAATTAATAGGATAATAACTGGTGACGTATCCATTGCAGAGATAAAGTTCGCAACTGATTGTGGTACTTGCTCTCGCGTTAAGACCATTCCAAATAATCCTGCTGTTGAAATAATAAATAAGATTACAGACGTAGTGACAACTGAGGAAACTAAGATTTCCCTCATTTGTGCCCATTTAATTTGCTTATAAACAAATGCCCCTACAATAAAACCATAAACTACTGCTACTACAGATGCTTCTGTAGGAGTAAAGATTCCTCCGTAAATACCACCTAAAATAATAACAGGCATTATGAGTGCCAAAAATGCTCTCTTGAAAGAAACCCAAACCTTCTTTAGATTTGTTTTCTCAAGGTCACTACCATACCCTTTAATCGTAGTAATCACAAATGCTAATAGCATAAGCGATACACCAATCATAATACCTGGTAAGATACCAGCAATAAATAATCCACTAACCGATACACCTGCAGATACTCCATATAAAACTAATGGAACACTCGGAGGGATGATAATTCCAGTTGTACCAGCTGCTGAATGAATCGCAGTCGCAAAGTTTC
>NZ_NISU01000007.1 GCF_002335805.1 Bacillus sp. FJAT-45350 | reverse complement strand
TTGCAAAATGCGCTCTTGTTAATTTCCCAGTCGCCCATGCTACTGTAAAAGGTGCTGCCTCACTGTGATTTCCTTTAATTGCTTCCTCTAATTCTTTTCTGAACTCTTCACGAGATAATAATTCTGTCATTTGTATTTCCTCCTCAGATTTATACGTTTTTTTATTTGGTATCCTTTCAAAACTAGTTTAGTATTTTGTGTTTTGTATTTGGTATACCATTTGAACTTAAACTAATCTTAAAACAAGATTAGTACTATGTCAACAGTATTTTATAAATTTTCTAAACATTTGATATTAATAGATATTTTAGAGTAAAAGGATAGCAACAATACTTGCTACGAACAGTCCTATCATAACTGGAAGAAAGTTACGCCTTACAATGTCTGCTGGTTTTACCCCTGCAATCCCAGCATCTGCTACTACACCAAATGCCCATGCTGCTAATGTACCACCACCTGCAAAAATAGCTGCAACTTGACCTAGTGCTGCTAATACTGCAATATCAACACCTGCTGCTCCACCAAGTCCCGCAGATAATGCACCTACTAGCGGTAACCCTGAGAACCCTGAACCATCCATACCAGATAAAATAGCGATAACTACCATACCGAAAGTCAATGTAATCGTATTACCATCAATATATTGTGCCATTGATGAGCCTAAATCAAATAGAAATCCTGGAGCTCCTTCTCCTAATACCGTTTCCGCATGTCCAGGATGTCCTAGTAGGAAGAATGCAGCAATTGGAATAACCGGAGCAAAGATTTTAATAGCAAAGAAGAAACCTTCTCGTAAATGACTAACAATTCCCTCGATTGCTTTGTTTCCTTCATTTAATATAGATGAAATAATTAGTAGAACTACAGCGGTACCACCTAATAATGATGTTGCTGCTCCACCTCGAATTGCATTATCTGGGTCGAAAAATGAGCGATAAATCATTAGAGAGACAATAACAAGTAATGTAACCGGTACGAGTATCGATAAGAAACGTGCGTATTTCCCATGCTGAAAGCTTGCTTCCTCAGCTGTAGCAGCAATTTCTTCTTTATTACCTTTATTTGTAAGCGCTTTCTTATCTTGATCTAATATTGTACTGCTTGCATCACTTGTTAGGATGCCCCTCTTCATATCTCGACGGATAGTATAAAAAGAAATTGAGATAGCAATACCACCTACAAGTAATGAAAATAATGCAGTATATGGCAAGATTGCTGAAGAGTCCACACCAGCTGCAGCTGAAGTTAATCTTGTTGCTCCTTGTATAACTAAGTCACCTGATAGAGCCATACCATGTCCAAATAAGTTTAATGAAACAGCTGCTGCTAATGCTGGTAAACCTACTTTCATAGCCACTGGTATAAGCACAGTACCTACTAAAGCAACAGCAGGCGTTGGCCAAAAGAATGTAGCTGCTACATACATTGTGCCCCCTAGTATAAAGAATGCACTTGATGGGTTAACCATTAACTTTTTCATTGGTTGAATCATTAAGACGTCTGCTCCTTGTGATTGCAATGACTTTAACATTGCAACCATTAAAGCAATAACAAGCATAATATCAAATAATTCTACACCAGCATTCAAAAATCCACCGAAGACAACTTGAGAACCACCGATTACCGTGTTTATAGGACCATTTCCAGCACTGAAAATTAATCCTAAAACAAAAATACCAAGGATCGAAGGGAGTACAACATCACGCCTGAGTATCATAAATGTAAAAATCACTAGGATCACAGCTAAGAATATCCAGTGTGATGCCATTAACGTTACTTCTTCCATATGCCAAGAACCTCCTAAAAGCTAAACGGTTTAATTGAACCGTCAGCTCTGTTATTTGTCCCTTACAATAAATTAAGTATTCTGAAAGTTATTAATGGTATTTTCCTGCTCGATAATCAGTCGAACCGACTCACTTAAACGTGTTAACGCTTCTTCTACGATTTCTTTACCTATCTCTTCACTAGCTTTTGTCGCATCACCAATACATCCATTTCGGGTCATTTCTTCATATGCATAGAACCCTTGTAATGGCTTGCCAGGTCGAAGCATCTTCCACCTTCCTTCCTCCTGAATATCTCCTTTTGTAAGTAAGTTTCTTCTTACAATGTGTGGAGCTAAATATAAAGCTTCAGAAACCTCTCTTTCACAGCTATGGCCAAACAATGGTGAATCAATATTACGTGTCATCGCTTCTTTTGCTGAAGCTGTGGTTTTAGCAAAGTAAACTTGTACATCTAATTCTTGAGATAAAGTTGTACTTGCAACACTTAATGTTGATTGATTTCCGCCATGAGCATTTAATAATAAGAAGCGTTTAATGCCATGGTGTTTTAAAGACTCGATCATATCTCTTAAAATTGCTTGTAATGTACTAGGTTTAAGAGTTATGGTTCCTGGGAAGTTTAAGTGATGTGGTGAAATCCCCATATTAATCGTAGGGGTTACTAATGCGTGAGGAAAAAGTCTTTCAGCAAGTCGATTAGACATTTCAGTTGCTAATACGGAATCACAGCTTTCTGCCATATGAGGACCATGTTGTTCCTGAGCACCAATTGGTATAATAGCAATTTCAACAGTCTCTAATGCCCTTTCTACTTCTTCCCATGTCATATCGGTTAATAGATATGCATTCATCTGAGTTCCCTCCTTTCAATTGGTATACTGTATACTGTTATACTAACGAACTATCTTTCATTTGAAAACTAGTTCGGAATAAAACCTGACACTGTTTCTACTGTCGTAATAAACGAAACTTATTGTATACAGTCTTTTGTATACCATAGAACTTTATAAAAAATTACTTTTGTTCTAATTCAATATCGTCTGAAATAGTCAATTGACACGTTAAACGGTAGCCTTCTTTCAATTTATCACCTAGCATCTTTTCTTCCTTCCAGTTCGGAGGGTTCAGCTTTTCAGCTCCATTTACAATGATAGTAGCACATTTTGTACACTTCCCCATACCACAGCCATAAGATAAATGCGGATGTGGAAATTGCTTGATTCCCGCTAGAACAACTAGATTAGCATCCTGTTTTACATCTCCTTCAAAAATGTCATCATGTTTATGAAGCTTTACATGTGGCATATTATCACCTCTCTATTTAATATTTTATTTGTACTATAAAAATAGTATAAAGTATGTTTACACACTAAATCAATTGTTAATTTCAATTTTCTGAAACTTTTTAAAATTTCTAATTAATGTATTGACTATTGTTGTTTTGTTCTTTACACTATTATTATATGGTATACAAAATACAATATGATGCATGATTTCTTACCTCTTACTATTTAAGTAAGTTTACAAAACTATTTCTTAAGGAGTGAATGTAAATGGCAAAGTATATTGTTTTAACAAATAGGGATGAGTACCAAACATCATTAAATAATGAGGGTCTTAGATTAATTGAAACGTACGAGTATTATTTCTTTAACCAACTAAGAGCTAAGTACACAGTTGCTGAAGTAATTGGTGATGATATTAAAATTACATTAACAGAAGAAAAGAACGGCGTAACATATGTGAACCATATTCCTATTAAGTTCTTTGAAGGCTATGACTCTGTAGAAGCTGCACGAGAAGAACTAGAAGAATTATCAGGACCGAACTCAGATGACTCAAGATTAGAACGTATTGCTATTGCCCACGCTTAACTAAGCGTGGTTTTTTTTTATTAGAAATAGTCTGTTTACCTAATAGGCAATAAGTGAAGCCATCTTCCGTTTAAAACAAAAAAAAAGAATGTTGCATTGCAACGATTCTGCTGAAAAAGTCCAAGATAGTTACCTCAAGAAGTGGTAATGGCTCCGCACGTTGCGCGCTTGCTACGAGAAAACCACTCGTAGCAAGCTTTTAAAAAGAGGCAACGGCTTCGCACATTACATAGAGCCTGCGGAAAATAGTGAAAAACACACTTTTTCAGCAGGCTCAAATGCAACATCCTCTACCATTTTATTTTAATTCTACAATCATTTCCGTTTCCACTGATGCTGTTCCTGGGAGTGAGTTAACTCCTACAGCACACCGAGCATGTTTGCCCCTTTCTCCATATACATCTATTAGAAGATCTGAAGCTCCATTTATTACCTTAGGTATTTCTCCAAAGTTAGCATGGCAATTGACATAACCAACTAGTTTAATAATATTATTCACGCTATTAAGATCACCTGTCATTGACTTAATGACGGCTAAATGATTAATTGCACAAATTTTTGCTGCTTCATAGCCTTCTTCTACAGAAATATGCTCACCGACTTTTCCTTTGTAAGGAATAGCTCCGTCCCATTTACACGTAACGCCGCTAATATATAATAGATTTCCGTACTGCTTTGCCAATAAATAATTTCCAGATTGCTTTGGTAGTTCAGGGATTTTAATATTTAACTGGTCAATTCTTTTCTCAACATCCTCAACTATAATCATAGTTTCGTTTCCCCTCCGGTTTCTAAACCAAAGTTAATTTGCTATCTGTTTTGGTGCCATTACTTTACTAAATCGTTTACCAGCTTTATAGTAGTAAACCTCAAATGAAGCTCTTCTCTTACAAATTAAACAACCTGCTTCGTGATCAACCTTTTTCACATGCGGAACACGTAGCATTTTTACACCTTCAGAAACATGACTTTGACAAACATAAATCATTTCAATTCCCCCTAAAAATAGTCATCAGTACTCATTTACTCTGGTTAATGTTTTCCTCGGTTCATGTAGAATAGTAATCATACTTATCTCTATTGGTATACAATATACCACAGCCGCAATGATTACTCAATATATATTTTTAGAAAATTCAATAAAAATGGAAGGCGTAAAAACTAGTGCAATTAATTGAGTGCATTTTATTAAAGTGACAACGGCTTCGCTGATAACTAAAAGGGTACTAAAAAAGTGTAGGTTTCACTTTTTTAGTACCCTTTTTAGAAATCTTATATCTATACTTTTTCTTTTTTGTTTGCTTTAATCGAGTCAATAAACGCTTTTTTCGAATTTTCAATGTGAATTTTAGTTAAGTTCTCTGCCATCTCTACCTCTTGGTTTCTTACAGCTTTTAGAACGTGCAAATGCTCTCTCATTGATTCTTCCATTCGCCCTTCCATTTTATGACCGATATTAGCAAAGGCACGTATATAGTCAATTAAATCTACTAACATCTCATACAATTTCGGACTCTTTGCTGCTTGATAAAGAACATGACTTATCTCGATATGAAGTTTTGATATATCATAGTCGTCTTTGCCATCAAGAACTGCTTGAATTTTATAAATCCATTTATCGAATTCCTTTTGTGTACTTTCACTCATTTTTTGCGCTGCTAATTTAGCTACTAGAACTTCTAACGAAGATAGAATAGTAAAAACTTCGATAATATCCTCTGTTGATATTTTGGAAACAACGACTCCTTTACGCGGAACTGTTTCCACAAAACCTTGTGATTCTAACCTAAACAATGCTTCTCTAATTGGTGTTCTACTAATATTCAGCTTTTCTGCTAGTTCTCGTTCAATTAACCGGTCTCCAGCCTTAAATTCACCTTCTAGTATTAAATTTTTTAAATAACGATATGCCCGTTCCCGAATAGGTATCATTTCTTCCTGCGACCAAACATCCATCTAAAATCCCTCCCCGTACATTGTATACAAAGTAAACTTAGTATAAACGATTAGTAATCTTTACCACAACAATTAGTACTATATCTAAGATGAATCTGACGTATGTCATTACCTATCTATGTTTACTAACAAATAAGATGCTTAAACAAATTATACCACTTAGTGTATCCCTATCACAAATAAACATCTTTAATTTTGCTTTAAAAAATAGATAATTTGTATGATTGAAACTTAATTTTAAATAGAAAAAAGAGCAACCCAGTAAGAGAAGGGTTGCCCTTTTATCTATGACAAACTTATTATACGCTTACTTCTAGATCCTCTTTTAAATAAGCTTGGTATAAGCCATCCATATACATGCGACGCATATCTGCTCCTTCACGTACGATTTCTAGACAACGTTGTTGAAGCTCTGGAGTATCTGCGTATTCTAGTACAATTTTGTATCCACGCTCTCCGTGAATTTCATCAGATACGATGTGTAAATCGAAGAATTCAATTTCCTCATCTGTGAATCCATATTGCTCACGTAGAATTGGAGTTTGCTTACGATAGATTGCTGGTACTTGTGATTCAAGACCTACTACTAATGCAGCTGTCGCAACAACAAAATTCTCACGCATCGCTACTGCATAGCACCAGCTTTGTAATGCTCTTGTAGTTGCAACCATGTTTTTTGGATCTTCTACACGCTCTTTTGTTGTTCCACAAACTTCAGCGAAACGGATTAATAAATCAGTGTGACGGTCACCAGCAAGCTCTTCCTCATACATGTTTTGTAAGATAAAGTCCTTTGCATCTGTACATCTTTCAGGAGTTTTCGCATACATGTAAGCTAAGTAAT
>NZ_NISU01000006.1 GCF_002335805.1 Bacillus sp. FJAT-45350 | reverse complement strand
ACCTTTGGTTAGGTATTTCCTTTTTTGGCTCTAAGCAGAGAAAACATTAAAACTGAAAATTCCAACAATATTTATGCAACACTAGTGATATTCCCCACAAAAAAACTACATTACTTGGGATTTTTATCCTTTATTTTAAATGTATTAAAAAGCGGTTTTCAAATTAAAAGTTCTTTAAATCGTGACAGGTACCGATTTCAGGAAATAACATTTTACTAAATTGAAATCAATTTGTTGTATTACCGATTATTACCACAAATATATACTCTGATGAGATTTCCATAGCATTTCCTGGTGCTATAACTACAGGGATCAACTTATATTCTTGGTAATGACGTATACTGTGAAGCATTTCTGTGTAACAAGATTTTTAGGGCGGTGACAGGCACCGATTCCTGATAACGATATATTAATAAGAAAAAATAGCGTAATTGATTAATATCGTGTAATATAGATAATAATATGAAGATAAATAGCATTGGAGGTAGTAAAGATGCAATATCCATATAACTTACCATTCCTCCCCATTACGTTTGATCCGGAAACAGAGCTTGCCTTCTACAAGAAGATGGTCGAGGGCTCAGCAGAATTAGAAAAGCTAAAACAAAAACTTCGCTATTCTTTAGTCAATGAATCCTTTATTCAACTTATTACTTTGCAAGAATCGGTACAGTCTACACGCATCGAAGGTACTCAAGTAACCTTCAGTGAAATGCTTGAAGATAAAATTGAACAAAGACAAGATTGGCAGAAAGTTGAGGTTCGGAACTATCAAGGTGCACTTCAGATGGGTGTTTTAACCATTCAAACTGGGTACCCATTAACAGAACGCTTAATTCGAGATATGCATAAAGAACTAATGCAAAACGCACGTGGTTCTACTAGTTCCTCTGGTGAATACAGAAAAATTCAAAACTTTATCGGACCAACAAAGTATATAAAAGATGCATCCTATATCCCTCCTGAACCCCAGCTTATGGGAGAATATATGACTAATCTCGAACGATACATAAATGGACACCCCTATCAAACTAAAGAACAAGAACCATTACATCCACTGATCAAAGCAGCCATCGTCCATGCACAGTTTGAATCTATTCATCCTTTCTTAGATGGAGACGGACGGTTAGGAAGGATACTGATTGTTCTATACTTACTACAAAGTAAACTTATTGATTCCCCCTTTTTTTTCTTAAGTGAGGAGCTTGAAAAAGAAAAATTTAAATACTATGCCATGTTGAATGGTGTTCGTGCGATTGGACGAAAAGAACCAGATTGGAAAAGTTGGACATTATTTTTTCTCGAGGCTACTATACGAATGGCAAAACACCAGTATGAGAAATTAGATCAAGCTGAGAAGCTATATAATGACGGACTTTCAAAGCTTCAACAACCTGCCACAAAGAAAGTATGGGGAGCTCTGTTTTCTAATCCAATTGCTAACGTTGAACAAATTAAGGAAACAACCAATTTAGCACCTCCGACCATTAGAAAAAGCCTAGCTCAACTTGTTGAACTAAACATGATTTTTGGAGATGACAAAAAGAGAAATCGACGTTTTTATCAGTATGATTTAATAAGAATCATGTCTGATTACTAAAGACAACGATATGTCGTTTGTCACTGAATATGTGATTGACTTTAATAACCAGAAGGGTTATCTAAAGGCCTAAATGAAAATCCTGTTGAGAAGTTTTGAGACTTTTCAACAGGATTTTCTTTACTTTAACATATGGTTATTAAGAGTGATGGTCATGTGACAGACCCTAAATGCTCGAGAGTACCTATTCCGCAAACAAAGTGAACACCGAACGAAGCTTTTGGACAATGTGTGAGAAGTAATGTTCTAGCCGTGAATAGTTTTCAATCATCTTTACAACATCTTCACCGGACTGAGTTCCATCTACATTAAAACGATTAAGTAAATAACCATCATCCTCAAGTGTTGTATATCCTCTTTGTACAGTATACGTTAGTCTATAACCAGCCTTTTTTGCTAACTGTTCTGAAAGGTCACTGTATGTACCATATGGATAGGAAAAACTAACAACCTTATTACCAACATTCTTTTCAATATAATGCTTAGAATCCTTAAAGTCTTGCGCTGCTCTTTCTATGTATTCATCAATCGTCTCTAACTCACCCTTAATATAAACAGGTTCTGCAATCATACCAACCATCTTCTTTTGGGAATTTTCACGCTGGTAGTGTAAATCGAATGTATGACTTTGAATTTCTATTAATCCTGTCTCATACATTTCCCGAGCCTGTTTCCAAGTAAAGTGCTCATAGTTAAAAGGCTTTTTCCCACGAGAGACACCAATAACAAACATTGTTGCTTTCATATTTAACTCTTTCAAAATAGGAAAAGCATACTCGTAATTCGATAAATAACCATCGTCAAAGGTAATCATGATCGGCTTCTCAGGCAATGTTAGCTCACCATGTAAGAAAGAAAGAAGCTCATGATCATTAATTGTGGTAAAACCAGCCTTTTTCAGTGACAGAAGTTGTTCTTTAAAACGATCAGGGTCTACTGTAATTGAATTATTTTCACCTGGAACTAGATTATGATACATCAAAATCGGAATGTTAATTTTATCTTGCGGGTAAATATAATCATTACTTAGTATTGATAAGCTTGATATATCTTCTTCATATACCACCGTATATCCAAAGGTCTCTACATCGCTAATAGGAACATAATTGCTTTCACTTTCAAAAGAAACGCCTAATACTTCCTCTATTTCTTTTAGAGAAATAAAAAACTGTTCATCTTTCACTTTAATACTTGAAGACAGCTCAACTTTCGTCCCATCAATGTATAAGTCAGGTATATTAACTGAGGAAAGAGCAAGATATACAAATCCAATTATTATAAAGAAAAAAAATAAAATGAGATTCCGCTGTTTTTTATTCATTATGCATTCCAACCTCAGGTTTTATTCTAATTTGGCTCTTGTTAATTAGTTGAAAACTCATGATCTATTATAACCAGCTGTTTATCATTAACAACGATCTTTTCCATGATATGCTCATTCTCTAAATAGACTGCGGCAAATAAATCATAAGCGATTGGACCAAATAATGGTTCAAACGTATTTCGTACAGAAGAAGAAGTTGTATCATTCTCTCCTTTTTCTACATGATAGGAGGAGATGACCACATAATATTCTCCAGGAGATATCCGATTAACGACATATTCACCCTTCTCATCAATTGTAGCCGTATGCACTGAAATTCCCTCTTGCCATACACCCATAGCTATAAGCTCGGCCTGTTGTTGTGTAACTTCCTGATAATTAAAAGACGTTGGAATGAGATATACCTTTGACTGTGTATCTGGCAGATTTATAGTGGCGTCATCAGATTTCCAAGTAATCTTACCTTTTAATAAACCACCAGACTGCTGTACGTTTGGCTGAGATTGACTGCTTTTTGTATCAATCGTTACGACTCTCATATTTCCATCCCAGGCTACATTCGCTCCTATTGTCTCACTTATAAAACGTAGGGGTACTAGCGTCCTACTATTGTTAATTTGAGAAGCTACATCCAAAGAGACGTTTCTTCCATCTAGGTTCGCTTTCGTTTCACCAACCTTCATTTCTAATGTTCTTCCATCAAATTGAGAATGGATCGTACGAGTTTGCTCTCTATAATCAACAGAAGCCCCTAATCTCTCAAAAATTCCTCGCATCGGTACAAGGGTTCTCCCATCAACAATAATCGGCGGTTGGTCATATCTCTGTAGTTCACCATCAATATACACTTTTATCTCATTTGAAGCTGATACATGCTCTATACTCCCATAATAGGGAACTATTAATAAAAGTGCAGTTAACATCAGTAAAAGATACTTCTTCATTAAGTCACCTCATTTAGTTTTGTCTGCGGAAAAATTTTCTCTCTTATATTTTTGATATATCAACCGTATAAGTAGTAAACCCAACAATCCACCAATTGAGTCAAGCACCACGTCTTCTACTAAAGGAGTACGATTCGGTGTGAACCCCTGGTGAATTTCATCTGTAATAGCATAAAAAACAACCAATAGAAACGACCACAAAAACGGCTTTGGAAGATTAATAGAGTATAGGGCTCGGTAAGCTAGGATAGCTAGGATAAAATAAGCAAAAACATGTGCACCTTTACGGATAAAAAACTCAAAAAATCCTGTAACTCCTAGATTATCAATGCTCACTTCTGTGTTCGAATATGTAAATGAAACATATGAAAACATCGCTTCCATCCAACCAAGACTAAGATGTTCATCCATGGCTGGTTGCAAATCTTGTCTTTCATATGGCTGTGAAGAAGCAAAAAAGATTAATCCCATCCATAGAAGAAGGGGTAAAAAATATAATAGAAACCGTCTCATTAGTTAAAACTCCTAGCTAAGAAAACCTAGAATCTACTTCTCTACATCTTCTATTATACAGCACGAGGTAGGAGTTGAACAAAAAGATTCATTAAGAAATTTTTTCATACTTTGCTTTTTTCATGTAAAGAGGACACTGAAAAAGATTTTTTCAGTGTCCTCTATTAGTATGCCCCCTCAGGAGGTAGTTTCTCTAAAGTTCCTCTTCAACTTCAATATCCATATCAACATGTAGTTCTTGTTCAAACTGTGCGAGCATTAATTCCTCAAGCTCTGTTAACTTAATTACTTCTTCTTGTGTTGGAATTCCGTAACTATATTCGACTTCACCATTAATATTTTTTTTCTTGGCGAAAAAATCTAGCATAAAACCAAATGTCTGGTCATCGATTTTTATATCAAAATCAACATTTGTTACATCATAAACAATTTGATTTTGGCCGTTAATGACAATGTATTGGTTTAGTAGATTTATATCTACTACATTTGAAATCTCATTAATAACCGTTTCTAGCTCTGTTTCAAGTTCGACCAATGCTTCCTGCAATCCTGCTAAATCCTCTGCTGGTATTCCTAGAATATCAGCATATTCTGGGTCTGATAGAACAACGATCATCTCTGGAAGAAAGCTTTCAAACAATGTAGTCATAAAAGGTTGCAATGTTTCATTTGTCAATTCAAATTTAATAATTTGGTTTGCATCAACATCACTTGGTAACTCAAACGTTTCAGCACCAGCAAAATTATAATAATCATTACCGAAGTAATCGAATAACAGCTGGTACATCACTTTAGCAAACTGCTGTTGAAGTTCGATATCTACAACTTGTGAAGTCCCGTTTATGTCTGCTAGCTCATTCATATCAATCTCAATAAATTTATCAGTTACTTCTGATGGAAGACCTAACATCGGTAACTCAGGTAGCTTAATCCACATTTTTTCTTCTGTAATAATTGCAGACATCGTCACAGACATACCAAAAGCTCCAGGAAGCGTTAAAGTCATATCCATTTCAGTAAAATTAGGCTCAAGTTGATAAGCACCTTCAATTGTTACCTCAATATTTTCTAACATACCAGCAACCATCGCTAATTCAGGTACTTCTAAAAGCAATTCTTCTGGCAAACTAAGACCAAACGTCATTCCACCTGAAAGCTCGTATGTCTCTAGCTCAAACTCATTTTCATAAATTTCTTTTAGTAATTCAGGTAACACTCGCTCACTATTCTCCATAGCACGCACAAGAAATACTGCAAACTGAGCTCGTGTTGTTGCTTCTAATGGACGAAATGTTCCATCTTCAAAGCCTGTTGTTACACCAAACGTATAAGTCGAATCTACAGCTTGATAAAACCATGCATCTTTTGGTACATCACTCAAACTCGAAAGCTGCGAGCCTGATAAATCGAAAGCTCTAGTTAAAACTGCTGCCATCTCTGCTCTACTTAAGGATTGACTCGGATTAAAGTTTCCTTCAGACCCTTGCATAATACCTGCTTCCGTTATCGCAGCAATTGCATGATATTCAGGATGACTTGTTGGTACATCACCATATTGTGGTATCACTACATCTGTCATCTCAAGTGAAAGAACGCTAGCAAGAACGTTAGCTGCATGAGCTCTTGTTAATTCATGTGTCGGACGAAACGTTCCATCCCCATATCCACCTAATACATCCATCCCTACTAAATACTGAACGGCTTCTTCTGCCCAAGGTGCCTGATCCATATCAGTAAACAATTCACCAGCTTGCACCTTAAACCCAGGGAAAATCAGTCCAACTACAAGAGCAAGCATCATCATATGCATTGTTATTTTTTTCATTCCTTATATATCCTCCTTATTTTTCTAAATTTACAAACACATCTATTATATTACCATATTTACCCTCTTGTTTTTCAAAGAATTGTAGAATGTTACTTTTATACTAGGTTTCACCTTAAGTACCTCACGTTTAATCAATATCGAAAACTAAAAAGTAATGTGAAACTTTCAACCTGAATACTAATAAAAGTTCAAATATTTAATTACAGAAATCTCTTTCGATTTAAAAATTCAGAAAGAACAACTACTTGAAACCTTATTAATAATGGAGATGAATGGACTAGTTTAATTGAGGGGGAAGCTTAGGTTACTAGACAAAATAGTCCATAGTCAACCTGAATTTGTTTCTACATTGAGGTTGGAGGTTTTAAACCAATGGGCTACAAATATAATCTCAATTATTTCCATTCTGCAACAGATTACGAGGAACTGAAAAGGATTGTAAATGTCATGCTAGAGCAACTAGGTGAGAAATGGACAGAATGGTATATTCACGACTTTATAAAACAACTTCCTTGGCATAGTTACCGCAATCCGCTTCTAAAATCTATTCAATATAGTAAATGGCATTCTGATAGCATTAAGCTATTACTAGGGCTCTTTACTGGATTAAGTGCTCTTGAAAAGATCAGTTCAATGAGCGATGGTTCAAAGGAAGAAAAAGAAACAAAAGGTTCTTGAAGAATTATATCGAGAGCTTTCAGGCTTGGGAGACTTAGGGGTGTAGAACAATGCTAAAAATAGAACAATTAGAAAACCATCTAACGAAAATCCTTCCTGTTCCTTACATGGGAAACTGTTTCCGGCTGATACATCTCAAATATTTGCTCAATGGCGATACCTATCCTAACAGAGGGGGAACGGGATACCCTATAACTGAACGTTTAATACGTGACATGCATAAAGAGCTAATGCGTAATGCACGTGGGTCTACTAGTTCTTCAAGCGAATACAGAAAAATCCAAAACTTTATCAGTCCAACAAAACATATAAAAGATGCATCTTATATACCACCTGAGCCCCAGCTTATGGGGGAATATATGGCAAATCTTGAACGGTACATAAATGGACACCCTTATCAATCAACAGAAGAAGAACCACTACACCCACTCTTCAAAGTAGCCATTATTCATGCCCAGTTTGAGTCAATTCATCCCTTTTTAGACGGTAATGGACGTTTAGGTAGAATCCTTATTGTTCTTTATTTACTTCAGTCTAAACTTATTGATTCTCCGTTCTTTTTCTTAAGTGAGGAGCTAGAGAATGAAAAATTTAAGTACTATGCGATGTTAAATGGTGTACACACCATCGGTAGAAATAAACCAGATTGGAAGAGTTGGATTTTACTTTTTCTCGAAGCTACTATACGTATGGCAAAACACCAGTACGAGAAATTAGACCAAGCTGAAAAGTTATATAATGACGGACTTTCCAAGCTACAACAGCCTGCCACTAAAACTATGATATAATAAGAATCATGTCTGATTACTAAAGACAACAATATTTTTATCCATACATGCTGACTGAAGTAAACATTTACTTTAGAAATAGCTCACCTTATTTGACTAGCAGGGTGGCTATTTCTTTTTGTTTACATAGATGACAATATCCTCTAAAAGACATTTCCACTACTTTTCCACTGCAAAAAGACATTAAAAGAAAACTAGTGAAGTCAGCATTCATTTGGTATAATCAGGATGTTACCTATTTATACGTAAAGGAGGACTGCAATGGTTCGAAAAAGTAGGGTTTGGTTTCCTCATGCTATGTATCATATTACGAATCGGGGAAACCGTCGGACAGCTTTATTTTTAGACAAAGATGATCGGCTTTCCTATTTAGATATTCTCGAAGAAACAAGAAATCGCTTCCCCTTTTACCTCCACACATACTGCCTTATGACAAATCACATCCACCTTCAATTGCAAACAATACACGATCCCATTCACTTGATTATGAAACAGCTGAACACAAATTATGCGAAATACTTCAATAAAAAGCACCATTATGTAGGACATGTCTTCCAAGGGAGATATGGAGCTGAATTGATTGATTCCAGAGAATACGAGCTTGAAGCAAGTAAGTATATTCACTTAAACCCCTATGAAGCAAAAATGGTTGTGAAACCAGAAAATTATCCTTGGAGTAGCTACCGGGCGTATATCTTTCGTGAGGCCAACTTCCACGTCCAAACGGAACGAATTCTATCCTATTTCCCCCACCCTCAAAGCTTTCACTACCAACAATATGTTGAACATGATGACACACTACCTGAACCACCTACTCATCTGAAACCTTTTCTTAAGTTATAAGAAAAACGGCAAAGCAGTCTTTCATTAAATGCAATGAGGCATAGCAACTACATGCTTTTAAAATTTTGTGACAAGTGGCTTTCTAGTCCTGAACGAGTAGTGTGCGAAGCCATTGCTCTCCTTCAATCGAATTAGCTTATTAATTCCGATGTTATAAAATATGCTTTCACCCTTTCACTCCCTACCCTAGAAAGGAGAAACTCATGGCATCTACAGTCTACAGTTTCACAATCACTGGTGTTGACGGTCATCTGATTGAGGTTGAGGCTGATACAATTAGCGGTCAACAAGTCGTTTCCATCGTCGGACTTGGGGATACCGCTATAAAAGAATCGAAAGAGCGCCTCGAATCAGCGATTACATACGCTAGCTTTCATTTTCCTGAAAAAAAGATGATTATTAACCTCGCTCCTTCCCACATGAAAAAGATGGGATCTCATTTTGACCTTGCAATGGCGATTGCGCTTCTTATGAGAACCAATCAAATCGAAGTGCAGCTTGCCTCCTTTGCGCTGATTGGAGAGTTATCATTAAACGCGAAAATCCGCTCTGTTACTGGTGTTCTTCCGATGGCCATCTCTGCAAAAGAAAATGGCATCCGTCACTTCATCGTTCCTAATGACAATGTAGAGGAAGCTGCTCTTGTAAAAGGGATTGAAGTTATTGGATGTTGCTCCCTCCAAGAGGCCATCGATATTTTGCAAAGAAAACAGCAGTCCCCTACCATTCTCACAGAACGAAAAACTACTCCCAAGTCTAGAAATCCAACCGACTTTTCCGATGTAAAAGGACAGAATATACTAATCGAATATCTAGCAGTAGCTGCTGCCGGTGGTCATAATATGATGATGATTGGGCCTCCTGGCTGTGGAAAGTCCATGCTTGCTAAACGAGTACCAACGATTTTACCGCCAATGACCGAGCAAGAAGCGTTAGAGATTACGAAGATTTACAGTGTTTCAAAGCTACTAAAAGAAGGTGGCCTAGTTACAGAGAGACCCTTTCGTGCACCTCACCACAATGCTTCAACAAACTCTCTCATCGGCGGTGGAAACCGCTCTCTTCCAGGGGAGATTTCTTTAGCTCATCATGGTGTACTTTTTCTCGATGAGATCGCTGAATTTCAGAAGAAAACATTAGAAGCACTCAGACAACCGATGGAAGACAGACAAGTAACCATTTCACGAGTTCAGCAAACGAACACATATCCAGCAAATTTTATGCTTATTGCGGCGATGAACCCGTGCCCCTGTGGCTATTTTGGACAGGAAAAATGTCGCTGCACAGACTATGAAGTGATTAAGTATCGTAATAAAATTTCTGGTCCAATGCTCGACCGAATCGATATTCAAAAATATGTACAGACGATTAATTTCTTTGAAAACGAAGAACATGGGGAGTCATCAGCTGATATTCGTGAAAAAGTAGCGATTGCTCGTGAACGACAGCAGAAACGCTATCAAGATGATGGGATTACGTGTAATGCTGAACTAACGCCAGCTCTTATAAAGAAGTTCTGTCAACTTGATACTGAGACGGAAACGTTACTAAAGAAGGCATATGAACATTACCAATACAGTGGACGCACGATCCATAAATTCATTAAAGTTGCACGAACCTTTGCGGATCTGAACGGAGATACGCAAATTCAAAAGCAACATGTAATGGCTGCTTTACATTCAAGAGATTTAGACCGTGAACGAAAGAATTTACTAATTATGTAATCGTGTGAAAGGAGGCTTAATAAATTGAAAGAGTATTGGATTTGGTTTAGCACGATTAAAAACATAGGACCGGTTTTACAAAAGCGTCTTCTCGATTACTTTCCAACACCAAAAGCCATATTTGAAGCTGATATTGATGAACTAAGTGTGGTACCATTAATTGGAAAGAAAATAGCGAAAGAAATCAAGAATCACCCACTCACATCTGTAGAGCCTATTTTAACCAAAATGGGAGAGAAAAAGATTGATATAGTCACGTACGATAATCGACAATTTGAATATGTATTTTCGTGCAAGCGTTCCCCTATTCTTTTTTACTATTTAGGGAAATTGCCGGAAAAACAAGGCATAGCCATTGTTGGAGCAAGACGATGTACAGATGAAGGAAAACGAGCCGCCGAAGAGATTGCCCGTTCTGCCGCAGTAAACGAGATTCCTATCATAAGTGGCATGGCAAAAGGAATTGATAGCTATGCACATACATCCTGTCTGAAAGAAAATGGGTATACAGTGGCTGTTTTAGCCGGCGGTGTTGATGTTTGCTACCCAAAGGAACATGCCACACTCTATGAAAAAGTCATCGATTCAGGTATGGTACTCTCTGCTTCTCCTCCTCAAACACGACCTCATCCAAAATATTTTGTAGAAAGGAATGCCCATATTACCGCTTGGTCAAAGACAGTTGTTGTTGTACAAGCAGCACCGAAAAGCGGTTCTCTCACAACCGCAGCTTTTGCAAAGGAGCAGGGCAGAACGCTTTTCGCTGTCCCACAGTCGATTTATTTACAAGAGGGCAAAGGCTCGAATCAACTACTAGTAGAAGGAGCAAAACCGTACCTGAATCCTGCCTCTCTTGGATTTAAAGAAAAGCAACGAAATCATACTTCCCATCGACAAGCCACTCCTACCAACACTATCGAAAATAACATTCTATCGTTTATTGATACTCAAAATATCTCTTCAATCGAAGAGATTTCTCTCCAATTAAAAATACAGAAGCAACAACTACTAGAAACCTTGCTATTTATGGAGATGAATGGATTAGTTAAATTGCGGGGAGGAAGCTTAGTGGAACTAGCTCATTGAAAAACTTTAGAATAAACAGCTACTTTCACATCATACCAGAGAGGATTAAATGTCTATCCACTAGCTTTGGCCTTGCACATGGTCAGGTGTGTGACATTGAATAGGAAAAGGAGAGAGTTACTACAATTGTAATTATTACGTATCTTCATGTATAATATATTGATGATCAACGTAGAATAAAAAAAAGACCAAGTGCGCTAACACTTGGTCAATGCAACTACATGCCGCATGAAGAGCGGCTGAAAGAAATAAGTTTGTTGCTGAAATAGCTCACCTTACTTTCTCAGGGCAGGGTGGCTATTTCTTTTTGTTTAGATAAACGACAATAGTTACGATTAGTGTAAGTACCGCTATTAGTACGAGGCTAAATTGC
Source organism: Bacillus sp. FJAT-45350 (assembly GCF_002335805.1). NCBI lineage: Bacteria > Bacillati > Bacillota > Bacilli > Caryophanales > Bacillaceae > Bacillus > Bacillus sp. FJAT-45350. The sequence goes on along the minus strand of NZ_NISU01000006.1, from coordinate 2,229 downwards.
ACCAGTAAACTAAGTGCTTCATATGTCGTCATATGCCTCACCCTCTTTCTTCAGGGAGTTCAGCCGCCACCTTGCTTTATGTAGTTGCTAGTGTGATTATAGCAAACGCTTATTCGTCTTTCTACTATTCTAGTTATCATTTAAATTGATAAAACACACCTAGAGGCAGTTTGAAAGTAGATTAGGAACCTACCTGCAATTGCAATATCGTGGAGATTTCATGTATAATATCGTTATATTCAACATAAAATAAAAAAAACCGGACACCGCAAATGCCCAGTCAATTACAGCCCCTACCGTCAGGATGGTGGTTGTCTAAGTAAATTTATTTCTTTCGAGAACCACCCTGTTGCTTTGGTCGGCGTAGGGTGGCTTTCTTGTTTTTATCTAACACGTTTTTCCGAAAGAAATATTCGCTTATTTCGCGCACAATACCTTTCAGAACTTCACGAAGAAATTCAAGAAATGTTTCCATGATTATCACCTCCTTTCCACTTTGGAAAGAAGCATGACAACCAACTACACTAACAATATTCAGCTGCAATGTAATTCTATCATATGAGAAAGGAAAAGCACCTCATTAAAACGCAGCTTTCCCTCGTTCGATATGGTGCTTCCACTTTGTTTCATTATTTTTCTCAATATTGTGCATTCCAATAAGTGGTGTCTGACACTATAGCCGTTTAGCCGTTATTCTTCAAAGTCATGGTTACGAATGTACGCAGTATTTCTTCCGGCACCGATTTTGATAATATATCCTTCCTTCAATAAATCTGATAGTGCTTTTTCAATCGTTGTGACACTAATGTCTGGGCAAAGAGTAGCAATTTCAGCTTTCGTTATCTTTCCAACTTTAGTTGAAAAAATATGACGAACTCGTTCAGCTTTAGTCAAACCTTGGTTTCGAATGGTTTCAACTCGACTGCTAAAATCTTTATAAGCACTTAAAATAACACCCAGATAATATTTAACAAATGGAGCATAGTTGTTGTTCTCTTCCTTCCAGCCTTTTGAACTTTCCTCAAGAACCTCATAATAGCTTTCCTTTGTTTTCTCAATAATCATCTCTATACTAATGTATTTTCCGACAATGTATCCTTCCTGATATAGGAGTAAGAGTGTTAACAATCGACTCATTCTCCCGTTTCCATCATTAAAAGGATCGATGCTGAGAAAATCAAAGATGAACTTCGAAACTAACAAAAGTGGATCAATTTCACTTTGGTTGACAGCCTTTAGGAATGTTGTACAAAGGGCATCCATGGCTTCTGGTGTTTCATAAGCTGATAAGGTCTGAAAACGTACCCGTCGATTTCCTTCACTGTCTACTTCCTCGATAACGTTATCAATATTTTTAAATCGGCCACCTGACGATGCAGGACTGTAGGTGTACAAATCCCGGTGTAGCTGAAGAATTACGTTCGGTCTCACTCTGATATACTCATAGTTTTCGTGAATGGTATTTAACACTTCTCGATACCCCGCTATTTCCTGCTCATCACGATTTTTCGGTTCGGCATTCTCAGCCACAAGTTCACTTAAACGAGCATCAGTTGTAAGTATACCCTCAATTCGGTTAGAAGCACCGGTACTCTGAATTTTAGCGACTCGTAGCATAGCCTCTAAAATATCTGGCTGTGCCTCCATGAACAACTCTTGTTTTCCCTTGTACTCATGAATCGCTGAAATAAGGTTAACAATATCAGGTGTATATAGTTCTTTATTTATCTCAAAATAATTAAATGTTCTCATCATTATTTACCTACCTTATCCGTTACCCTTCTGCATAAATGATACTATTATTTTATGCAGAAAAGCAACCAAGTATGCAGATTAGTGTTTTGTGTACTGCTATTGCACGAGGCTACTTTTCTTTTACGATCTAATTTAAATAAACAACACCTAAACGAACTCCTTCGTATGATGTCGTGCTTTTACTTAAAGTATTGAACATATTCTTAATTGTCCATAAGTGGCAGCTGACCAATAGCCCTATGTGTTGAAAGGTTTAGATATAAGTACAACATCTTTTATTCATGTCCACTCCTAGTGGAAAAAGAAAGATTTTTGTCCATTTTCGGTGTCTGACACCATAGCCTTAATCTTTATTCTTTAAAACAAATAACTTATAATAAAGTTCACTAGTGTTGCATTAATTAATTTCAAATATTAAAAAGACTCAAAATCTTCAATAATCTCATTTTACGCACAGAAAAAGTCCTTTATAAT
>NZ_NISU01000005.1 GCF_002335805.1 Bacillus sp. FJAT-45350 | reverse complement strand
GGTAGTTGGGGGCTTCCCCCTGCGAGAGTAGGACGTTGCTAGGTAAATGTAAAGCATCCTTTTATAAGGATGCTTTTTTTCGTTGATGAAGTACAAAGCTGAAGAGCGATTGGCTCGAAGAGTCAACATCTTCCTTGAATAAGCCGATGGATGCATCGTGAAAGACTTCATAGAATAACTTCATGTCTCCCTGCGAGACGAATACCTTTTCTTCGTAAAACAACATGAAAAACATCATAGCTTAAGCATCATGATCTGCCATCCCCGTAGAAGAAAAGGTATGAGCCAGGACGTTGCTAGGTAATTGTAAAGCATCCTTTAAAAGGGTGCTTTTTTCGTTGAATCAATTTATAATTCTGATTCACTCTTTCTTTCTACTGTGATTTCTCTACCCCTTTTTAATAAAATTAAAAAGCCATGATTAGTACAACTCTATATAGGGTATTTAGTGAGAATGGGTGTTTCGTTGCCTTATATTCTTAAATTTGTACGCAACTATTTCAATGCAGACAGACACAGTTGAGCTAGGAACTACATATAGTTTAAGGAATAGACAAATGCCTTCCAATAACCCAAGTAATTAAAGCGAAATGAAAGAAAATTTTTAAAAAAGTATATTTTAAGTTTTATTTGGCGATTACTGGTACTGGGGGTGAAGGATGATGGATACGATTAATAACCATGTCGCCGAAATTGGAGAAACTTGTTTAGTTTGTGAAGAGAAAAAAACATCAGGCATTCATTTATTTGAACACTTTATTTGTGAGTGCTGTGAAAGAAAAATGGTACTTACCGATACAAACGACGAATACTATCACTACTACTTAAAAAAACTTAGGAAAATAAAGCTACCAACGAGTGGTTAAAGCAAAAATAATTACTGCTTTAATCATCCGTTATATTCTAAAAAAGAGGTTGCCTTAAGATTATAAGGTAATCTCTTTTTTGTGTTAATTTCATTCGGTTGCGAAATCCTTTATAATTAACGTATTACTTGGATATGACAATTCTATCTATAAAGGAAGAGAATATGGATAATCATTTTATTACACCTCTATTTACGCGTATGGTTTCTCATAGTGAACATATCGATGTTGCTTCTTTGCATGTTCCAGGACATAAAAATGGAATGGCTTTTCCTACGCAATCAAGGAAATGGTTTGATAATATATTGAAGCTTGATCTGACAGAGCTTACAGGACTTGATGACCTACATGACCCAGAAGAGGTAATTAAAGAAGCTCAAGATTTAACAGCTGCCTTTTATGGAGCAGAGCAAAGTTTCTTTTTAGTAGGAGGCACAACAGTTGGTAACTTAGCGATGATATTAGCAGCTTGTCGTTCAGGGGATAAAGTGTTTGTCCAGAGAGATAGTCATAAATCAGTTATGAGCGGTTTAAAGCTTGCTGATGTAACACCTGTTTTCCTTACACCAGATTATAATAAGGAACTTGGCTTGACAACAGGTGTAAGTTACGAAACCATTTTGAGCGCGTTAAAAGAACATCCAGATGTTAAAGCTCTCATTCTAACGAACCCAACATATTACGGTGTGGCTACACCTTTGAAAGACATTATTTCGTTAGCACATACATACAAGGTGCCAGTATTAGTTGATGAAGCTCACGGTGCTCATTTTGGTATTGGAGGTCCATTCCCTGCATCAGCTTTATCACAAGGGGCAGATATTGTTGTTCAGTCTGCACATAAAACATTACCGGCAATGACGATGGCATCGTTTCTTCATTTCAATAGTGAGATTATTTCTAAAGAACGAGTAAGAATGTATTTACAAACGCTTCAATCTAGTAGTCCATCCTATCCATTAATGGCTTCATTAGATATTGCTAGGTCCTATATTGCAACATTAACTGATAATAAAAAAAAAGAAATACATGAGGCGATAGAGAAGTTTCAACAGGGATTGAAACAAATTCCACAAATTAAAGTGATAGAGTCTGAAGAGGTAATAATAGATCCATTGAAAATTACAGTGAAAAGTAATTGTGATGCTACAGGGTATGAATTACAGTCTTTATTAGAGAGTGTTGGCATATATTCTGAACTAGCAGATGATACGAAAGTTCTTTTTGTATTACCACTAGCTCCATTTGAAAGTGAAAGGCTACTTACAAAGGTTAAAGAATCCTTGGTACACTTAAAGCCTCTTACGAATAATATGAAAGATTCTTTTTTTACAAAAGATAACAGTAGAATAGGAATGTTAGTTATCCCTTACTCAAAAATGGATGAATACTCTACAAAGAAAATTCAATTAGATGATGCTTGTGGTGAAATTATTGCAGAGCATGTGGTGACATATCCACCAGGTATTCCTGTTCTCATGGCAGGAGAAGAAATTAGAGAAGTACATATAGAAGATATAAAGTATATGGCTAGTCGAGGAGCTCGATTTCAAGGACATTCACAAATACTTACAAAAGGAATTATCGTATTCGATGTGTAATAAGTAGAAAAGAGGTTTGTTTTTATGGGAAACGGAATGTTTATTACTGTTGAGGGCGGAGAAGGAGCTGGAAAGTCAACAGTACTAGTAAAGATTAAAGAATATCTTGAGGAACTAGGTTTAGATGTACTCGTTACACGTGAGCCTGGTGGAATAGAAATTGCAGAAAAGATAAGAGAAGTTATACTTGACGAAACGCACACAGCTATGGATGGAAAGACGGAAGCACTATTATATGCTGCCGCAAGGCGACAACATTTAGTAGAAAAAGTTATCCCTGCTATCAATCAGGGGAAAATTGTTCTTTGTGACCGTTTTATTGATAGTAGTCTTGCGTACCAAGGTTTTGCTAGAGGAATTGGGATAGAAGAAATACTAGTCATAAATCAATTTGCAATAGGTGAGAACCTACCGGATGTTACGTTATATTTTGATGTTGAACCGAAAAACGGTCTTTCTAGAATTCAGGAAGATAAAGAGCGTGAAGTGAATAGGTTAGATAAAGAAAAGCTTTCATTTCATTTAAAAGTCCAACAAGGTTATCAAGAGGTAATGAAAAAGTATCCAGAGCGTGTACTTAGAGTAGATGCAAATCAAGATTTAGAGTTAGTTATAAAGGATGCAATCAGAATAATTGAAAATCGAATAAAGTCAGTGGGAGGAGTTTGATGAAGCTAATCATTGCTGTAGTTCAAGACAAAGATAGTAACAGGCTCTCAGAAGCACTTGTTCATACAAACTATCGAGCGACAAAGCTATCAAGTACAGGTGGTTTCTTAAAGGCAGGTAATACAACTTTTCTGATTGGTACAGAGGATGATAATGTTAGTGATGTGTTAGAAATTATTAAAGACAATTGTCAAAGCAGAGAACAGCTTGTGGCACCAATCTCACCGATGGGTGGAAATGCTGATTCTTATGTACCATATCCTGTAGAGGTGCAAATTGGTGGTGCAACGGTATTTGTTCTACCAGTAGAGCAGTTTGAACAATTTTAAGTGGTTAAGGTGTGAAGAGGATGAGTTGGAATGAGCTTGCAGAGACGCAAGAAAAAGTAGTAACGATATTAAAGAACAGTATTGAAAAGAACCGGATAGCTCATGCTTATGTATTTGAAGGGCAAAGGGGTTCAGGAAAAAAGAAAGTTGCCTATCAATTGGCGAAAAGTTACTTTTGTGAACAAAAACACGGATTAGACCCATGTCAAGAATGTGTGGACTGTAAGCGTATTTCATCTAAAAATCACCCTGATGTTCATGTTATCGAGCCTGAAGGTCAATCGATAAAAAAATCGCAAGTGGAGTTATTACAAAAGGAATTTTCCTATCGTGGAATGGAATCGAAGAAGAAGTTTTATATTATTGAGCATGCAGATAAAATGACTGCGAGTGCTGCCAATAGCCTACTAAAGTTTCTAGAAGAACCAACAGCACCAACAGTCGCTGTTCTACTAACAGAAAGTCTCCATCAGCTATTAGATACGGTATTATCTAGAAGTCAGATCCTATCCTTTACACCTTTATCTCCAATGGACCTCTACAAAAGGCTAGTAAATGATGGTGTTTCTTCCTCTGTAGCAAGTCTATTATCAGCAATAACAACGGATTTAAATGAAGCAGAGCGTTTTTCTGAAAATGACTGGGTTGTACAAGCAAGAAATCTAGTGATACAATTGACGGAGGAGATTCAAAATCGTCCACACCAAGTGTTATTTACACTTCAAGATAAATGGCTAGACCTTTTTAAAGGAAAGGAACAGTTAGATTTAGGCTTAGATTTATTACTCTTATGGTATAGAGATTTATTATATACTCATATAAATGAAGATAATGATTTGGTTTATATTGATCAGAAAGAGCGATTAGTAAATGACAGTCTCTATAGTTCACAAGGAAGAATCAGCAGACAAATGACTGCCATATTGGAAGCTAAGAGACATCTGAGTGCAAATGTAAATCCACAACTATTAATGGAAAAGTTGTTGCTCAGATTACAGGAGGGATAATCAATTGTGCATCACGTTGTAGGTGTTCGATTTAAGAAAGCAGGAAAGATTTATTATTTTTCTCCTGGCGAATTTGACTTGCCTAAGGGTGAATGGGTCATTGTTGAAACATCTCGTGGCATTGAATATGGAAAAGTTGTCATTGAGAAGAAGGAAGTTGGCGAAAACGATGTCGTCCTTCCGTTAAAGCAAGTGATTCGTATCGCTGATAGCAAGGATAAATTAGTGGTAGAGGAAAATAAAGAGGCAGCGCAAAAAGCGTTTGACGTATGTATAGAAAAGATCTCTGAACATAAATTGGATATGAAGCTAGTAGATGTTGAATATACGTTTGACCGAAACAAGGTTCTTTTCTACTTCACCGCAGATGGTAGAATAGACTTTCGTGACCTTGTAAAAGATTTAGCATCTATTTTCCGAACAAGGATTGAGCTTCGACAAATTGGTGTTCGTGATGAGGCAAAAATGCTTGGCGGAATTGGACCATGTGGTCGAGTTCTTTGCTGCTCGTCATTTCTAGGAGATTTTGAGCCAGTTTCAATTAAAATGGCAAAGGATCAAAACCTATCATTAAATCCGGCGAAAATTTCAGGATTATGTGGGCGATTGATGTGTTGTTTGAAGTATGAAAATGACCATTATGAGTCTGCAAAGAAGGCCTTACCTGACCTCGGCAAGGACATTCATACATCTCAGGGTAGAGGTCGAGTGGTTGGCTTGAATATACTAGAGAGCTTGATTCAAGTGGATTTGTACGAACAAGAGCGAGTTGTTGAGTTCACCCTTGAAGAATTAGTAAATGAAGGGGCAGTTCCGATGCAAGCCACAGAATAATGAGGTGGAGCTAACGTGGACAAGCAGGAAATCTTTTCACAAGTAAGTCATATAGAAGAGCGTATTGGTGACTTACACAATGAGTTGAGAGGATTAAAAGAACAATTAGCAATGCTAATTGAAGAGAATCACTATTTAAAAATTGAGAATGAAAATTTAAGAAATCGAATGGATAGTAAAGGTCCAGAAATTGAATCCGAAACAAAAGAAGACACGAGCAAGGAGCCTGAGAAGAAAAATATCGGCGAAGGATATGATAATCTTGCTCGCTTATATCAAGAAGGCTTTCATATTTGTAATACTCATTATGGTAGTATTCGCTCTGAAGGGGATTGTCTCTTTTGCTTATCTTTCTTAAATCAAAAATAAAGAGCTATAACCTGTTCCTAAATAGCCTAAGCATGCTCGGTCTTTTCCATCGTGAAAAGACCGTTTTTCTTATAGAGTAAACAGTAAAAGGGCTTTTTAAAGGGTATAATAATAGTAATATTACATAGAAAGAGGCTTTAAATATGGTTATGCTAGAAAATGGGGAGCGGATGGACTTCTTATTAGATGAAAAAATGAAAATTATTCAGAGCTCTAATGTTTTTTCTTTTTCAGTTGATGCAGTTCTACTAGCTAGATTCGCTTATGTTCCAATTAGAAAAGGAAAAATTATTGACTTATGTACTGGGAACGGTGTGATTCCGTTAATTTTAAGTACTCGAAGTAAGGCAAATATTTATGGGGTTGAGATTCAAGAGCGGTTATTTGATATGGCTAGGCGTAGTGTCGAAGTAAATGAATTAGGTGACCAATTAGAGATGGTGAGAGCAGACTTAAATGAGTTGCCAAAGGTAATTACGTCACAGCAGTTTGACGTAGTAACTTGTAATCCTCCTTATTTTGAAACGACATCGGAAAAAGACCAAAATGAAAATCCCCATTTTGCGATTGCTAGGCATGAAATATATTGTACGCTAGAAGATGTTATTCGTGTTAGTAGCAAGCTTCTACGACAAAAGGGAAAATTAGCTATCGTCCATCGTCCGGAACGTCTAACTGATATTATGTTATATATGAGAAAATATAAAATTGAACCTAAACGAATTCAGCTCGTTCATCCAAGGGTAGATAAGGATGCGAATATGGTTTTAGTTGAAGGAAGTAAGGATGGACAAGCAGGTGTTACTTGTTTACCACCGATATATGTGTATGGCAAAGATCAAGCCTATACAGAAGAATTTAAACAGATTTACTATGGAGAAAGTGGTGTACATAATGTGGCAACAAAAGAGCTTTGACCAGACGTCCGAAAGTGGGGTACTTTATCTCGTACCAACCCCGATTGGGAATCTTGAAGATATGACCTTTCGAGCAATTCGACTAATGAAAGAAGTAGATATGATAGCTGCGGAGGATACAAGGCAAACGATTAAGCTATGTAACCATTTTGAGATTGAAACTAAGCTTGTTAGCTATCATGAACATAATAAAGAGACAAGTGGTTCGAACTTATTAAAGTTATTAAAAGAGGGAAAAAATATTGCATTAGTAAGTGATGCAGGGATGCCTGCAATTTCCGACCCAGGGTATGATATTGTCGTTAGCTGTTTAGAGGAAAAGATCAAAGTTATTCCACTTCCAGGTGCAAATGCGGCACTAACAGCTCTTGTCGCATCAGGATTACCGACTGATCACTTTTACTTCTTTGGATTCTTACATCGACAAAAAAAGGAAAAGAATAAAGAACTAGAGAAGCTGAAGATGTTAGATGTTCCAATTATATTCTATGAAGCACCACATCGATTAAAAGATACTCTTCAACGAATTAGTGAAGTTCTTGGCAATCGTCAAATCTCTGTTTGTCGAGAGTTAACAAAAAGGCATGAAGAATTTATTAGAGGTACAGTTGAAGATGTTCTACAGTGGTGTGAAGATGGGATGCTTAAAGGCGAGTTTTGCTTAATTGTTGAAGGAGCCTCTGAAGCTGAATTAAAAGTAGAAGATTGGTGGGCTGAACTAACAGTTGATGCACATATTCAACAATACATAGATGAGAAAGAGATGAGTTCAAAGGATGCAATAAAGTTAGTGGCGAAAGAAAGAGGCTTACCAAAGCGAGAAGTTTATGCAATCTATCATAAAGAGTAATCGTTGTTTACAAGCAGCCTTTTCGGGATAAGCTTATAAAAAAAGACTTCGGCAATAAAGCCAAAGTCTTTTCCACTATATACGTATCAATTATTTTGCTTTTTCTACGTAGTTTTGAAGCTCACTTAAGATTTTTTCTGCACCATCTGGGCTTAAGATGATTTTTCCACCAACTAGAGAAAGGTTATCATCAGAAACTTCTCCAGTTACTTGACATGTCATGTTTGGCTTATATTTCTTTAAGATAATGCGATCATTATCTACATAGATTTCTAAAGCATCCTTTTCTGCAATATCAAGTGTACGGCGAAGCTCAATTGGAATTACTACTCGACCTAATTCATCAACTTTACGAACAATACCTGTAGATTTCATTTACAATTCTCCTCCTAAAAATGGGGTGATTTTTATTTGTTTGTGTCATTATTCGACAATTTTTTCTACTAAACTAAGAATACCAGCGTTTCCAAAACAAGTCAATTAAATTTTTCAAAATGATTCCACTAGATTCATAGTAATATCTACCAATTATCAAACTTCGTTGAACTAACAAGGTTTTTAAAAAGAGGGTGATAGCGTATGTTAGAAGTTTCCAAGGATTTAATTGAAAGGTTAGTAAAAATTGATAAAAGCTTGAAAGAAAAATATCCATATTCAAAACAAGAAAGACATGTAATTCGACAAAATCTTTTACAAGGAGACGTGAATTTTCGACAAATGAGACGGCTTGAAAAAGTCGAATTGTCGAATATGCTCGAAATGAAAGAGGTAGCTGCAGTTGACGGCTCTGTAAACCAAACCAAGGGGGAGTCTCCGCATGTTATTTACTTTTTCCAAGCACTAGCGAAGACAATCTCAGGAAAAGAGTATTGGCTTACCGATTTATATACCCCATTATTGCAAGAAGAATCAGTAGAAGAAAAAAAAGAAGTAACGGAAAAGAATATTCGCTCTCAAAAAATGTCGTCAATTGAATTGAAGATAGCAGAACAGTTAATGAAGAAAGAGGATGTAAAAATTGTAATGATGGATGGCTCTCTTTTGCATTATAGTATTGATGCTGAAGAAGATTGGAAAAGTTTAAGGCAAGAGGCCCTTAATAGGCGAGTGCTGTTAGTAGGAGTGACGGAAGAGGTCGGAACGTCTTTTCTAAAAGACTTGCCTTTATTCGAAAGTAAATCATCTTTTAATCATTTAAATGATCGGGATATTTTATTTGGAGTATTAGAACAAGGAGAAATGCTCTATGTAGAGGATGCTCAACGAAAAGCAGGACTTCGAACAGCATGGTTACGTCCCTCGTCAAGCCCAGCTGTAGTAGGAATTGATATACTAGATGAACAAATGGAGCACCTAAATCAAATCGCAGACTTTGTTTTTACAATGACACCAAGGGAAGGTAGAGGAATTCCTCTTTGGCTTGATATTGTCGATCGAGATGTGAGAATTACAGATAAAATTGTAGAGGCTTTAGTAGAGCAATATATTTCCCCGGAATTAAAGCAACGCTTCTTTCAGCCGAAAAAGAAGGAACGAATCTACTAATTATAATAAATAGGAGGGGTTTGAATGCAGGTTGTAGGGATTACTACACAGCATGAAGTATATGTAGCGTCTAGAGAGAGAAAGTTTAGAATAAATGAGATTGTGCTAATAGAAGATGATACCTTACATAAACCAAAAGGAGAGGTAGTTGAAACCTTCTCATATAATCGCTTTATACCGATGGGCTTTGATAAAGGTATTGTTGATGCTCAAGTATTACAAACACTTGAACAGATTGGTTACGATATTGGAGCCGATGAGATAAATCTTGCAAAAGTTAGGCTCTTTGCTGAAGCGGTTCAACCAATACAAACAGGTGTGGAAGTACGAAACCCTTCATTTGACGAAGTGAAGGACTTACTAGTGAAATCAAATCCAGAAGAAGGATTAGTACTAGGGGAGATTCGTAGTACGGACCATTTAGTTGACACACTCCCACCACATCTTTCTTCTTTAATGGAGGTATTTGAAAAAGAAGAACTTCGCCAGCAAAATGGAGCACCTTTTATTTTCGATATTAAGGCAATGCAACAATATCCTCATGTTGGGATATTTGGTGGCTCTGGTTCAGGGAAATCGTTTGGACTACGAGTGATGCTTGAGGAATTAATGAAACTTAGCATTCCTACATTAGTATTTGATCCCCATTTTGAGATGAGTTTTTCTCATGCTGCTGAAGGAGAGCAATTTTCAAAGAGCTATAAAGGAGATTATCAGGTCGTTCAAATCGGACGAGATGTAGGGGTAGACTTTTCTGCTTTAAGTACAAGAGATGTTGAGAGGCTTTTAAGTGCAGCTGGTTCATTATCAGAATCAATGATTAACGTTATTCAAAGCATGCATAAGCGGAGGGATAGCTATCAATCATTTGGTGATAGAGTGGCGAATCTTGCTGATGCACTTGAAGAAGGGAAGCAAAAGCTAGATTCGTATTTACGCGATGGAAATGGGTTAACTAGAGAAGATATTGATAGATACCAATCGTATCGACAATTGTTAGAGCATTATGGAAGCCTGCCGTTAACATCAGTAAAAGGAATTCAGTGGCGTCTCAATCGCCTTGCACAAGCAGGTCTGTTCCAATACAATATCAAAGCAATTGAACAAGGGCTACATAATGGAAAACTAGTCGTTGTTCAAGGGTCAGTTTGGTTGTTACAAGTTTTTTCGAGTTATGTTATTGGTTCACTCTATTCAAAGAGAAGGGCTTATAAGGATGCAAAGCTTCAAAATGAACAGGGACAGTTCTTCCCACCGTTTGTTATCGTCACTGATGAAGCTCATAATTTTGCACCAAAGGGATATGATGCTCCGGCTAAATCAGTATTAAAAGAGATTGCTCAGGAAGGAAGAAAGTACGGAGCTTTCTTAATCTTTGCGACTCAACGTCCAACTCTTTTAGATGAGACTATTACTGCCCAATTAAACTCAAAATTTGTTTTCAGAACAGTTAGGGGGACGGACATTCAGACAATTAAAGAAGAAACTGACTTAACGCATGAAGAGGGTAAACGTTTACCTTATCTTCAGTCAGGTGATGTGTTTGTGTCTTCGGCAATTTTTGGTCGTACGATTCCAGTACGAATTCGAATGGCTCACTCAACTAGTCCTCATGTAGATAATCCATTCGATGAACTACAAAGAATGAAGAATCAAGGTGACGATGATTTAGTTGAAGCTTTAGAGAGTGTGTTTCCTCTATATGAAACGGCGCTAATGAATTGTGTAATTGACATTAATGAAAAAACAAATGCTGAATTTGATGTCTCGTCACTTAAGGAAACGCTAGACCGCCTTGCAAAAGAAGGGAAAATTAAAAAGCAGCAAACTCCATTTGCGACGATGTATGATCGTACTTGACAATTAGATAATCTATTCGGTATATTTTGGTGTTAGAAGTGGTATGATGGTAAATGATGAAAGTTGATAATTTATATCCGATGAAGGGATAAGTACATGTTATGTTCTATTGCGCAGTGTGACTGCCACAGAGAGCTGGGGAAGCTGAAAACCAGTATAGGACAAGCTTAGAAAATGGTCCACGAGGAATTTGCTTTCGAGTTGATGTCAATAAGGGAGCAACGTGATTCTAGCGTTAATAGAAGAGTCTCGATTGAGACTTACTGAGTCTTATCTTTGCAAAGAGATAGGAGAAGTAGGGTGGTAACACGTGAGGTAAACTCTCGTCCCTTGTTGGATGAGGGTTTTTTCTGTTGTTTGAGAGGTGATGTAATAGCAACCTCGAAGCACAATTTTACATACTATTTAGGAGGATTTGAAAGATGGCAAAGGATAACAAAACGTTCTACATTACAACCCCAATTTATTACCCAAGTGACAAGCTTCATATTGGTCATGCGTACACGACTGTAGCAGGAGATGCAATGGCGCGCTATAAGCGTCTTCGTGGTTATGATGTTATGTATTTAACAGGTACTGATGAGCATGGTCAAAAAATTCAAAAGAAGGCAGCAGAAAATGGGAAGACTCCACAAGCCTTTGTTGATGAAATTGTAGCAGGAATTCAAGACCTTTGGAAAAAGCTTGATATCTCTTATGATGACTTCATTCGTACAACAGAAGACAGACATAAACTAGTTGTAGAAAAAATCTTTCAACAGTTACTAGACCAAGGTGATATTTATTTAGATGAATATGAAGGTTGGTATTCTGTTCCTGATGAAACTTTTTATACAGAACTTCAGTTAGTTGATCCAATAAAAGAAGATGGAAAAATTGTTGGTGGAAAAAGTCCAGATAGTGGTCACCCAGTAGAAAAAGTCCGTGAGCAATCTTACTTCTTCCGCATGAGTAAATATGCTGACCGTCTATTAAAGTACTACGAAGAAAACCCTGAATTCATCCAGCCTGAATCTCGCAAAAATGAAATGATTAATAACTTCATTAAGCCTGGGTTAGAGGACTTAGCTGTTTCACGTACATCATTTGAATGGGGTGTGAAAGTTCCAAGTAATCCAAAGCACGTTGTTTACGTATGGATTGATGCCTTATCAAACTATATTACTGCTCTAGGTTACGGGACTGATAACCAGCAAAAGTATGAAAAGTATTGGCCTGCAGATGTACATTTAGTAGGGAAAGAAATTGTTCGCTTCCATACGATTTATTGGCCAATTATGTTAATGGCACTAGACCTACCACTTCCGAAAAAAGTATTTGGACATGGTTGGCTATTAATGAAGGATGGAAAAATGTCGAAGTCTAAAGGAAACGTTGTCGACCCAGTTCCACTAATTAATCGTTATGGGTTAGATGCTCTTCGTTACTACTTATTACGTGAAGTTCCATTTGGTTCTGATGGTGTGTTCACACCAGAAAGCTTTGTTGAGCGTGTAAACTTTGACTTAGCAAACGACCTTGGAAACCTATTAAATAGAACAGTTGCTATGGTTAACAAATATTTTGATGGTACACTCCCTGGCTACTTAAAGGATGGAACTCCATTTGATGAGAGTCTTGTTGATTTAGTGGATGCAACAGTAGAAAAAGTTGAGAATGCTATGGAAGAAATGGAGTTCTCGGTTGCATTAACAGCCATTTGGCAGCTAGTAAGTCGAACGAATAAATATATCGATGAAACACAACCATGGGTATTAGCAAAAAATGAGGACGAGAAGGAACAATTAGGTGCAGTTATGTACCATTTAGCAGAATCATTACGTTATATCTCAATCCTAATCCAACCATTTATGACGGAAACGCCAACGAAAATTTGGGAGCAGTTAGGAATCAATAAGGATTTAACAGAGTGGGAGACACTTCAAACTTTCGGTCAACTTCCTCAAGGAACAACAGTTCAAAAGGGTACTCCTATTTTCCCACGTCTTGATGTGGAAGAGGAAGTTGCACATATTGTAAAAGAAATGGGTGGCGTTTTAGCTTCAGAAGAGGAAGAATCGAAAGAGGAAGTCCCAGAAGTGGATGAAATTACAATTGACGATTTTATGAAGGTTGATTTACGTGTTGCGGAAGTTATTGCAGCAGAAGCAGTGAAGAAGGCAGACAAGCTGTTAAAAATCCAGCTTGATTTAGGCTATGAAAAGAGACAAGTCGTTTCTGGTATTGCAAAATACTATTCACCAGAAGAACTAGTTGGGAAAAAAGTCATCTGTGTTACGAACTTAAAGCCTGTGAAGCTAAGAGGAGAACTATCACAAGGGATGATTTTAGCAGCATCTAAAGATGGTGAATTAACACTAGCAACAATCGCTCAAGCATTACCGAATGGTTCGCAAGTTAAATAATAATAAATGTGGCGTCCGCTATGAAGTTCATGGCGGCGCTTTCCATTAAAAAAGTATACTACTATACAATTGGAGGAATGAAGGATGCTTTTTGATACACATGTTCATTTGAATGCTGACCAGTTTACTGATGATGTAGAAGAAGTTATTGAACGAGCAAAAGAACAAGGAGTTTCCAATATGGTTGTCGTTGGTTTTGATGAGAAAACGATCAACGGAGCTCTAAGGCTTGCTGAAACATATGATTTTATTTATGCAGCTGTTGGTTGGCATCCAGTAGATGCTATTGATATGACTGAGGAACACCTTTCTTGGTTGGAGGAACTCGCATCACATCCAAAAGTGGTGGCATTGGGAGAAATGGGATTAGATTATCATTGGGACAAGTCACCAAAGGATATCCAGAAAGAAGTATTCCGTAAACAAATACAGCTTGCAAAGAAAGTAAAATTACCAATTATCATACATAACCGCGAAGCAAACCAGGATATTGTCGAAATTTTGAAGGAAGAGGATGCTGCAGAGGTTGGTGGAATTATGCATTGCTTTGGTGGAAGTGTAGAAACAGCTGAGCAGTGTATCAATATGAATTTCCTTATCTCATTTGGTGGACCTGTAACTTTTAAAAATGCGAAAAAACCAAAAGAAGTTGCAACAGCATTGCCGCTAGACAAATTATTGATTGAAACAGACTGTCCATATTTAGCTCCACATCCATATAGAGGAAAGCGGAATGAACCGGCTTATGTAAAAATAGTTGCAGAGCAAATTGCTGAATTAAAAGGAATTTCACTTGAAGAAGTAGCAGAAGCAACAACAGCAAATGGTAAAAGATTATTTGGGATTTGAGAGTTTGTTCAAAAAAGTCGGTTGATATCTTTTGAACAGACTCGAAGCAATGAGTGAACAGCTGTATTTTTATAAAGCCTAACTAAGAATGATTTATTCCTAGTTAGGCGCACAGTGAGTGGAGCGATTGCACTCATTTCTGGTGAAATCCGCTTAAAGATTTATTCCTCCACCTTTTACCTCCTTCTTTGAATTTATTTTATAAAAATGAGTGTCATATTTTCATTCTTTACACGTACTTTTATTATCAAGGTTTGTTACAGAACATATTTTTTTTGTCCATTATTTAAACAGAACTCGATAAGGGATTTTGTCTAATAGAGAGGAGGCTTGTCTTTTTTCAATTTTATTCGTTTTTGTTCTACACAGGGTTGGGATTGCATAGATTGGACGTGTCGATAAGTTTTTATTTCTTTTTACCAAATCTTTAGTAATATTAGGTGAAAAGGTTGACAAACCAATTTTATAGTAGTTGACAAAAGGAGGTGAAGTGTTTATAATTCGGTCCTTGAGGAGGAGGAATAAAACATGATACCCAGGATAGGAAAACTTTTCTCCCAATTAAGCAATGGGAAAAAGGTATTCATGTCCATCTTCAGTCTTATCCTTGTCGTTGGAGTACTTGCGTTTGCTGTATTTGAGACGACCAAAGCAACAGTGACAGTTGTCATTGATGGTGAAGAAACAGAGATAAAGACACACGCAGCTACAGTGGCTGATGTGTTGATGGAACATGATTGGACAATTAGTGAACATGATAAATTTGAGCCTTCGTTAGAAACAAAAATTACTGGTAATATGACTATAAACTGGAAACAAGCGAAACAAGTCTATTTATCTAACAATGGAGTCGATCATGAAGAATGGACGACAGCCGATTCAGTTAAAGAATTTATAAACGAAAAAAACATAACGCTTAATGAACACGATAAAATTATACCTAGTTTAGATGCCGAAATTCAGTCTGACATGACAATTACGTATGAATCTGCTTTTCAAGTACGACTCAACAGTGACGATGAAGAACGTGAAGTTTGGACAACTTCGACTACGGTCGCTGACTTTTTAGAAAGAGAGTCTATTGCCTTAGGTGAATTAGATAGAGTTGAACCAGCAAAAGATAGTTTAGTTGCTGAAGAGATCGATGTAAATGTAATACGAGTGGAAAAAGTCACCGATGTAGTGGAAGAGTCAGTTGCATATGCAACAGTAACGAGAAGAGATAACTCGTTAGATAGTGGAAAAGAAAAAGTAGTGGAGTCAGGTCAAGAAGGACGAGTGGAAAAACATTATGAAGTGATTCTTGAGAACGGAGAAGAAGTCTCAAGAGAGCTAGTGAAGTCACAAACGGTATCAGAAAGTAAAGACCGTATTGTCGCTGTAGGTACACGCCCAGTTGCAACAGTTTCTCGTGGTTCTAGCCCTTCGTCAACAAGCAGTGCACCAAGTGGAAAAACAATCACAATGACTGCAACTGCGTATACAGCAAATTGTACGGGGTGTAGTGGAATCACAGCAACAGGTATCAACTTAAACAATAACCGTAATAAAAAAGTAGTAGCAGTAGATCCGAGTGTGATCCCCTTAGGAACAAGAGTTCATGTTCAAGGATATGGTGAAGCAATTGCTGGAGATACTGGTGGAGCGATCCGAGGTAATAAAATTGATATTCACGTTCCAACAAAGGCAGAAGCAAATCGTTGGGGACGTAAACAGGTAAAAGTAACAATATTAGATTAGTCCTATACTTAGAAGTAGTTTTCTAGATTACGCTAAGTCAGTATCTTTAGCCCGCTATGAGGAACCTCATAGCGGGCTTTAGGGTGTGGTATAAAC
Organism: Bacillus sp. FJAT-45350; assembly: GCF_002335805.1. Lineage (NCBI taxonomy): Bacteria > Bacillati > Bacillota > Bacilli > Caryophanales > Bacillaceae > Bacillus > Bacillus sp. FJAT-45350. Next base: position 42,416 of record NZ_NISU01000005.1, on the reverse strand, counting down.
ACATTACTTGAATAGACTGTTAAACTTTTTTGACTAATTTACTACATATAAAGTTACACTAAGAAAACAGATATAGTGTGAGGGTAGTATTCGGAAAAACTTTCCTTTAATCACAAGACGTTTTATACTAACAGAAGCATTTAGTAATAATTGAGAGTAGGTAAGCGGAGGAAATATGAAAATTAAAGAAGTTATCGTTGTTGAAGGTAGAGATGATACAGTAGCGATACAGCGTGCTGTGCAAGCTGATACAATTGAAACAAATGGCTCTTCGATTGGAGAAAAAGTGTTAGTGCAAGTGGAGCTTGCTCAAGAGAGAAGAGGGGTTATTATTTTCACCGACCCAGATTATCCCGGTGAGAGGATTCGCCGTATCGTTAGTGAACGGGTTCCTGGCTGTAAGCATGCTTTTATCCCGAAAAGGGATGCTATTTCAAAAAATGGAGATGATTTAGGTGTAGAAAATGCCTCTCCAGAAGCAATTCGACAAGCATTACATAATGCGAAGCAAGAAATTATGGATGACATAGAAGAAGAAATTTCATGGCAAGATTTAATTGATGCGGGACTTATAGGTGGTACGATGGCTAAAGCAAGAAGGGACCGCTTAGGGCTTCTTTTAAAGGTTGGCTACTGCAATGGTAAACAGCTTTACAAACGACTACTAAAATTCCAAGTAACGAAAGATGAATTCGCAGCATCGTTTGCACAGGTGTTGGAGGAGGAACAGAATGACTAAAGATATAGCTACACCAATTCGAACAAAAGCGATACTTGAAAAGTACAAGTTTAAATTTAAGAAAAGCTTAGGACAAAACTTTCTAATTGATTTAAATATATTAGACAAAATAGTTACGAGTGCTGGTGTAACGGAATCAACGGGTGCGATTGAAATAGGTCCGGGGATTGGTGCACTAACAGAGCAGTTAGCAAAGCGAGCAAAGAAAGTCGTTGCTTATGAAATAGACCAAAGGCTTTTACCAGTTTTAAAGGATACATTGAGTCCATATGATAATGTGAAAATCATTCACTCAGATGTGTTAAAAGCAGATGTACGAAAAATGATTGAAGAGGAATTTGCTGATATAGATGAAGTGAGAGTCGTAGCTAATCTTCCATATTATGTAACAACACCAATACTGATGAAACTACTTGAAGAGAAGCTACCGATTAAGGCAATCTCTGTTATGATTCAGAAGGAAGTCGCGGAACGGATTGCAGCAAAGCCAGGAACGAAAGATTATGGCTCATTATCAATTGCTGTTCAATATTATGCACAAGCTGAAACGGCTTTAAATGTCCCTCAGACAGTGTTTATTCCTCAACCTAATGTAGATTCTGCTGTTCTGCGTTTGACGTTAAGGGACAAGCCTGCAGTCGATTTAATTGATGAAGCCTTTTTCTTCAAAGTTATTCGAGCAAGCTTTGCCCAACGCCGAAAAACTCTTTTTAATAACTTAGTTAATAATCTAGGAACGAAAGAGGACAAAGAAACGATAGAGCAAGCATTGCAAGAAGCGAATGTTGACCCAAAACGTCGTGGAGAGACATTATCAATGGAGGAGTTTGCATCGATTAGTAACTTGTTGCACAGTTCATTATCAGATAGAGCTTGAATGAATTAACAATAAATTATCAGTTTTAACAACTCTAATAGGCACTGTTTCGTTCCTCTTCGCATAGGCTAATATGTGAGGAGGAATTTTTTATGAATCTAAAAGTAGGTGATATTGTAGCCCGTCCTTCCTATAACTGCGATTTATTGTTTCGAGTCGTAGATATAAAGAATGACTATGTTGAGCTATTTGGTGAAGATGTACGATTAATTGCAGATGCACCATTAACAGATGTTATTCTAATAGATGAGCAAGAATGTAAGAAAAGAAAAGAAAAAGCAAAAAGTATTGAAGAAAACTGTTATAAGTTGTTCCGCCAGGATTATCGCTTAATAAAACAGCGAGGGGAATACGAAGTAACATCAGGATATCAAACAGAGAGTTCCTTTTTTGAGCTTCGTGGTCGTGTTCTTCATGTAGATGGGGACCCTGTCTATTTAAGGAAATGCACGGAGTTATACGAAAAGCTCGGTGTACCTGTATATGGTGTACACATGAGTGAAAAGGAGATGCCTGGGCAAATTGAATCGTTACTAGAGATGGTGCGTCCAGACATATTAGTTGTTACGGGTCATGACGCCTACCAAAAGTCTAGAGGTGGCGTAAAAGATATGAAGGCGTACCGTAACTCCAAACACTTTATTGAATCCGTACGTATAGCAAGAAAGGTTGTCCCTCAACTTGATGACCTAGTTATTTTTGCAGGAGCCTGCCAATCAAATTTTGAGAGTTTGATTAAATCTGGGGCTAATTTTGCAAGTTCACCTGATAGAATAAATATTCATGCACTTGATCCAGTTTATATTGTAGCAAAAGTGAGCTTAACGTCCTTTATGGATCGTATTCGTATTTGGGATTTACTGCGGAATACAATTACAGGGGAAAAAGGAATCGGTGGAATTGAAACGAAAGGGGTATTACGTCGAGGGATGCCATTAAAAGATGAAGAAAGCGAAGAGTAATAGTTGTATAAAAATAAGCGTGGGAAAATTCCTACGCTTATTTTTTCATGCCTATACATATTTTGTCGAATTTTAGGAAAGATAAGTATATACATAGCATGAATGTAGAAAATATTTCTTTTTAGCTTTATATCATTGACAAGAATCTCGTCCAGTTGATATAATTTTAAATTTATTTGACAAAAAATGTTGCAACATGCTATAATTCATTATAGTGAGGTGGGGTGTATAAATGGCAAAGACGTTGCTCGAAATTAAAAGTGAGTTAGACTCGAATGTGGGTAAACGGATTATGATTAAAGCAAACGGTGGCCGTCGCAAAACTGTGGAACGTACAGGCTTCCTAGAAGAAACATACCCTTCAGTGTTTATTATCAAGCTTGATGAACAGCAAAATTCATTTGAGCGTGTTTCGTATAGTTATGCAGATATCCTAACAGAAACTGTTGAATTGACTCTATGCGAGGAGTTAGAAAGTAGCGCTTCGGTCAAGCTTTAACAGAAAGACGTGACATAAATTGGCTTTCCGCTATTTTCTGTGGGAAGCTATATTTTTTTTGAACTAGAAAACAATAAGGGTGTCGTAACAATCTTACTAAGGGGTTGTTTTCTAATGAGCAGAAGACAAGGAGTCATGTCATACCAGATGAAAGAAGAGCTTGCGAAAGAGTTAGGCTTTTATGACACTGTTCAAAAAGAAGGATGGGGTGGCATTCGTTCTCGTGATGCTGGAAACATGGTAAAGCGAGCAATTGAAATCGCACAAGAAAACCTTGCCAATCAACAAAAATAAACTCATTGTTACGACGGCCGAAGCTTAACGCTTCGGTTTTTTGCTGTCAAAAAAAGCTTATGAGCTAGTGATAAAAATAAACAGATGAAACCCTTATGTAAAAGAATTCTTACCTTTGTCAGTTTTCCTGTTATAATTTTTTGTATTAACTGGTATGTTTGAGGTACAAATGATAAAATAACGTAAGCAAATGGACAGTAGAAGGTGAGTATGACGTGAAAATCTCAGTGAAAGCACCAGCAAAGATTAATTTATCACTTGATGTTCTTCATAAGAGACCGGATGGCTATCATGAAGTAGAAATGATTATGACAACAGTAGATTTAGCTGACCGCATTGAGTTAATTGATCTTGAGAAGGATAAAATTATAGTAGATGTTTCTGAAGGCTTCGTTCCCAATGATGAGCGAAATTTAGCATATCAAGCAGCAGCAAAGCTTAAGCAGAAATACAATATTACTCGTGGAGTATCAATTTATATTTCAAAGAAAATACCTGTGGCAGCGGGGCTAGCAGGTGGCAGTAGTGACGCTGCGGCGACATTGCGTGGTTTAAATAAGCTGTGGAACCTGAATCTATCATTAGACGAACTAGCTCAAATAGGAACAGAAATCGGTTCGGATGTTGCTTTTTGCGTATATGGTGGCACAGCTCTAGCAACTGGTCGTGGAGAGATTATAAAAGCAATCCCATCCCCACCGCCGTGTTGGGTTATATTAGCAAAGCCTCCAATTGGAGTTTCAACGGCTGAAGTATATCGCCGGCTAGATCTAAATAATGTGGAGCGTCGCAATGTGCAGGAAATGGTGTCTGCGATAGAGTCTAATAACTTCAAAGGGATTTGTGGTAGCTTACATAATGTACTTGAAGATGTAACTTTTAAACTTCATCCAGATGTTGAACACATTAAAGAAAGCATGAAGCGTTTCGGTGCAGATGGTGTATTAATGAGTGGAAGTGGGCCAACCGTATTTGGTCTTGTTCGCAAAGAGTCCCGAGTGCATAGAATCTACAACGGGCTTCGAGGCTTCTGTAGTGATGTTTATGCAGTACGTCTAATTAGTAAGTCGAACTCTTGATAAAATCCGTACAAAAATGTTATATTACTTGTAAATATTCGGTTTTTTCATGGAGGTTCTAATGAAAAAAATAAGACGTAGTGGACGTTTAGTTGATATGACTAATTATTTATTACAAAATCCACATAAATTAATATCATTAACACATTTTTCTGAACGTTATCAGTCTGCGAAGTCATCAATTAGTGAGGATTTAGCGATTGTGAAGGATGTTTTTGAAAGTCAAAGCATTGGTTCGTTACTAACGATTCCAGGTGCAAGTGGCGGTGTGAAATATATACCAATGGTCAATCGAGAAGAAGCCGAACGATTAATTGACCAAGTTTGTGAGAAGCTATCTGTTGCAGATAGACTACTACCAGGTGGTTATCTTTACATGATGGATGTATTAGGTAACCCTCGACTAATGAATGAGGTCGGTCGATTGTTTGCTGCTCTCTTCGCTAAGCATAAAATTGACGCAGTAATGACGGTAGCCACAAAGGGAATACCGATTGCCTATGCAGTAGGTAATTATTTAGATGTTCCTGTTAGTATTGTTCGTCGTGACCACCGAGTGACTGAAGGCTCAATGGTTAGCATTAACTACGTCTCTGGTTCATCAAAACGGATTCAAACAATGTCGCTAGCAAGAAGAAGTCTTGAAGAGGGTTCCAATGTGTTAATTGTCGATGACTTCATGAAGGCTGGAGGAACTGTTCGAGGAATGATGGATCTTCTAGTGGAGTTTAATGCAAATGTAGTGGGAATCGGTGTATTAGCAGAATCGATTGATGTCGAGGAACGGCTTGTCAATGAGTATGTATCCATTACTCGCTTATCAGAGGTAAACATCAAAGATAAACAAATCAAAGTCGAGCGTGGTAATTATCTAGATAAATTAATCTTTGAAGATGAGGTGGAAGGTAATGAAGATAGTACAAACGAATGAAGCGCCTGCAGCAATTGGTCCATATTCTCAAGGGATGATCGTCAACAACATGTTCTATAGCTCTGGACAAATTCCATTAACAAAGGACATGGAATTAGTTGATGGCGATATTAAGGAACAAACACATCAAGTGTTTAAAAACCTACAAGCTGTGTTAACAGAAGCGGGTGCATCACTTGAAACAGTTGTAAAAGCAACAGTATTCATTAAAGATATGAACCACTTCCCAGAATTAAACGAAGTATATGGTGAGTACTTCAGTGAACACAAACCTGCTCGCTCGTGTGTTGAAGTAGCTAGATTACCAAAGGACGTATTAGTAGAAATTGAAGTAATTGCACTAGTTAAATAAAAACAGAGGGCAAAGCCCTCTGTTTTTTATTTATGAATTATGAGTTATGGGTTATGAATTTTGGAAACCGGAAGTGAATGGGAGTTGGGCTTTATGATTTATGGAGGGCAATTTGTTAAGCACCTGTGGGGGGACCTATAAACAATTAATAACTCATAATTTGATTTGTGTCTATTTTGTGAACTGTTTAAATAAACTAAAAATTTATACAAATTTATTTTAGATAAAGAAGGGATTTCCAAATAATTAACGAATTATACCTGTATGAATTATTTTCTTATTAAAGGTGGTGACATACATGCAAGTGACAGATGTAAGACTACGTCGTGTTAATACGGAAGGCCGTATGCGTGCAATTGCTTCAATTACAATTGACAACGAATTTGTTGTACATGATATTCGAGTGATTGATGGTAACAATGGATTATTCGTTGCAATGCCAAGTAAGCGTACTCCAGATGGTGAGTTCAGAGACATTGCACATCCAATCTCTTCTCAAACGCGTGAAAAGATTCAGTCAGCAGTACTTGCTGAATATGAGCGTGCTGGTGAGATGGAAGAAATAGAATACGAAGAAGCAGGAGCTTCTTAAGTTAATAAAGTAAAATAACGGTTACCTCATACTGGAGGTAATCGTTATTTTTTTTGAACGAAAAAAATTTCTTTTACCTAAGGGATTATGATATATGTTGCATGAGACAAGTGTATAAAAGCATAGGCTAAAATAGTTTTTCTCAGCAATGTTTGTGACAAGTTTCAACGAGTTTTCAAATATTCAACATATATCGACAACCAATGTCTTGAAATGGTAGCGTTTTTAGAGTATATTCTTAAGGGAAAAAGGAACTGCTGGAGGGTAAAAATGAGCAATCGTTATGCAGTTATTCTAGCCGCAGGGCAAGGAACTAGGATGAAGTCAAAGCTTTATAAAGTGTTGCATCCCGTTTGTGGAAAGCCAATGGTTCAACATGTGGTCGATCAAGTATCAAGTCTTAAACTAGAAAAGCTAGTTACGATCGTTGGACACGGTGCAGAAAAAGTAAGGGAACAATTAGGTGATGATGTAATTTATGCATTACAGGAGGAGCAGTTAGGAACAGGCCACGCAGTTATGCAGGCAGAAGCTACTCTTGGTGATAAAGAAGGTATCACCATTGTTTTATGTGGAGACACACCTTTAATTACTGCTGAAACGATGCAGGCACTCCTTACACAACATGAAGAGGAACAAGCGAAGGTAACGGTTCTAACGGCGCATGCTGAGGACCCTACTGGATATGGTAGAATTGTACGGAATGATAATGGATTAGTCGAACGTATTGTTGAGCACAAAGATGCTACGGATGAAGAGCGGTTGATTCAAGAAATTAATACAGGTACGTATTGTTTTGATAATTCAGCGTTGTTCCAGTCATTAAAGAAGGTAGGAAACGACAACGTACAAGGTGAGTATTACTTACCAGATGTAATTGAAATCTTACAACAGCAAGGTGAAAACATAGCTGCATTTCAAACACCTATTTTTGATGAAACCCTTGGTGTAAATGATCGAGTTGCTTTGTCTGAGGCTGAACGAATTATGAAGAGTCGAATTAATCAGCATTGGATGAGACAGGGAGTCACAATTGTTGATCCTACGAGCACTTATATTTCCTCTGATGCGGTTATTGGTCAAGATACAGTAATCTATCCTGGAACAATCATTGAAGGGACATCACAAATTGGTGACGATTGTATGATTGGGCCACATACAGAAATAATAAGTAGTACAATAGGAAATGAAACAACGATTAAACAATCAGTTGTTCATGATAGTGAAATTGGAAATAGCGTTTCAATCGGACCATTCAGTCATATTCGCCCTTTATCGGACATTGGCAATGATGTTAAGATCGGTAACTTTGTTGAAGTAAAGAAATCAACATTTGGTCACGGCAGCAAAGCATCCCACTTAAGTTATATTGGTGATGCGGAGATTGGTGAAAATGTTAATTTAGGCTGTGGTTCCATCACAGTGAATTATGATGGGCAAAATAAACACCTTACTAAGGTAGGTAGTGGTTCTTTCATTGGATGTAATTCTAATCTGGTTGCACCTGTGACTGTTGGTGAGAATGCGTATATTGCTGCCGGTTCGACAATAACTGAAGATGTACCAGGTGAAGCACTTTCAATTGCTCGTGCTAGACAAACGACAAAAGAGAATTATGTTCAAAAATTAAAAGATAAAATGAATGAAAACTAGTTGGAGGTAAAATTAATAATGGCTAAATATGGTGACCCTCATTTAAAGGTATTCACATTAAACTCAAATCCGGAATTGGCACATGAAATTACAGAACATATTGGTGTAACAATGGGAAAAAGCTCTGTTGCACGTTTTAGTGATGGAGAGGTACAAATTAATATCGAAGAAAGTATCCGTGGTTGTGACGTTTATCTAGTGCAATCTACTTCAGCACCAGCAAATGAGCATATTATGGAACTATTAATTATGATCGATGCTTTAAAACGTGCATCAGCAAGAACAATTAACATTGTTCTTCCTTACTATGGATATGCTCGTCAAGACCGTAAGGCACGTTCTCGTGAGCCTATCACGGCTAAATTAGTAGCAAACCTGTTAGAAACAGCTGGAGCTACTCGTGTTCTTACAGTTGATTTACATGCAACTCAAATCCAAGGGTTCTTCGATATTCCGGTTGATCAGTTAATGGGGGTTCCGATTTTAGCTGATTATTTTAAAGAGAAACAATTAGATGATCTTGTTATCGTATCTCCAGACCACGGTGGTGTTATCCGTGCTCGTAAAATGGCAGATCGCTTAAAAGCTCCAATTGCAATTATTGATAAGCGCCGTCCTAAGCCAAATGTGGCAGAGGTAATGAATATCGTTGGTAATATTGAAGGAAAAACTGCGATTATTATTGATGATATTATCGATACAGCAGGAACAATTACATTAGCAGCTAATGCTCTAGTTGAACACGGTGCTAAAGAAGTGTATGCATGCTGTACGCATCCTGTATTATCAGGCCCTGCTCTTGAAAGAATTGAAAACTCTAAGATTAAGGAACTTGTAGTAACAAATACAATTCGTTTATCTGAAGAGCAACAAACGTCAAAAATTACGTCGTTATCTGTAGGTCCATTAATGGCAGAAGCAATTATTCGTGTACATGAACAATCTTCAGTAAGTACATTATTTGATTAATATATAATTTATATTGATAGGTGATATATGGAACGCTTACAATTTTATTACTTTTATGTTTGAAAGAGTTGTTTTAGGGAAACCTTATAGAGAACAACAAAAACGATAGAGGTGATTGTAAGTGACAGCAACGTTACAAGCAAAACGTCGTCCTGATATGAAGAATTCTACAACACGTGAGTTTCGATTGAATGGACAAGTACCGGCTATTCTTTATGGGAAGAAAACAGAAAGCAAACCAATTGCAGTTGATAGTATTGAATTTTTAAAAACAATTCGCGAAAATGGGCGTAACGGAATTATCTCTTTATCTGTTGATTCGGATAATGAACGTCATCAAGTGATTGTTAATGAGTGGCAAACAGATCCGTTAAAAGGTGAATTCCTTCATATTGACTTTTTTGAGGTAGATATGAAATCTGAAATGGATGCTGAAGTTCCTGTAAGATTAGATGGTGATGCCCCTGGTGCGAAAGATGGGGGAATTGTCTCTCAATTGATGCATTCTATCTCTGTACGCTGTCTTCCAACGGATATACCGGAAGAAGTTGTTGTCGACATTTCTAACTTAAATATTGGTGACTCAATCCAGATTCGAGATATGGTAAATACTCAAAAGGTAGATATCACAAACGACCCTGAGGAAACGATTGTTACCGTTTTAGTTGCATCAGCTGAAAAAGAACCAGAACAACAGCCAGAAGGTGAAGCTGTAGAAGCTGAACAAGAGGCTGAAGCTGACTAAATAGAGTAAATAAGTAAATAGATAGAGGTATAACCTGCATATATGGGGTTATGCCTCTTTTGTATGACAAGTACACATAATTATGAGTTACGAATTATGAATTGCAAATGGCATACTATATTCATTTATAATTGGTAACTTGTATTGTGTATAATAGAAGTAGTCAATAACTGTGTACGAACAATAGAATGGGAGGAAGAAATAGTGAAATTAATAGTTGGGCTTGGAAACCCAGGGGATAAATATGCTCACACAAGACATAACGTAGGCTTTGATGTGATTGATTATTTGGCAGATGTGCTTCGGATTGACTTAAATCAATCTAAGTTTAAAGGTATATATGGTACGGGAATCATTAATGGAGAAAAGGTCTTCCTTCTTAAGCCTTTAACTTACATGAATTTATCGGGAGAGTCTGTAAAACCTTTGCTTGATTACTTTCAGATTGATATTGAGGACTTAGTTGTTGTCTATGATGATTTAGACTTACCGGTTGGGAAGATTCGCTTGAGACAGAAGGGTAGTCATGGCGGTCACAACGGAATACGATCACTTATAGCGCATTTTGGCACGAGTGAATTTAAACGAATTCGTGTGGGTGTTGATCGACCACAGCCGGGCGAGAGTGTTGCAAATTATGTACTAGGAACTTACCGTAGTGATGAAAAAGCCGATATACAAACAGCAATTGAGCAGTCTGCTAAAGCATGTGAGGCTTGGCTCTCTGAAGATTTTCTTAAAGTGATGAATAAATTTAACTAACAAATAGAAAAAGTAGGTATAAAATACATTCAAATTCATAAATACATATGTATAGTACTTTGCAAAAACCTAACATGAATAGATTCCCTTTTCAAGGATATACTAGCCATTAAACTTGTCACATTTAAGGGGGCATCTATAATGGCTATAAATTATCATTGTCGCCATTGTGGTCTAGAAATGGGTACTTTAGAGGCTACGGGATTATCTTCAGATTCTTTAGGTTTCCATCATTTAGACGAGCAGGAACGACAAGAGATGATTCGTTATGATAATGAGGGCAATGTTCATGTGAATGTCATTTGTGAAGATTGTGAAGAGGCATTAAATAGAAATCCTGATTATCATCAGTTCCACACATTTATCCAATAGGCATTTCGTATGTCATAAGGGAATTCGCTTTGGTACGTATACCTACCAAAGCATTTTTCTATTTTTTTTCGTATGAAAAATAAATAACTTTTCCATATTGTTATAGGGGGGACTATAGTAAGAACCCCTTTAAATGAGAAAGTAAGAAAATTAAAAGAGGAATGAAGTAAGTTTAATAGAAGTTACTTTGTAGGATGAGATAGACTTAGGGGGAACATCGATGTTAGATTTACAACACTATTTACTAAAAAGTGAAGAAATTAAAGCGGTTACAAGTGGAATCGAAGCGAATTTAAGTGAACAGTTAATTGCTGGTTTAACAGGATCGGCAAGAACACTAATGATAGCAACTATATACAAGGAAACTAAGCGAACACAGCTAGTCGTTACTCATAATTTATATCAAGCACAAAAATTATATGAAGATTTAACAGATTTAATTGAAGAGGAACATGTGTTTCTTTATTCAGTAAATGAGTTAATCTCCTCTGAAATTGCGATTGCTAGTCCTGAGATGAAAGCTCAGAGGGTGGAAGTTTTAAATCTTTTAGTTAATGAGTTTTCAGGAATTGTTATTGTTCCAATGGCTGGATTACGTCGGTTAATTCCACCAAAAGAAATATGGAAGGCAAGTCAAATTAAGTTTGAGGTTGGGCAAGAAATTGAAGTTGAAAAACTATTAACTACTCTTGTAGCAGTAGGATTCCAGCGTGTCGATATGGTAGCGTCACCTGGTGACTTTAGTATTCGTGGCGGAATTCTTGATATTTATCCTTTAACTGAAGAGATGCCACTACGGATCGAGTTGTTTGACACAGAAATCGATTCAATTCGTTATTTTAGTGTGGACGACCAACGTTCTCAGGGAGAGGTTCAGAACGTAACAATTGGACCTGCAAATGAAGTAATTCTTTTTCCTGAACACTACAAAAGTGGGGCACAAAAGCTAGAAGAAGGCTTAGCCGCAAGCTTGAAGAAGCTAAAGAATAAAAAAGTTAAAGAAAAGATGACCGAGCATATTTCGTATGAAATACAACAATTAAAATCACAAACATCTTTTCAAAGTATGTATAAATACATGTCTCTTTACTATGAACAAAAAACAAGTATTCTCGATTACATTAGTAGTAACTGTGTAATTATTGTAGATGAAATTAGCCGAGTACAAGAGATGGCAACAAGTCTTGATAAGGAAGAAGCAGAATGGAATACAGCATTACTAGAACAGGGCGAGGTTATATCTGATTTAACAATGTCACAAGAATATGAGGAATTAATGCAAAATGCAAACAAACCTCGTATCTATTTAACCTTGTTTTTACGTCATGTTCCATCAACTTCACCTCAAAATATTGTGAACATACAGTGTAAATCGATGCAAAACTTCCACGGTCAATTACACCTATTAAAGAGTGAAACCGAGCGTTGGCAAAAAGCTGGTTTCACAGTGCTTTTCTTTGCGGCAACTGATGACCGTGCCAAGCGTTTAAGTCATGTATTAGAAGATTATGAGATTCAAGCTTCTGTTGTTAGTAGAGGGACCGAATTGGTTTCAGGTAATCTTCAAATTATGATTGGGGCGCTTCATAGTGGTTTTGAGCTACCGATGGAAAAACTAGTTGTAATTACAGAAGAAGAAATTTTTACGCAAAAGGTTAAGCGACAGCAAAGAAGACAAAAAATTTCCAATGCAGAAAGAATTAAGAGCTATTCTGAGTTACAGGTTGGAGATTTAGTTGTCCACTCAAACCATGGGATTGGTAAGTATCTAGGAATAGAAACATTAGAAATTAACGGTATTCATAAAGATTACTTGCATGTACGCTATGCAGGGAATGATAAGCTTTACGTGCCTGTCGAACAAATCGATCAGGTTCAAAAATACGTTGGTTCAGAAGATAAGGATCCAAAGATTTATGCACTTGGGGGAAATGATTGGAAGAAGATTAAAAAGAAAGTCCAGTCAACCGTAGAAGATATTGCCGATGACCTTATCAAACTTTATGCAGAAAGAGAAGCAAGTAAGGGCTATTCATACTCTATAGACGGTGTCGAGCAAGGAGAATTTGAATCTTCCTTCCCTTATCAAGAAACAGAGGACCAAATAAGAGCGATTACAGAAATTAAAGAAGACATGGAGAAGGAACGACCGATGGATCGTCTTCTTTGTGGAGATGTTGGGTACGGAAAGACAGAAGTGGCGATTCGTGCTGCCTTTAAGGCAATTATGGATGGAAAACAAGTAGCTATTCTCGTACCAACAACGATACTTGCTCAACAACATTATGAAACAATTAGAGAAAGGTTTTCTGATTACCCGATTAATGTAGGAGTAATGAGTCGTTTTAAAACAAGAAAAGAACAAACTGAGACGATGAAGGGGCTAAAGACTGGAGCAGTCGATTTAGTCGTTGGAACACATAGAATTCTCTCTAAAGATTTAGAGTTTAAAGATTTAGGATTACTTATCGTTGATGAAGAACAACGATTTGGTGTGACACATAAAGAGAAAATCAAGCAAATGAAAGCGAATATCGACGTACTTACATTAACAGCTACACCAATTCCGCGAACACTTCATATGTCTATGCTTGGTGTTCGTGATTTATCGGTTATTGAAACACCACCTGAAAATCGTTTCCCTGTTCAAACATATGTAGTAGAATACAATGCATCATTAGTAAGGGAAGCAATCGAGAGAGAATTATCGAGGGGTGGACAAGTGTATTTCTTATACAATCGTGTCGAAAACATCTCTCAGATGGCTGAGCAAATTTCAATGCTTGTCCCTGATGCAAAGGTGTCGTTTGCACATGGTCAGATGAACGAACGAGAGCTCGAAGCAATCATGATTGATTTTCTAGAAGGAACAAGTGATGTTCTTGTAACGACAACGATTATTGAAACAGGTGTCGATATTCCTAATGTAAATACATTAATAATTTACGATGCAGATAGAATGGGTCTTTCTCAGTTGTATCAGATCCGTGGACGGGTTGGGCGTTCAAACCGAGTAGCTTATGCTTACTTTACGTATCAGCGTGACAAAGTATTAACTGAAGTAGCGGAAAAACGTTTACAGGCAATTAAAGAATTTACAGAGCTTGGTTCAGGGTTCAAAATTGCGATGAGAGATTTATCAATTCGAGGAGCCGGAAACTTACTTGGTGCTCAGCAGCATGGATATATCGAATCTGTAGGATTCGACTTATATTCTCAAATGCTTAAAGAAGCAATCGAAGAAAGAAAAGGTGATAAACCAAAAGAGCCTGAATTCTCATCTGAAATCGAAATTAATGTTGATGCGTATATTCCGGAAAGCTATATCCAGGATTCAAAGCAAAAAATCGAAATGTACAAACGCTTCAAAGGTATTGAAACATTGAAGGATAAGGCTGACCTACAAGATGAAATTATTGACCGATTTGGTGAATATCCAAAGGAAGTTGGTTACTTGTTTAGTGTAACAACAATTAAATTACTAGCGAATGAGGAGAAAGTTGAATCGATCTCATGTACAAAAGATGAGTGTTCTTTATTAATTTCAGAAGAACAAAGTCAAAAGCTTGATGGAGCAAAATTATTTGAGCTTGCAAACAAGCTAGGTCGTAATGTCACTCTAGGAACTTCTGGAAACAAATTAAAAACTGTGATTAAAACAAAAGGACTGACAGATGAAAAGCTGTTAGATTTAATTGAAAAAGTACTTTCTAACCTTCATAAAGTAAAGAAAAAAGAAAGTTCAACAGAAAAAATTGAGAAATAATGTGTAACTTTCTCCGCCTTAACGAACGTATGTTTCATATACTGTGAAGCCCTCTATGAGTAGTGATCGATATTTGTATAGAAAGAGTATTTTTTCCTCATAAAATATACTTGGTAGATATAGTAAGTTGATGTGTTCAAGCAATTTCTTAAATTGGTGAATAGTTCTTCCTTATGGAAAGATAATATAGACAAGACGCACCGTAGTTGTCGTAAGGTAGCTTACATCAACAAATTTACCATTAGTTACTACATCATAAGAAAGTGAGGCATCACAGGTATGAAAGCAACTGGTATTGTACGTCGAATCGACGATTTAGGACGCGTTGTTATCCCAAAGGAAATTAGAAGGACGTTGCGTATTCGCGAAGGTGACCCATTAGAAATCTTCGTAGACCGCGATGGAGAAGTTATTCTTAAGAAGTATTCTCCCATTTCTGAGCTTGGTGATTTTGCAAAAGAATACGCAGAAGCTCTATATGACAGTTTAGGTCACGTAGTCTTAATTGCCGACCGTGATACATATATTGCTGTATCAGGTGGCTCAAAGAAAGATTACTCTAACAAGAGTATTGGAGAAATTGTAGAAACAGTGCTAGAAGAAAGAAAATCGAAAGTTGAATCATCAGAAGGCGAATATAATATCGTCGGCGAGAATAAAGAAGATTTAAAAGGTTATGTTGTAGCGCCAATCATTGCAAATGGTGACCCTATTGGGGCTGTAGTTATGCTTAACAAAGAACAATCCATATCAGGTGAAGTCGAACAAAAGCTAGCAGAAACAGCCGCAGGCTTCCTAGCAAGACAAATGGAACACTAATACTATCATTACTGTTTATTGAGGAAGGGGAACTTAACCCCCTTCTTCTTTTTTATGATTAATTTATAACTCGTAATTCATAATTTATCATTGCCTTGTTATAATGCTACTAGTGTTTTGTTATTGGGGGATGGTCATGGAAACGGGGAATGAACATGTAAAGCGGATTTGGCAAGGAGCGATATTGCTTTCAATTGCAGCGATTATTACAAAGGTATTAAGTGCTGCTTATCGTATTCCATACCAAAATATTGCTGGAGATATTGGGTTTTATGTTTACCAACAGGTCTATCCCTTTTATGGGATTGCTCTAATTTTGTCTATTTATGGGTTCCCGGTTGTGATTTCAAAGATTTTGTCTGAACATGGGAAAGATAGAGAACAACAACGTATTGTCGTTGTTATTTCATTCTATGTATTGATGTTCGTATCGCTAGTATCCTTTGCATTAGTTTATTTTGGTGCAGGTGCGGTTGCACAATTTATGGGAGATAAACAATTAAAGTTTCCACTTCAGGTTACAGCTTTCTCTTTTCTTATGATTCCCTTTCTATCAGTCCTTAGAGGTTATCACCAGGGAAATGAAAATATGAAGCCTACTGCTGTATCTCAGGTAGGTGAACAGTTTGCACGAGTATTGCTAATTATCGTATTTGCTTATTACTTTATTTCTTATGGGCCATATGCTGCGGGTACAGGAGCTGCCTTAGGATCGGTACTTGGTGCTTTGATTGGGATCATGGTATTATTTGTATACTTTCTAAAATCAGAAAAGCTTTCGTATTTTCGTTTACATACCAATTGGAGATTAATTAGAGAAATAACTAGTCGGCTTTTCAAGGATAGTTTACTCATTTGCTTTAGTGCACTTGTATTTGTATTTTTTCAATTAATCGATGCCTTGACATTAATTCGAATCCTCCAAGACGGAGGTTGGACGGTAGAAGGAGCGAAAATAACAAAAGGTATTTTTGACCGTGGACAACCATTGCTTCAACTAGGAACAGTGATTGCTACAGCCTTTTCTTTAGCTCTTGTTCCTATGATATCGAAGGCAAAAGCAAAGAGGGATAATGATACTGTTAAGAAGCAATCAGAACTAGCTCTTCGCTTAACCTTTATTGTGAGTTTAAGTGCAGCTGTCGGTTTAGCAATTGTTATTGGTCCAACGAATGCGATGTTATTTACAGACCGCTCTGATTCTAATGTATTAGCGGTACTAGGCTTTACGATACTGTTTAGTTCAATCGTAATGACAACAGCAGCAATTTTACAAGGGTATGGTCATATGAAAGCCCCTGCTTTTCATGTTGTGATCGGTCTTATTGTAAAGCTCATCTGTAATCTTTTATTTGTTTCTCATTTAGGGACGATGGGTGCTGCTATTGGTACCGTCGCTGGATTTTTTATAATAGCCGTGTTAAATCTACGTTATTTACAGCGTATACATACTATTTTTACAGGATATAAAGCTATCTATATTAGGGTTGTACTCTCAGTACTAATTATGTCAGTCGTTACATACTTGTGGAAAAATGGAATGGAAACATTTGTGATTCCGATGGAAGCTACAAGGTTTCAGGAAACAGTTCTTGCTCTAAGTAGTGTGTCAGTCGGTGCCATTGTTTTTCTATTTTGTATCTTACGGTTTGAAATCTTTGCACCTGATGAAATGTCAGTTATTCCTAAAGGAGAAAAACTCAATTCGTTACAAAACATATTAAAGAAGGAGCGATAACTATGAACAAGATATCAATTTTTGGCCTTGGTGCAGGTGATTTGGAGCAAATGCCATTAGGAATTTATAAAAAAATTCTACAGGCAAAGCCTCTATATCTCCGTACAAAACATCACCCTGCTGTTACAGAACTTGAGAAGGAAGGGCTTAGATACAAATCGTTTGATGATGTGTACGAAGCAAATGAGCAATTTGGTGATGTGTATCGTACGATTGCCGATTCTCTATTTGAGGCTGCACAAGAAGGAGATGTATCCTATGCTGTGCCAGGTCATCCTCTTGTTGCTGAACAGACCGTTCAATTTTTACTGCAAGAAAGTGAAGAAAATCAAATTCAAGTTGAAGTTGAAGTTGTCGGTGGACAAAGCTTTTTAGACCCAATGTATACGGCATTAAAAATTGATCCAATCGACGGGTGTCAGGTTGTTGATGGAACAATGCTACGACGTGAAGCGCTACAAGTTCGTCAGCATATCATTATCTGTCAGGTATATGATGCATTTATTGCTTCTGAAGTGAAACTAACATTAATGCAGCTACTGCCTGACGATTATGAAGTCGTAGTTGCAACTGCTGTTGGATCTGCAGAAGAAAGCTTAGTGACAGTTCCATTGTACGAATTAGATAGAGTTGCAACGTTGAATAATTTAACAGCTGTCTATGTACCACCTGTTGAGGATGAAACTGTTCTATACCAAGACTTTTCTATGTTACGCTCCGTCATTGCGACACTTCGTGGACCAAATGGCTGTCCTTGGGATATTAAACAAACTCATAAGTCGTTAAAGCCATATTTAATTGAAGAGGCTTATGAAGTAATAGAAGCAATTGACGAAGAAGATGATGATCATTTAGCTGAAGAGCTAGGGGATGTATTACTGCAAGTCATGCTTCATGCTCAAATTGGCGAAGATGAAGGTTGGTTTACTATTGATGACGTTATTGAAACGTTAACTGAAAAAATGATTCGTAGGCACCCTCATGTATTTGGTACTGGACAAGCTGAAGATGCCGATGAAGTAGTGAAAAACTGGGAACAGATTAAACAAGAAGAAAGAGGGGAAGAAGCAAAATATGATTCAATCTTAGCTAATATCCCGACAAGTTTTCCAGCTCTAATGCGTGCCTTTAAATTACAAAAGAAGGCTGCCAAGGTTGGCTTTGATTGGGATGAAGCTGCACCAATGTGGATGAAGCTACAAGAAGAAATAAGTGAATTTTTTGCAGAAATAAAGAACAATGACAAGACAAAAATGACAAAAGAATTTGGCGATATTCTTTTCGTTCTTGTTAATCTTGCACGTTTCTACAATATACAACCGGAAGAAGCTTTACACGGAACAAATGAAAAATTCTATAATCGTTTTCAAATAATTGAGCAAGAACTTCAGAATAGAGGGCTTGAGTTTTCAGATGTAACGTTAGAAGAGTTAGATGAAATCTGGGAAAAATCAAAAAAAGACTATCGATAGGGTGATATTAATGAGATTAGATAAATTTTTAAAGGTATCTAGACTTATAAAGCGAAGAACATTAGCAAAGGAAGTTTCAGACCAAGGAAGGATTACAATTAACGGAGTAGTTGCAAAAGCAGGTACGAATGTAAAAGTAGGCGATGAACTTCAAGTACGCTTCGGAAATAAAATTGTAACAGTCACAGTTGACTTATTAAAAGAAACAACAAAGAAAGACGAAGCAAGCTCAATGTTCACAATCGTCAAAGAAGAACGCATTAATCAAGAACCGTTTTAAAGGGATAATTGTTAATTGCAAATGGCAAATTGCAAATTAGGTTTAAAAAATGGCTTACTTACTTTAGTAGCCATTGGCAATTCTTAATTCGCAATTCGCTCTTCCGCCAATTCATAACTCATAACTCATAACTCATAATTCATAATTGCCCTTAAAAAAGGCTTGTTCTATATTTTCTCGTTTCTCATATACATGTCCTAAAGGCATTGATTAGGAGGAGAGAAGTATGGATTATGAATTTGGTACACCGATGGGAAGAGAGAGACAAACAAAGGAACATGACATTACACTTAGAAACCGAAAGACACTTGATATTACTGGGGTTAAGCAAGTAGAGAGCTTTGATAATGAAGAGTTTTTATTAGAAACTGAGATGGGATTTTTATCAGTTCGGGGTCGTAATCTTCATATGAAGAACTTAAATGTTGAGCTAGGGAATGTATCAATTGAAGGGAAAGTATACGACTTAATTTATTTAGATGATAACCAAAATGAAAAGTCAAAAGGTCTATTCGGGAAGTTATTCAAGTGACGTTAACGGTACAACTAAATACGATGCTTTCAATGGTAGCCATGGGAATTTGGGTTGGTGCAGCCATCGATACCTATGGGCGCTTTGCAAAAGAAAGACGATCGTTCCATTGGATGACTGCATTAAATGATTTACTCTTTTGGATTGTTCAAGGGCTCCTTGTATTTTATGTTCTCTTAAATGTGAATCAAGGAGAAATGAGGTTCTATATACTGTTAGCACTTATTTGTGGGTTTGCTGCCTATCGTGCTCTCTTTCAACGTCATTATCAGATGTTGTTAGAGAGGGTGATAGCTGGAATTATCTCTTTATATCGGTTCATGCGTTCAGTTTTTATCGTTATGCTTTATAATCCGTTAAAATCCTTATTGAAACTCCTTTATACGTTATGTATGATGTTAGTAACGCTTCTATTGACAATTTTAGTTACTTTGTTCAAGATTTTCTATAAACCTCTCAGGTGGATTGGAATTTTTTTATACAAGCTATGTAGAATATATAAAGTAGTAGGAGCGATACGAAAAAATAAGTATGTCCAAAAGGGTAAAAAAATTATAGACTACTTGTTTAGAAGGAGTAATAGGGGTGATGAGTAATGGTCACAGAACGCAAACAGAAAGTAAGGGAACTAGATTCACCGTACATGAAGCAGCAAGAAATACACTCTAATGAAAAAAAACGTAAGCGGAAAGGGTTAGTTCGCCGTTTGACAGTACTGGGAGTTGCCTCATTCGTAATCGGAATATTTACCCTCATGACAATTCATACTCAAGCTAAAACTTTGGACGAGAAGCGAGAGCAAAGGTTGGCTCTGGAGCAAAATTTAAAACTGTTAGAAGATGAGCAACATGTATTACTTGAGGAAATAGAGAATTATAATAGTTTAGAATATATTGCTGAAGTGGCAAGAAGAGATTACTATCTTTCTAAGCCAGGAGAAACAATTTTTAAATTGCCACAAGCTCCAACGGATTGACACTTATTTTTCAATTCGGGTATAATGAAAAAAATTATATAATAATTACTTTTAGTTTTTCTAAGGAGGAGCAATTTTTTCATGTCAATCGAAGTAGGCAGCAAGTTGCAAGGTAAGGTAACTGGTATTACCAATTTCGGAGCTTTTGTTGAGCTGCCAGGTGGTACAACTGGTCTTGTTCATATTAGTGAAGTTGCGGACAACTATGTTAAGGACATTAATGAATTTTTAAAAGTAGGAGACGAAGTAGAAGTTAAAGTCGTCAATGTTGAAAAAGACGGCAAGATTGGACTTTCTATTCGTAAAGCGAAAGACCGTCCTGCTGAAGTAACGCGTGCCCCTCGCCCCCAAGGTAGTCGCCCCCCACAAGGAGGCCGCCCGCAAGGAGGACGTCCACAAGGTGGTGGAGGTCCAAGAGGAGGTAGCCGAGGTGGAGGTCGTCATAGCCAACCGGTGAAAGTGATGTCATTCGAAGATAAAATGAATCGCTTCTTAAAGGACAGTGAAGAGCGCTTAACAACATTAAAGCGTCAAACTGAAACTAAGCGTGGTGGTAGAGGCGCACGTCGAGGGTAAGACTTGCTGCTACTTGCAAATATAGAATGTGAAGAAAGACAAGCGAATTCGCTTGTCTTTCGTTTATTTTAATAAAATGATTATTGACACTATTGTCGTCCTATTGTATTCTAATAATTATCTTATGGCGGTGTAGCTCAGCTGGCTAGAGCGTACGGTTCATACCCGTGAGGTCGTGGGTTCGACTCCCTCCGCCGCTACCATACACATACTAACAAACCATATTCCAATAGGAGTATGGTTTTTTTGACCTATTTATTTGTACTTCCCATTATTCATTAATCCTTTTAATTCATAACTCATAAATCATAATTCATAATTAACACATATCCGATTCATCTGCTTATGATTCTTCATCTTTCTCTGCTAATCGTGAGTAAGGCTGGAAACTTCTGAGAGATTATACCGAAACTAGTCGAACACTTTTTTGTAATCGACTTCTTATTTTGACAAAAATTTAAAGCATACTCTGTTTATAATGAAACCACTAAAAAAATTCGGTGGGGTGTTAAAGGATGATTCGTAAAGTAACGAAAGATGTAATGGAACCTGTTCGTGATTGGTCTTATGTAGAGCGAATCAATTCGCTTGCTGGAAACGGTGTTGAACGA
The DNA here is from genome assembly GCF_002335805.1 of Bacillus sp. FJAT-45350. Lineage (NCBI taxonomy): Bacteria > Bacillati > Bacillota > Bacilli > Caryophanales > Bacillaceae > Bacillus > Bacillus sp. FJAT-45350. The sequence goes on along the minus strand of NZ_NISU01000005.1, from coordinate 20,820 downwards.
ATCAAACAAGGGGCTAATCTTTTGTTCTTCCAGTGGGGGTTACTCATTTTTATTGTCGGGATTTTACTTGGACGAGCTATGATTCTTTCTGAAATTACGCCCTTTGTGTTGCCTTTTGTTGCAGCAGTTTATGTACTGAAAAGGGAAAAAGCAGGAATTGCAGCATTAGCTTTGTTTGCAGGAGCTCTTACAACCGTTTATGATACTGCTTGGTTTGTATTAGCAGCACTTCTTGTATATTTTATTTGTCAAAAGGTAGTGGAAGCCTTTAGTGATGATGTTGTCAAGCTCCTTCCATATACGGTCTTTACGGCAAGCGTACTTTCGAGAATTGTCCTTACATATGTGCTTGTTGGAGAGGTGAGTCAGTATGCCTGGATGATGGCTGGGGTAGAAGCTGGGTTAAGTTTTATCTTAACGATGATCTTCTTGCAAAGTGTACCGTTAATTACTGTGAAGAAAATACAACAACCGCTAAAAAATGAGGAAATTGTTTGTTTAATTATATTGCTAGCTTCTGTAATGACTGGAACAGTGGGCTGGATGATATATGATATGTCCGTTGAGCATATTATGGCTCGCTATCTTGTACTTATGTTTGCCTTTGTAGCAGGTGCTGCAATCGGTTCTACTGTTGGGGTGGTGACTGGGCTAATTTTAAGCTTAGCGAGTGTAGCAAGTCTCTATCAAATGAGCTTATTAGCCTTTGCAGGTCTTCTTGGTGGTTTATTAAAAGATGGACGAAAAATCGGTGTCAGTCTCGGTTTATTAATTGGAACGATGCTGATTGGACTTTATGGTGAAGGTGCAGACCATATTATGGTGACGGTTTCAGAGTCATTGGCAGCTATCGCTGTTTTTCTATTAACACCTAAGTCTTGGATTAGCAAACTATCAAGGTTTATTCCAGGAACAGTTGAGCATTCAAAAGAGCAACAGCAATATTTACGAAAAATACGTGATGTAACAGCAGGTCGAGTTGACCAATTTTCAAAACTATTTCAAACACTATCAAATAGTTTTTCAGCAACATCAATGAATATTGACCACGATGATAAGGAAAAAGAAATTGATTACTTCTTAAGTAATGTGACAGAAAAAACATGTCAAACATGCTTTAAAAAACAAAAGTGCTGGGTAACTGACTTTAGTACAACATATGAGTCAATGCAAACTCTTATGATAGAAACTGAAAAAAATGGTGAGGTAACTAGTAAAGTTCTAGTAAATGAATGGAAGAAGCATTGTGTAAAAGCAGAACGAGTCATACAAGTCATACAACAGGAGCTTGGACATTTTCAAGCAAATAAAAAATTAAAGAAGCAAGTACTTGAAAGCAGAAGGCTAGTAGCTGACCAGCTACTAGGAGTATCAAGAGTTATGGGTGATTTCGCCAAAGAGATACAAAAAGAAAAAGAATGCCACTATGTTCAGGAAGAACAAATGATCGAGGCCCTTCGAGGTGTTGGTTTAGAGGTAGGGCACTTAGATATTTATCGTTTAGAAGCAGGCAATATTGAAATTGAAATGAGTATTGCCGATGATGGTGGTCATGGTCAAGCAGAAAAAGTCATAGCTCCAATGTTATCAGATATTTTACAAGAAACGGTTATTGTCAAAAATGCAGAAAGCGGATTTTATCCTAATGGATATAGTCATGTAACATTTGGTTCAGCCAAACGCTTTGTCGTAGATACGGGAGTTGCAAACGTAGCCAAAGGAGGAGCGTGGGTTTCTGGTGATAGCTATTCTACAATTGAAGTAGGTTCGGGGAAATTCGCCATTGCCATTAGCGATGGGATGGGCAACGGTGAACGTGCACACTTAGAGAGCAATGAAACTCTTCAGTTATTACAAAAGGTACTTCAATCAGGGATTGAGGAAACGGTAGCGATTAAATCAGTTAACTCAGTTCTCTCTCTTCGAACAACAGATGAAATATTTTCGACATTAGATTTAGCAATGATTGACTTACAGGATGCTACAGCAAAGTTCTTAAAAATTGGTTCAATCCCAAGTTTTATCAAACGAGGGGATACGGTTTCCAAAGTAGAAGCAGGAAATTTACCGATGGGGATTATTCAAGAATTTGATGTAGATGTTGTTCATGAAGAACTAAAGCCAGGAGACCTATTAATCATGATGAGTGACGGTATATTTGAGGCACCAAAGCATATAGAGAACAAAGAAGTTTGGATTAAGCGTATCATTTCAGAGGTTACTACTGATGACCCACAAGAGGTGGCTGATGTAATCCTAGAAAGAGTAATACGTAATGGTAGTGGGCAAATAGACGATGACATGACGATTATCGTTTCAAAAGTAATGAGAAACACACCAAAGTGGGCGGCTATCCCAATGTATAAGCCAAGCCGTATTAAGAAAGCACAATAGAATTATTAGGATAAAATTGAACTGCACCTTAATTGTTAGAATAACAATTGGAGGTGCAGTTTTTTGTATACTAAAAATCTGATATATAGAAGATATGGAAGTGAATTCGAGGAAGGGAAATGACTTGCTCACAAAGATAACAACAAAAACACTTGTTGTTATCTTTAAAAATATGATAGTCAGTTCGCTCATTGTTTTAAGGAAAGTAGCTTTACGTTTTCTTAATGTATAAACTCTATCAAAATGGTGAAGGATGGTAACATTCATACATTTGGAGGGGATAATTATGGGTAAAGGAACGTTAAAGCAGATTCTATTACTAACTGATGGTTGTTCAAATCAAGGAGAAGACCCAGTTGCTCTTGCCGCTTTGGCGAAAGAACAAGGGATTACGGTTAATGTTATTGGTGTGGTTGAGGATAGTCAAAGTTCAATGAGTCAACGTGGAGTAGAAGAAGTAGAAGCAATTGCAATGGCAGGCGGTGGAGTCAGTCAAGTAGTCTATGCCAAACAATTAGCCCAAACAGTTCAAATGGTAACAAGAAAAGCAATGACACAAACACTTCAGGGTGTTGTTAATAAAGAGCTTCAACAAATTTTAGGGAAAAATCAAGAAATGGAAGACTTATCCCCTGATAAACGAGGAGAGGTAATGGAAGTAGTAGATGAGTTGGGAGAGACAATTAATCTAGAGGTTCTTATTCTAGTAGATACTAGTGCTAGTATGAAGAATAAGTTGCCGATGGTACAAGAGGCCTTAACGGATCTTTCAATAAGTTTAACATCCCGTATGGGTGACAACCGCTTCTCATTATACAGCTTCCCAGGTAAGAGAAAAGAAATAGACCGTTTACTAGATTGGACACCAAAGCTAAATTCATTAACGGGTATTTTCCATAAACTATCATCAGGAGGAATTACTCCAACGGGTCCAGCTTTACAGGCGGCGTTAAATCATTTTGCGAAAAATAGCTCGAGAAGGAGTTTGATTTCTCGTGATGAAGAATTACTCGAAGAATCTGGAATGTAACCTACCAATAGGAACACGTATTGTAGGTAAATGGCATACCAAATCATATAGAATAGTCAAAAAACTAGGCTCAGGAGCGACTGGAAACGTCTATTTAGCCGATTCTGCGCATGGTCAAGTGGCCTTAAAAATTGGCGTTGATAATATGTCAATCACATCTGAAGTCAATGTTCTTAAACACTTTTTAAAGGTCCAAGGTCAAGTTCTTGGACCTTCTTTGTTAGATGTAGACGATCTTGTAACAAATAGTGGTACAATACCCTTTTATGTGATGGAATATTTAAAAGGAATCGAATTAATTCCCTTTATCAGGAATAAGGGTGAAGAGTGGATTGGTATTTTAATGGTTCAGTTATTAGGAGACTTAGATCGTCTTCATCGTGCGGGCTGGGTTTTTGGAGATTTGAAGCCAGAAAATTTACTCGTTGTTGGACCTCCGTCTAGGACTCGTTGGCTTGATGTTGGTGGAACGACCTTATTAGGTCGCTCAATAAAGGAATATACGGAGTTTTATGACCGGGGATATTGGGGATTAGGTACAAGAAAGGCAGAGCCTAGCTATGATTTATTTGCAGTAGCCATGATTATGATTAATTGTAGCTACCCTTCCCGATTTGAAAAAAAAGGTGAGAAAGCAATTGTTCAACTAAAGCAAGCAGTAGAAGAAAAAGATGAGTTACGTCTTTATCAAAATGTTATTTTAAAAGCGTTAACTGGTAAATACGATGAAGCACAATCGATGAGACAAGAGTTAGTAGAAGCAATAAGTAATCGCTCAAGCTATAAACCAAGGCACACTCCTAAAACTAGAAAAGCCCATAAACAAAAAAAAGAAAAGAAAAAATCTTCGTATGCAGTAGAAATCTTTCTAATCACCTCTTTTATTCTATTGGCATTTGTCCTATACTTGTTTGGACAATTAATGTAATAAAGGGAAGTATTAGCTTTTATCTAGTAATGGCTTGACTAGCTTGGGAGGATTTTAAATGGGAAAAGCAGATCAAATGATGGATATATGCTTGCTAGCTGGAGAAATCATGTTGATGTACGGGGCAGAGACATATAGAGTAGAAGAAACTCTTGAACGGATGGCGAAAGCAGCAGGTATGAAAAACGTACATAGTTTTGTTACAACAACAGGTATATTTCTTTCATTTGAATGTGGAGATACTGATGTAATGCAAATGATACGTGTAGACGATCGCTTTCAAGACTTGAATAAAGTTTCTCTTGTGAATCAAGTATCACGTGAGTTTGTTATTGGCGATATCAATGCAGATGAGGCTTACGAGAAGCTTGACGATATTGCAAAATCACCTATGCACTACCCTGTTTGGCTTATGCATATTGCTTCTGGTTTTGCAGGGGCTGGTTTTTCCTATTTATTTGGCGGTAGTATTAGAGATACACTTCCTGCTTTTATTGCTGGATACATTGTCTCTGTTAGCATCTTTAAATTTCAAGAGTATTTAAAGGTGAAGTTCTTTGCTGAGTTTATGTCGGCCTTTATAGGTGGGGCGGTCGCCATTGGATTAGTCTACTTTGGGGTCGGAGCAAATTTAGACCAAATCATCATTGGAACTCTCATGCCCCTTGTTCCTGGAGTTCCATTAACAAATGCGGTTCGTGACCTAATGTCTGGTGATTTAGTAGCCGGTGTCAGTCGTGGAGCAGAGGCTGTTATTACCTCACTGTCGATTGCTACAGGTATTGCATTAGCAATCGGACTACTATTGTAAAAGCTTGAGGTGTTACAATGTTAATTGAATTAATTTTTTGTTATGTAGCAACTGTTGGTTTTGGAATCATCTTCAATGTTCCAACTCGAGCTGTTTTTATTGGAGGAGTAATTGGCTCAATCTCTTGGTTTATCATTCGAACGCTACCCGATTATGGGATATCAACAATTTTTGCTACAGCTGTTGCTGCTCTTACAAGTGCTGCAATTGCCCATTTTTTAGCAAAGAGATATAGAATCCCAGGAACGACTTTTAGCATTCCAGGAATTATCCCACTAGTACCCGGGAGCAAGGCATATTTTACGATGCTAGCCTTTGTAGAAGGAGATTATTTGCTTGGATTAGAGTTAGGGATTGAAACGATGCTTCAAGCAGGTGCTATTGCCGCAGGGCTTGTATTTGCTCTATCCTTGTTTTCATTTCGCAAGGGAGGAATAGGACAACGATATGAACCAAACCGTTAATCAATTTATTAGCAATCATCATTTATTATCAGACCATTCAACGGTTATTGTCGGTGTTTCTGGAGGTCCTGACTCTCTTGCACTGCTTCACTTTCTCTGGAATGAGAGAACGAAAAGAAAGCTCCGTATCATTGCAGCTCATATCGATCATATGTTTAGAGGAGAGACCTCTTATGCGGACTATCAATTTGTTGAACAGTTCTGCCTTGAGAGAAAAATTGAATTTGAAGGAATACAAGTTGATGTAAAAGCATATCAAAAAGAAAAACAACTTAGCAGTCAAATGGCCGCCAGAGAGTGTAGGTATCAATTCTTTTCTGATGTTATGATAAAGTATCAAGGAGACTACTTAGCCCTCGCTCATCATGGTGATGATCAAGTAGAAACGATGTTGATGAAGCAAGTAAGAGGTACGTATGGATTTGGATCAGCGGGTATTCCTGTAAGTCGTCCATTTGCTACTGGTGAAATCATTCGCCCTTTTTTAGAAATAACAAAAAAAGAAATTGAAGAATATTGTGAGCGGTTTTTACTAAATCCTAGAATTGACGAGACGAATAAAACTGATGCATACATAAGGAACCGTTTTCGAAATCATATTCTTCCTATACTTAAAGAGGAGAATCCCAAAGTCCATCTCCAATTTCAAAAAAAGAGCGAATGGATTACAGAAGATGAACATTTTTTAGAGGAGTTAACAGTTAAAGAGAAACAGAGAATAATTTTAAAAGAAGTGCCTGACCAAGTCTCTGTTTGTGTACAATCCTTTAACGATATTGCGATCCCTTTACAAAGAAGGGTGATTCATCTAATATTAAGATATCTTTACGGGAAAAATTCACCAATTGTTGTTACGTCAATACATATTGAAGCAGTATCCCAACTTCTTAAGGAGAAAAATGTTTCTGGACGAGTTGATCTCCCTAATGGATTACAAGTGAAGCGTTCCTATGGAAACTGTCTGTTTTCGCTTGTACCAGATGATGACATACAAGAATATGAAGAAATTCTTACGGTTCCTGGCATGGTTCATCTTAATTTGGGGAAAATTAGCGTTGAGGTCCTAGAACAATTACCGGAAAGAAATAGTAATGAGCTTTGTTTTGTCTGTGATATGGAGCAAATAGAACTTCCATTAACAATACGGACGAAGAAACCAGGTGATCGTATCAAACAAGTCGGTATGTCGGGTACGAAGAAAATCAACAGAATTTTTATTGATAAAAAGGTTGGTAAGATGGAGCGAGCGATGTGGCCAATTATTGTTGATAATTCTGGTAGAATACTTTGGGTACCACTACTAAGTCGCTCATCTACAGCAGTAGTAACTGAACAAACGAAAAAGTATTTAGTATTAAGGTTTGAGCCTAAAAGTACTAATTGCTAATAGCAACATGACTTCTCAGCCATATAAACAGGAGGGTAATTTAAACTACCATGAAAGAAGATATTAAAGAAGTATTAATCTCAGAAGAAGAAATTCAGGCAAAGGTTTTAGACATTGGACGACAAATAACAGAGGAATATAAGGATTCATTTCCTTTAGTTATTGGAGTATTAAAGGGTGCAATGCCTTTTATGGCAGATTTATCAAAACGAATTGATACGCATCTTGAAATGGACTTTATGGATGTATCTAGCTACGGTGACGGAATGGTCTCATCTGGTGAAGTGAAAATTATTAAAGATTTAGACACTTCTGTTGAAGGACGTGACGTACTTATTGTAGAAGATATTATAGATAGTGGATTAACACTTAGTTATTTAGTTAAGCTATTCCATTATCGCAAGGCAAAAACAGTAAAAATCGTAACATTGCTTGACAAACCAGATGGGCGTAAAGTTGATTTGGTTCCTGATATTGCTGGTTTTACAGTACCGGATGCATTTGTTGTAGGTTACGGGTTAGACTATGCAGAGCGATATAGAAATCTACCGTATATCGGTGTGCTGAAGCCTGAGGTATATGAGGGTAAATAGTTTGAATAAAGTGCCATTTATGATACTATAATTTAAGTTGTGAATGAACGTGGGAGGAGGTACGGAATGAATCGGATTTTTCGTAATACAATCTTTTATTTGTTAATCTTTTTAGTCATTGTTGGGATAGTGAGTTTCTTTACTGGAGACCAGGTAGAAACGGAACAACTGACTCTTGATCAGTTCCAATCCCATTTAGAAAATAATCAAGTAACATCTATTGCTATGAAGCCAGAGCGACAAGTATATTTAGTTACTGGTGAATTAACTACACTTGAAGAGGGTGACCGCTTCATAACCTACATTCCTAGGACGGAACAGGTAGTTGAAGACTTACTTGCTGCCACAGGACCAGGTGGTCAACCATTATCGTTTGATATGCAGCCTGCTGATGAAGCAAGTGGCTGGGTAACATTCTTTACGTCAATTATTCCGTTTATCATCATCTTCATCCTTTTCTTCTTCTTGTTAAGTCAAGCACAAGGTGGAGGAAGCCGTGTGATGAACTTTGGTAAGAGTAAAGCCAAGGTTGTTCAAGATGATAAGAAGAAAGCAAAATTTAACGACGTAGCGGGTGCTGATGAAGAGAAGCAAGAACTTGTAGAGGTAGTAGAATTCTTAAAAGATCCTCGTAAATTCTCAGCCATTGGTGCACGAATTCCTAAAGGGGTACTTTTAGAGGGTCCTCCTGGTACAGGTAAAACATTACTTGCACGTGCTGTAGCTGGAGAAGCTGGTGTTCCATTCTTCTCAATCAGTGGTTCTGACTTTGTTGAAATGTTCGTAGGGGTCGGTGCTTCAAGGGTACGTGATTTATTTGAAAATGCTAAGAAGAATGCTCCTTGTATAATCTTTATTGATGAAATTGATGCAGTAGGTCGTCAACGTGGTGCTGGTCTTGGTGGTGGTCACGATGAGCGTGAACAAACATTAAACCAATTACTAGTTGAGATGGATGGTTTCAGTGCGAACGAAGGAATCATTATTATTGCGGCAACAAACCGTCGTGATATTTTAGACCCTGCATTATTACGTCCTGGTCGTTTTGACCGTCAAATTATGGTTGGTCGCCCTGATGTTATCGGTCGTGAAGCGATCATGAAAGTTCATGCTCGTAACAAACCATTAGGTGACGATGTAAACTTAAAAACGATTGCAACACGTACTCCTGGATTCTCAGGTGCTGACTTAGAAAATTTATTAAATGAGGCAGCCCTAGTTGCAGCAAGAAAAGATAAAAAAGAAGTAAATATGGTTGATATTGAAGAAGCGATTGACCGTGTAATTGCTGGACCTGCTAAGAGTAGTCGAGTGATTTCTCCTAAAGAAAGAAACATTGTTGCTTATCATGAAGCAGGACACACAGTTGTCGGTGTGAAACTTGAAAACGCAGATATGGTACATAAAGTAACCATTATTCCTCGTGGGCAAGCAGGAGGATACGCTGTTATGCTTCCTAAAGAAGATCGTTACTTTATGACTAAGCCAGAACTGCTTGATAAGATTATTGGTTTATTAGGTGGTCGGGTTGCTGAAGAAGTAATATTCGGTGAAGTAAGTACCGGAGCACATAATGACTTCCAAAGAGCAACTGGTATTGCCCGTAAAATGGTTACAGAGTTCGGGATGAGTGAAAAAATAGGACCAATGCAATTTGTATCTGGATCTGGTGGTCAGGTGTTCCTTGGTCGAGACATTCAAAACGAACAAAGCTATAGTGACCAGATTGCCTATGTAATTGACCTAGAAGTTCAAGCAATAATTAAAGAATGTTATGAGCGTTGTAAACAGATTTTAATTGAAAATAAAGATAGTCTTGAACTTGTAGCGAAAACTCTTCTAGATTTAGAAACTCTAGATGCGGAACAAATTAAGTCACTAATTAATGAAGGAAAACTTCCTGAGAATCATCATACAAACTTAGTGAAAGATGGTAAACAGGCTGAGGCTTCTGATGTTAAAGTGAACATTAATTCGAAAAAAGATGAAGAATCTTCATCTGAGGATCCTGAACAAGCATCCTCTTCAGATGAGAACAAAACGGATAAATAATTGTTAAGAAAATAGGATGTCTAAATAGACATCCTATTTTTTTTAAGTAATAATGAGATCGTTAAAAAGAAAATATAGAGCTGTGGTGAGAATAAGATGATTTTTGTCATTGATGTTGGAAATACGAATATAGTTTTGGGCGTGTATGATGGAGAAGAATTAAAATACCATTGGCGCATTGCTACTAGTAGAGAGAAGACAGAAGATGAATATGGAATGATCGTGAAGGATTTGTTTTCACATGAAGGAATTCAACTTTCTGATGTGAATGGAATTATTATTTCTTCTGTAGTTCCACCAATTATGTTTGGTCTCGAGAAAATGTGTAAAAAATACTTCCATACGACTCCTTTAGTTATAGGTCCAGGAATCAAAACAGGGCTTAACATTAAATATGATAACCCGAAAGAAGTAGGTGCTGACCGTATCGTAAATGCAGTTGCAGCCATCGACCAATACGGTGCTCCTCTCATTATTGTAGACTTTGGTACAGCGACTACATATTGCTTTATTAACGAAGAGAAGCAATATCTTGGTGGAGCTATTGCCCCTGGCATTGGTATCTCAACAGAGGCGCTATATACAAGAGCATCGAAGCTACCAAGAATTGAAATTACAAAACCAACTCAAGTTGTCGGTAAAAATACTGTCAATGCGATGCAAGCGGGTATTTTTTACGGGTATGTCGGGCAAGTAGACGGCATTGTTTCTCGTATGAAAGAGCAATCAGATGTTGAACCGACTGTAATTGCTACAGGTGGACTTGCCTCCTTAATTGCAAAAGAGTCAACAACAATCGATATAGTAGACCCGTTTCTAACATTACGAGGACTATTGATGATTTATATGAAAAACTGTGAATAATAAGAAGGACAAGCAAATTCCAATTTGATGAATTTGCTTTCTTCGTTTAAGAAGGGTATAAAAAAGTGTGGTTTTCCCTTTTTATTCTTCTTAAAGTAATGCGCGTAGCCGTTGCCTCTTTTTAAAAGCATGCTTCGAGTGGTTTTCTCGTAGCGTGCTCGCAACGTGCGAAGCCATTACCGCTTCTTGAATCATCTATTTGGTACTTTTTCAGTGACCTACGTTTAAGGGAGTAGTCTTATGACTAAGCCTCGTAACAATGAAGTAAAGTTATTGGTTTCTACAAGAAAGCGTATAAAGAACAAGTCAGTGTTACATTAGAGTTCTTTAGTTTTATTTTTTTGAGAAAAGAAAGGAAGATAAGTATGACAGATTATTTAGTAAAAGGAATTGCCTTTGATGGAAAGGTAAGAGCATATGCAGTAAAAACAACAAACATGATTAATGAGGCAGTACGTAGACATGGGGCGTGGCCGACAGCGGCAGCGGCATTAGGAAGAGCGATGACTGCGAGTACCATGATGGGCTGTATGTTAAAGGGTGACGATAAGCTTACAGTAAAAGTAGAAGGTGGAGGACCTGTTGGGGCTATTATTGCTGATAGTAATGCATTAGGTGAAACAAGAGGGTACTTAGGCAACCCACAGGTTCATTTTGACTTAAATGAACACGGAAAGCTAGATGTGGCTCGCGCAGTAGGGATAAATGGATATCTATCAGTTGTGAAAGATTTAGGAATGAGAGATCATTTTACAGGTAGTGTACCTCTAGTTTCAGGTGAACTAGGTGAAGACTTTACGTATTATTTTGTATCGTCTGAACAAACTCCTTCTTCTGTAGGAGTAGGTGTACTTGTGAATCCAGATAACTCTATATTAGCAGCCGGTGGGTTTATTATTCAGCTAATGCCTGGGGCGGATGATTTAGTTATTGAAACAATTGAACAGAGGTTGTCTACAATCCCTCCTATTTCAAAGCTAATTGAAACTGGTATGACACCTGAAGAAATATTATTTGCACTACTAGGAGAAGACAATGTAAAGATTTTAGATAAAATGAACGTCTCATTTTCTTGTAATTGTTCCAAAGAAAGAATTGCGAATGCAATCATTTCCCTTGGGGAGGCTGAAATAAAAGCAATGATAGAAGAAGATGGTGGAGCAGAAACGACATGTCACTTTTGTAATGAACAATACGTTTTTACAAAGGAAGAGCTAGAAGAGTTGCTTTAGAAAACTGATGTTTTGATAAAAAAGTTCACAATTGGAAAATTATTAAAAAATCTTATTGACTAATCTGAAAACCTCTGATACTATAATCTTAACAAAACCAATAAAATTACTCGGTATTAAGGGGGAGCAAAAATGACAGTTGCAAATTCAATCACTGAATTAATTGGTAAAACTCCGTTAGTAAAATTAAATCGTTTAAGTTCAGAGGACCATGCTGATATTTATTTAAAACTAGAATATATGAACCCAGGTAGTAGCGTTAAAGACCGTATCGCATTTGCGATGATCGAAGCTGCAGAAAAAAGTGGAGCTCTTAAGGAAGGCGATACAATTGTAGAACCTACGAGTGGAAACACTGGTATCGGGCTTGCAATGGTAGCAGCTGCAAAAGGATATCGTACAAAGCTTGTAATGCCTGAGACGATGAGTTTAGAGCGTCGTAACTTACTACGTGCTTATGGTGCAGAGCTTGTATTAACACCAGGACCAGAAGGAATGGGTGGAGCAATTCGCAAAGCTACTGAGCTATCTAAAGAAAATGGATACTTCATGCCGCAGCAATTTGAAAATGAAGCAAATCCAAAGATTCACCGTGAAACGACTGGGAAAGAGCTTTTAGAGCAAGTAGATGGACAAATTGACGCATTTGTTTCTGGTATTGGTACTGGTGGAACAATCACAGGTGCTGGTGGACTACTTAAAGAAAATTTCCCAGAATTAAAAGTTGTTGCAGTAGAACCTGCTGATTCTCCTGTATTATCAGGTGGAAATCCTGGACCACATAAAATCCAAGGTATTGGGGCTGGATTTGTTCCAAGTATCTTGAATACAGAAGTATATGATGAGGTTATTAAGGTAACAAATGATCAAGCGTTTGAATATGCTCGTCGTGCAGCGAAAGAAGAAGGAATTCTAGGTGGAATTTCATCAGGTGCAGCAATATATGCAGCACTTCAAGTGGCTGAGAAGCTAGGAAAAGGGAAGAAAGTAGTAGCAATCATTCCAAGTAATGGTGAGCGTTACTTAAGTACACCTTTATATCAATTTGACGAATAAAGCATAATAGAGCAATCTCTCAAAAATGAGGGATTGCTTTTTAAAATTGAAAGTTAATGATAGAATAACGGTAAGAAATGTGCTTTGGGGAGTGTGACAAGATTGCTTCAAAAGAATGACACAATGACGAACCCAACAAAGCGAAGCCTCCTAGTCAGGAGATTCTCTTTAGAAGAAATTGCTTGGTTTGAACGGTATAAATATTTATCAAAAAATGAACCTCATCACGTACTTTTAGAAAGTGGACGAGGTGGGCAATACAGCATTCTTGGAATGAAACCTTTTGCTGTTTTAAAGGGAAAAAATAATCGACTAGAAGTTATTCAGGAAGAGCAAAGTGAGGTAAAAGAAGGCGAACTTCTTTCACTAATGCGCGATTGGATGTCAGCATTTGACGCACCTACTATTAATGATATTCCTCCTTTTCAAGGTGGAGCGATTGGTTTTATTAGTTATGATCTTGTTAGACAAATCGAGTCACTACCTGAACAAAGTAAAGACGATTTAAACACATATGATTTATACTTTCTTGTCTTTGATGAATTCTTTGTTTACGACCATCATGAGAAAGAAATGTGGGCGATGTCATATACATTAAAGGAAGAAGAACAGGTAACGAAAGAACGCCTTTTTACCTTTGAAAAGGAATGGACGTCAACTTCCTCCGAGTGGCAGTGGAACTACGATTATGAGCTTGAAGAGGATGAGCTTCAAACTTCTTTTTCTGAAGGAGAATTCGGTGACGCAGTTGAAAGAATTAGAAATTACATTTCCGCTGGTGATGTGTTTCAAGTAAATCTTTCTGTTAGGCAAGCGAAGAAGTTACAAACAGAACCACTTCATATTTATGAGAAGCTGAGAGAGTTTAATCCATCACCTTATATGGCTTACCTACAAACACCAGAGTTTCAAATCGTATCTGGTTCGCCAGAGCTTCTTGTAAAAAAGCAAGGAGACGATGTTAGTACTCGTCCAATAGCTGGAACGCGGTCAAGAGGGAAGAATGATGAAGAGGATGAAAGACTGGCAAAGACGTTAATTGAGAACGAGAAAGAAAGAGCAGAGCATGTGATGCTCGTTGATCTTGAGCGTAATGATTTAGGTCGGGTTTGTGAATATGGTACAGTAGAAGTAAATGAGCTTATGGTGATTGAAAAATACTCACATGTAATGCACATTGTATCAAATGTTCGTGGGAAATTAGCGCGCGGAAACGATTTATACGATATAATTAAAGCGACCTTCCCCGGTGGAACAATTACTGGTGCACCGAAAGTGAGAACTATGGAAATCATTGAAGAACTAGAACCGGTGAGAAGGGGAATCTATACAGGCTCAATTGGTTGGATCGGATTTAATGGCGATATGGAACTTAATATAGTCATAAGGACGTTGCTTGCACAGCAAGGAATGGCCTATATCCAAGCGGGTGCTGGTGTTGTTATTGATTCCAATCCAGTTGCTGAATTTAAAGAATCATTAAAGAAGGCAAGAGCTGTATGGAAAGCAAAGGAATTAAGTGAAGATGAGCTTAGAAAAGAAAAGTGAAGATGAGCTGAGGAGGAAATTGAAATGATATTAATGATTGATAACTATGATTCTTTTACGTACAATCTGGTTCAATATTTAGGTGAAATGGGTCAGGAACTTGTTGTAAAGCGAAATGACCAAATTACAATTGCTGAAATTGAGGAGTTAGCTCCGACGTATTTAATGATTTCGCCAGGCCCTTGTAGCCCTAATGAAGCAGGAATTAGTATGGAAGCAATTCGTTATTTCGCCGGCAAAATTCCGATTTTTGGTGTTTGTCTTGGGCATCAATCAATTGCACAAGTATTTGGTGGAGATGTTGTTCGTGCTGATGAATTAATGCACGGTAAAACATCTGAAATTACTCATGATGAAAAGACTATTTTTCAAGGGATTGAATCACCATTTACAGCAACGAGGTATCATTCATTAATTGTTAAAAGAGAAACACTTCCAGATTGCTTTGAAATAACGGCTGAAACAAGTAAAGGGGATATTATGGCCATTCGCCATAAATCCCTATCAATAGAAGGAGTTCAATTCCATCCTGAGTCCATTATGACGACAGATGGAAAGAAGCTCTTGCGCAATTTCATTGAACAGTATGGGGAGAAGAACGTATCATGTACATCTATCTAAATGGAAATATTGTCTCGGAAGAACAGGCAACAATTTCACCCTTTGACCATGGATTTATGTACGGACTAGGCGTCTTTGAAACATTTCGTATTTACAATGGTCATCCATTTTTATTGGATGACCATTTTCTTCGTTTGCAAAACAGTTTAGAACAGTTAGGAATAGCATGGGACTACTCAAAACAGGATGTCTTAACTATCCTACAGGATTTGCTGAATGTAAATGGTTTACAAAATGCCTATGTTCGTTGGAATGTCTCGGCAGGTCCTAGTATCTTAGGTCTTCACACAGAAAAGTACACTCAACCTACTACGACTGTGTATATGAAATCAATTCTGGATAACATGGCAACAGTAAAAAAAGGCCAAGTCCTTAATATAAGACGTAACACTCCAGAAGGTCAAAATAGACTTAAATCTCACCACTATTTAAACTCAATTCTAGGTAAAAGAGAAATTGGTGACGCTACAGATGTAGAGGGCATTTTCCTTACAAAAGAAGGGTTTCTAGCTGAAGGGATCGTTTCTAATTTATTTTGGTTAAAAGAAAATAAAGTGTACACTCCGTCCTTAGATACTGGAATATTGGACGGGATTACAAGACGATTTGTTCTGGCTATATTAGAGAAAAATGGTTTTCGGTGTATTGTGGGAGAATTCCCTGTAGAGAACCTTTTAGAAGCGGATGAGGCATTCGTTACTAATTCAATTCAGGAAGTAATTAGCCTTTCTCATATAAATGAAAAAAAGCTTCCTACTAAAGAAAATTCAATAGGTAACATGTTACAAATGGAGTATAGAGAGTATCGGGAAAAGCTATGGAGTAAGGGAGAAATAATGGTTTAAAAAAGAGGTGTAGGCAATGATTATTACTAAAGCAGTAAATAACAAAGATAATCAATATAACTTTAATCAAAGGACTCATATCATGGGCATCTTGAATGCAACGCCAGATTCATTCTCCGATGGTGGCCAGTTTAATGAGGTAGACGTAGCCGTAAGACATGCAAAAAAAATGGTACGTGATGGAGCGGATATTATTGACGTAGGTGGTGAATCTACTAGGCCGGGTTCAGATAAGGTCCAATTAGAGGAAGAGCTACGACGAGTAATTCCGATTATTAAAGCGATTTCAGAGCATGTTGATGTTCCTATCTCTATTGATACGTATAAAGCAGAGGTAGCGAAACAAGCAATTGAAGCGGGGGCATCAATTATTAATGATGTTTGGGGTGCAAAGGCAGATCCTGAAATGGCAAATGTCGCTGCACACTATGGTGTTCCGATTATTCTTATGCATAATCGTGAAAATAAGAACTATACCGATATAATTTCAGATATGCTAAACGATTTAGAAGAAAGTATTTCGCTATGTAAAGAAGCAGGAGTCGAAGAAAAAAACATTATTATAGATCCGGGCATTGGATTTGCCAAAACTTATGAAAATAATCTAGAAGTGATGCGAAGACTTGATGAACTACATGTATTAGGCTATCCAGTACTGTTGGCTACATCAAGAAAATCATTCATAGCAAAGGCACTTGATTTACCTGTTGATGAAAGAGTAGAAGGAACAGGAGCATCGATTTGCCTTGGAATCTCAAAAGGGTGTCAAATTATTCGTGTACATGATGTACTAGAAATGAAAAGAATGGCAAAAATGATGGATGTTATGCTTGGGAAGGGGATGCAGCATGGATAAGATATATATGCACCAGCTACAATTCTACGGATATCACGGTGTTTTTTCTGAGGAAAAAACACTAGGACAACGTTATATGGTTGATTTAACTTTAAGCGTGGATTTACATGGTGCTGGCGTAACAGATGATTTAAGTAAGACTGTAAATTATGCGGATGTTTACCAATTAGTAAAGCAAATTGTTGAAGGGAAAGCATTTGATTTAATTGAAGCAGTAGCAGAGACAATTGCGAACTCCATTCTTTCTGAATTTGTTTTGATTAAAGAATGTACTGTAAAAGTGACAAAGCCAAACCCACCAATCCCAGGTCACTATGAATCAGTAGCTGTGGAGATTAGTCGTACAAGATGAACAACGAAGCGCTTATCTCGTTAGGGTCAAATATCGAAAAAAGAGACGGCTATTTACAGTTTGGGCTTAGAGAATTATCTGAACACGAACAAATTGAAGTGATGGAAGTATCTTCTATTTATGAAACTGCGCCTATTGGTTATACAGAACAAGAGCATTTCTTGAATTTAGTCGTTCAAGTAAAGACAAGCCTTTTGCCAATGGAACTGCTAAGAGTAGCTCAAAAAATTGAGAATGATGCAAATCGTAAAAGAGTGATTCGTTGGGGTCCCCGAACATTGGATCTTGACATTTTGCTCTATAATCAAGAGAATATTAAGGTGGATGATTTATCAATACCACATCCACGGATGAACGAAAGAGGATTTGTCATTATTCCTTTACAAGAAATCCAACCATCACTTTATTTTGTTCATCTTAATAAACCAATTAAGCTTGTCTATAAACAGCTTACAGATAAAGAAGGTGTAAGGCTATGGAAGAGGCGCTCTGGGGAAGGCGAATTCGGGCTTTTCGAAAATTGAAAGGCCATACGCAAGAGAGTTTTGCAAAAGCAATTGGAGTTTCCGTTTCTGTCTTAGGTGAGATTGAACGAGGTAATCGAGTACCAAAAGAAGAATTGGTAGACCAAATTGTCTCAGTATTAAATATTAGTAGGGAAGAACTACTATCGGATAAATAAGGAACGTCTTTTACGGAGGTGAAAAAATAATGTTAAAAATACGTGATGTTGCATTAAAGAATCCAGTAGTCCTTGCTCCGATGGCAGGTGTTTGTAATCCGGCATTCCGTTTAATTGCCGTTGAGTTTGGTGCAGGATTAGTCTGTGCAGAGATGGTAAGCGACAAAGCGATCTTGCATAAAAATGAAAAGTCATTAAATATGCTTTATGTTGATGAGAGAGAAAAGCCTCTTAGCCTACAAATTTTTGGTGGTGAAAAGTCAACATTAGTTGAAGCGGCAAAGTTCGTTGATAAAAATACAAATGCAGACATTATTGATATCAATATGGGTTGTCCTGTACCGAAAATTACAAAATGTGATGCGGGTGCAAGATGGTTATTAGACCCTAATAAAATATATGATATGGTATCAGCTGTTGTTGAAGCAGTAGACAAACCTGTAACAGTTAAGATGAGAATTGGTTGGGATGAGGAACATATTTATGCAGTCGAAAATGCACGTGCAGTTGAACGTGCAGGAGGTAGCGCTGTTGCTGTTCATGGACGTACGAGAGTGCAGATGTATGAAGGAACAGCAAATTGGGATATCCTTAAAGATGTAAAAGAAGCAGTTTCCATTCCTGTTATCGGAAATGGAGACGTAAAAACTCCAGAGGATGCAAGAAAAATGTTAGATACAACTGGTGTCGATGGTGTAATGATTGGTCGAGCGGCTTTAGGAAACCCATGGATGCTATATCGAACGGTCCATTATTTGGAAACGGGTAAGTTACATCCTGAGCCAGGAACACGTGAAAAAATTGATGTCTGTATGATTCACTTAGACCGATTAATTGATTTAAAAGGTGAGCATGTAGCTGTACGTGAAATGCGTAAACATGCGGCGTGGTATTTAAAAGGTATGAGAGGAAACTCTCATGTGAGAAATCAAATTAACTCATTTGAAACTCGTGATGATGTATATTCATCGTTATATGCATTTGTAGATGAAGTTGAAGCGAGAGCAGTTGTGACAACTGACGCTATCTAATCAACTAAATGAGTATTTAATGTTTGACTTTCTTATACTGTTTTTCTTATAATGCCTCTGAGAATTAGCTACTGCCAGTACGTATCACTGGCAGTTTTTCTACATAAATTTATTAAAATAAAATATTAATGGAGTTGATCAAATGAGTGAAGAGTTAGAGTTTAATGATCAGTTAACTGTACGAAGGGACAAGCTCAAAAATTTGCAAGAGCAAGGAGTCGATCCTTTTGGTGGTAAGTTTGAGCGTAGCCACACGGCAACTGAAATGCAAGAGCAATACGGTGAGATATCAAAAGAAGATTTGGAAGAACAAGGTAATATTGTAACGATTGCAGGAAGAATCATGACGAAGCGTGGGAAAGGTAAGGCGGGCTTTGCTCATATTCAAGATTTAACTGGTCAAGTTCAAATCTATGTTCGTAAAGATGCAGTCGGAGAAGAACAGTATGCTATTTTTAACTCAATTGATATTGGGGACATTGTTGGTGTTTCTGGGGAAGCATTTAAAACAAAAGTAGGAGAGCTATCTGTAAAGGTAACTGATTTTCAAATACTATCAAAATCATTACGTCCTTTACCAGATAAGTTCCATGGCTTAAAAGACATTGAACAAAGATATCGTCAACGTTATGTTGACCTAATTATGAATCCAGAAGTGCGTGATACATTTGTATTACGTAGTAAAATACTTCAATCAATGCGTCGCTATTTAGATAGCCGTGGATATTTAGAGGTAGAAACACCAACAATGCATTCAATTGCCGGTGGTGCTTCAGCTCGTCCGTTTATCACGCATCACAATGCGCTAGATATGACTCTATATATGCGTATTGCAATTGAGTTACATTTAAAGCGTCTTATTGTAGGTGGACTAGAGAAGGTCTATGAAATTGGACGTGTATTCCGTAATGAGGGAGTGTCAACAAGACATAATCCTGAATTTACAATGATTGAGCTTTATGAAGCGTATGCTGATTATAAAGATATCATGAGTTTAACTGAAAATCTTATCGCTCATATTTCTGAGGAAGTACTAGGTACAACAAAAGTTACTTATGGAGAATATGAGGTTGATTTAAAACCTGAGTGGACACGTCTTCATATGGTAGACGCAATCAAAGAACATTCTGGTGTAGACTTCTGGGCTGAAATGTCTGATGAAGAAGCAAGAGCTCTAGCAAAAGAACATAATGTCCCTGTAAAAGATACGATGACATATGGTCATGTAGTAAATGAATTCTTTGAGCATTTTGTTGAAGAAAAACTAATTCAACCAACATTTATTTATGGACATCCAACAGCAATTTCGCCACTGGCTAAGAAAAATCCAGAAGATGAACGTTTCACTGATCGTTTCGAGTTATTTATTGTAGGTCGTGAACATGCAAATGCTTTTACGGAGTTAAATGATCCTATCGACCAAAAGGGACGTTTTGAAGACCAATTGAAAGAGCGTGAGCAAGGTGATGATGAAGCTCATATGATGGATGAGGATTTCATTGAGGCGCTTGAATATGGTATGCCACCTACTGGGGGCCTAGGTATTGGGATTGACCGAATTGTGATGCTACTTACAAATTCTCCGTCCATTCGCGATGTACTCCTATTCCCTCAAATGAGACATAGAGAAACAACTGGAGAATAACATAAGAAAAAGGTTGTCCTAAATGAGGGCAACCTTTTTCTTATGAAATAATTTTTATTAGGTTTATTGTTTGAATAGATGGGAATGAATTGTAGTAGTTGCTTACTAAATTAGTAATTTTATTTAGTAGATTACATGAGGTGGAACCCGTAATTACTACCAAAACATGAAAGAACAATAATAAAATTAGTATTTCTTATTGCTTTTTGATTTTCAAGGTGATATATTAATTCTTGCCGAAAAAAAATTATTACTTTTTTTACGGAAAACTTATTATAAAATGTTGTTGACAAAAAAGATTTAACAATGTTATATTAGTTAAGTCGCCAACAAACGACAATATTTGTTCTTTGAAAACTGAACAAGACAAAAGCCAAGCGTAAAAGAGATGTAAACACATCTCGTTAATTTTCTCGATTTTTTAAAATC
>NZ_NISU01000004.1:81938-100781 GCF_002335805.1 Bacillus sp. FJAT-45350 | reverse complement strand
GAGTGGAAGGTTATTTGGTATGCCCATTTTAGTATAGCATGAAAGATTTTAAGTTTTTATTGAAAAATATTGACAAACTATTAGCTGGTTTAGTTAAATAACCTACAACCATTATCCTTCAGTGACTGGTTCCAAAATGTCAAAGATATAGGTTATAACTAAGTATAGTCCTGCCCGTTGTCAGTCATAATTTATTGCATCATGTAAATGTTTAATCTCGTTATAGAATAGGTAATTAAACTCTTCCATATTTTCTCTAGTCTTCTCTCGGTATAAGTAATCCCTTGAAAGAAATGTATTCCTAAATTGATATAACTGCATATCAATATTTTCTATGTACTTTTTTAACTGTTCAAGTTCTTCACTTTCATAAAGTTGATTTGTATTATTGTGAAACAAAGAACTGATATCATTAATCATTGAATGACTTGCCACTTGGTCGGTACCATAGAAGTGAAAGCGAAATGGCGCTTCAGTAAAAGCGGCTAACCTTATACTATTCTGGTACTCACCGTATGGGTTTAATAAATTCAATACAAATAAAAATTCATAAAATGAATATATCGTATTATGAAACTCTTTAATATCTTTATCACTTAACACATTTGAATTCATTTTTTTGATTAAATTATTCATTTCTTGGTGGAGTTTTTCTGACTCCCCTGAATCTAATAATAGGTAATACATTCCTAGTTTATTTTCTTCATAATGAACAATCGTTTTCTTATATTCTTGCACTTGAACAGCTTGATAGATGTTATAACTAATCGAAACTATGAGGAAAGCGCCAATTAATCCAATAAATAAAGGCATATTGTTCTTAATTATATTTCTAATCATTAAATTCCCCCTGCACCTATTACCTCTTAAAAAAGTGGATATATTATTGTCTTAGGTAATTATCTTTACTATTTCTAATTGTACGAATTTCTTTTCTTCAACTCTTCTGCCCGTTAATTTAAGTGTATCATTTCACAATCTTAATAAAGTAAAGTCTATTGAGACACAGATTCGTTCCACAAGGAATAGTTTTCATAGCGTCTCATAAGGCTTTTATTAAAAGTCTTATCTTTGTAAATGCGGTTTTCTGACGCTATCCCTTACTGAAGGTGATTTGGATACCAATCAATACGAAGATAGAACCTTGGATGACATTTAGTCTTTTTGTAAGAGTGGTACTTTTTACTAGGAACTGCTGAACCTTTTCTGAAAAAATACTAACTAATGAAAATATGAATAATGCTTGAATTAAGAAAAGCCCCCCTAGTAATGCCATTTGAAGTGGAACATATCCAGCTGTATGATTCACAAACTGCGGTAATAATGAGAGAAAAACTAGTGAGACTTTAGGATTTAGTAGGTTCATAATGATCCCTTTTTTGTACAACGCTTTGTATTGCAATGCTTGATTCTTGCCCATCGTTAGAGCGTTCTCTTTGTCTGTGAATGATTTCCATGCTAAGTAGAATAAGTAGATAGCCCCTGCGTATTTGACAAGCGTAAATGCGATAGCTGACTGATAAAGGATAGCAGTAATACCAACTGTAGCTGCTGTAATATGAACGACAAGTCCAGAACAAAGCCCTAACGCAGTTGCAATTCCTGCCTTTTTATTCTGTGCGATACTCTGTGCCATCACAAATAGGATGTCAGGGCCAGGCAAAAGTGTAAGGGCAATAGCGACACCTAAAAAGGATGCGAGTAACATAATGTCCATGGAAAAACTCCCCTTTGATGTTTTAACCAATTATAAAACAGTTTAAATATTTAAAATAGTTTAGTGGGATAAAAAGCATTACAAACAATAAAAAATGCTAAGGAAACTTTCATAATAGAAAGACCTTAGCATTTTTTCCTTTTTCTCACTAATATTCGGAAGACTAATATTGTTTCCTGCTACAACTGGAGACTTCGGGGAACATACACACCTATAAATAAAAAATATAATACTAGATTCCAGTTTTTTACTATTCTACATATCCCAAAAGTCACTCATCTTAGCTCTTGGATCATGTCTTCTAATCGCTTCTAATATTTTTTTCATTACTCCAGGACTTGGAACATAATTAGTGTCGTTGCATGCCTTAGATATCGTTTTATGGCTTACTTTTGAAGCCTTCTCTAAATCTCGCTGTTCTAATGAGCGTTTATCCAACCACTTCCCTAATTTTGTCCGAGGCTTACCAATCCCCCACATACGATCACCTTCAGTAATTTTTTATCCATTATGTCCAAGAACGAAAAAAATATACACGTCAGCGAAAATAAATTACACATAGTGGACAAGCGTTCCTTAATATCTTATATCAAAGACGTCAAACGGTGACGTCATAAAAGGAGGTATCAACATGAATAAAGAATTTGCGATTCGATTATTAGAAAGAAAAGATATATACCTGACGCCAGTTGGAAGAAAATATCTTGAAGGCGTTGTGAACGGTAAGAAAGAGGTGACGTCACTTGTACAGACCAACAGTAAGATATGATGACGTCTACAAGGAATACGTGAATGAAGTATTTGCTTCTACTTCGTTAGATAGGAGCCAAATTATCAGGCTAGCCTTATTTGCTGCTCCGTATAGTCCTTTATTTAATGCGCAACTAAAAAAGCATCTGACGTCCTCCCTCCCTTCTCCTATATGGGAGGTAACGGATCACGATTTCTGGCTAAAACAAACATATAAAAAGAGGGAAGAGGAGAAGGACGTCGATGAAAAAAGTAAGAATGGAATATCAAGTAGCTTCATAGAAAACAAGACTCAAGAAACATCTTTAGAACAAATCAAAAGGGAAAAGAAAGAACAGGTTACACCGAGAGAGGTTTCTACTAAAATGAGAGTATTCAAAAATACTGGAGGTGTAAAGATTACATTGTAGTGCCGTGGTGTTTGTAAATGAATTTTATATACGGTAGTGGGTTTATAGAAGAGGCTTTAATATTGCGTATTATGAAAAACAACCAAGGAAGGAAGAAACGTTCTTTTCTTCCTTCCTTGGTTAGAATATTAGTTGTTTTTTTCTCTTTTAAGCTCGAATATAAAGGTTCGATTACTATATCAGTGCCATCAACAAGATTGGTAGCTCAAGTGCTCTTGAGTTATCAATCAATGTATCTACGCGTGGGGTGGTATTACCTACTTCAATACGACGAATTGTCGATTTAGGGTTAAAAAAACAAATTCATTTTCCAAAGGAAAATGAATTTGTTTTAACAGATACGCTAGGGGAGACGAAACAAGTGGAATAACGTTAACGGAATGTTATTGGTTAAATCGTCCTCGCTGGCGAAGCAACTCACGGTTTAAGTTTGGATTTTTTTGGAAAGCAGCACGTCCATGAAGCCAAAAGATATTATTAATGACAACGAGATCTCCGGTAGGGAGTTCCAGTTCTACTACATTTTTATCATTTTCCATTGAATAGGAAAGGTCTTGAAGATATTTTGCTTGCTCAATCGATTCAGGGTAAACAAATTGGTCAATAAAACAAATACCAGGTTTGTTATTATGATTGAAAAAAGTTAAGCGTTCAATTTCTTGATCAACGTTTTTACTTTGTGGCGCTTTATATCTAAATTTATGATTTGCTAAAGGATGGTCGACATACTTATTGAGTTCTTTCCAGTCATCTAGGTGCAATAAACGTGATTCTCCGCCAACGGCATTATGCTCAACCATTTTCATCATGAGCAACCAGTCTGTTGGTTCATCCACAAACGTACCATCTGTATGAAGTGTAAATAAACGATATGCCTGACGAAGGTAAGAGTCGCTACTATCTGTATCTTTTACGGTAAAACGCGCATAATACTTCCCTGACATTGAATCATGGTTTGGGGTACCCAATAAATAAGAAATTGCTGTTGCAAAAATAACATATTCATCTGTATTTTCAGTTACACCTTCTAAGCCAAGAGTAAATCCACCGGATTCTCTATCATATACAATATTTCGAAGCAATTCTCCAAACTCTTCTCCAACTTGATCCAATAGATAAGAAGCGACAATATAACGCGCATATGGAGTATATTCTAAATGATTAACAGAGTAGTTCTCCTGTTTTACTGCTTCTAAAAAATCCATAATTGCCTCTTTTGAAATTTTAATATGATACAAGCGACCTGTTTGTGGATGAACGTTAACTTCATATGTTTCAGTTTTCTTTTCGAAACGAGCTTTCTTTTTTTCCGTAATATTCATGAATAATTCCTCCTGTTATTTATAAAATAGGGAATCCGGAAAACAGGAAATATAAAAAAGCCAGCAGTACAAGTTCCTCACTAAGAAGGAATGTTCTTGTACAACTGGCTTCTATTCACTTCACCGCTCTATGCAAATAGAGTCACAGCGAATAAGCAGTTTAATTGTTATTTATGTTTCTAGTTTCCAGTTTCCAATTATTTATTAACTATCCACGGTTTTGAAAAGGTTAGCTTTCAAAAGGTGAAAATATTAAAAATTAGATTAACTTAAATATATCTCTTATACAACTATGTTGTCAAACTATTTTTATTATTATAAATTCATTTATTGTTTGTTTGCTTTTCTACAGAATTAATTTTCTGGAAATGGAGATCAAGGTCTTTTAATGCAGCTATTAGTGCGTTTGTTGCCTTACCTCGATAATAAGTTTGAATAGATTGGATTGCTTCATCAACACCATCATATAAACTAGTCCCTTTTAATAGATTCCCAATAAATTCACGTCCGTGTTCTGTTGCTAGTGTACACGACGCTTCCAGTACAACACCATATTTAGTATCGACCTCAGCTGTAATCGTTAATGTTTCAAAGACACTTTTCGCAGCCATCCCTTGGGGGAGACGGGCGTGCCCTGCGATAAACATTGTTTTTCCATTAAACATAATGATCTTCCTTTCAAGGAGTTATTAATTCGTCAAGACCGATTCCAATAAATGAGTTTGTTCTGGTATCCGGCTAACAATTTCTTGGCCAATTTCAATAGAAGCAGTAGCAGCGGGCGATGGTGCATTACATACATGTATCGTACGTTTCCCCATGATAATATGAAAATCATCCACCATATTTCCATCGTGCTTTAAGGCCTGAGCACGGACGCCTGCAGGTGCTGGAATTAAATCATCTTCCTGAATTTCAGGAATTAATCTCTGAAGGCTTTTTGTAAATTGCTTTTTGCTAAAAGAGCGGACATATTCATCCATTCCCTCTTTCATAAATTTACTCGCTAATTTCCAAAATCCTCTATACCTCAATACTTCTGTTAAATCTTTTGCATTGAAATCCGTCTTTTTATATCCTTCGCGCTTAAAACTTAACACAGCATTTGGACCCGCATCAATTTCTCCATTGATCATACGAGTGAAGTGGACTCCCAAAAATGGAAATTTAGGATTTGGTACCGGATAAATTAAATGTTTAACAAGATACCGTTTCTCCGGAATCAATTTATAATACTCACCTCGAAAAGGCACAATTTTCATGTCTGTTTTATACCCAGTTGCTTTAGCTATACGATCGCTGTGCAGTCCGGCACAGTTAATCATAATACGTGACTTTATCGTGCAGCTATTCGTTTCAATAGTTACACCGTCTGATTCATCATGTATTTTTATTACTTTTGTATTTAGCTTAATTTCTCCACCGTGATTCTGGATAATATCAGCAAATTTTTCACTAACCTGCCGATAATTTACGATGCCTGCTTGTGGGACACGGATCGCGCCAAGACCATTGACATGCGGCTCAATGTCCTTCAACTCATCTTGCCCAATTTTTTGAATAGCCAATTCATTTTCGATTCCTCGTGAATATAAGTTATCGAGAAGTGCTAATTCTTCTTTCTGTGTTGCAACAATTACTTTTCCACAAATATCATGTTCGATGCCGTGTGTTTGGCAAAACTCGGTCATCGATTTGCTTCCTTGTCGTGCAAAGCGCGCTTTAAAACTCCCTGGTTTATAATAAATGCCAGAATGAATTACTCCACTATTGTGACCTGTTTGATGCTCAGCGATAGCAGACTCTTTTTCAATAACGACTACTTTTGCATTAGGAAAACGTTGATAGAGTGCCATCCCCGTTGATAAACCAACAATTCCTCCGCCGATAATAGCAAAATCATACACTATTCTCTTCCCCTTTTTATTCCTACTACGGCTGCCCAAAGCTTTGTAGGATTGCTATGTTTTAGGTTCATTATCAATGAGAGAAAATTATTCCTATCTACTTAAAAGGTACAATTTCAATAACTAGATTCGCTTATTCATTAATTCTCTAGTGATTGATAGTTTCTTGACTTTGTTTTTGATACGGCCAAGCTGGTAGTGTATTAGAAATTTGTTTATCTTCACGATAACCTAGGACATATTCACCTTGCATGATCGTATGAATTTCTCTAGTTCCTTCATATATAACAGGAGCTTTAGCATTACGTAAAAATCGCTCTACCGGATACTCATTTGAGAAACCATACGCTCCATGAATCTGTACTGCATCGTTAGCAGCTTCTAGGGCGAAGTCACATGACTGCCATTTAGCTAATGACGTTTCCCTTGTATTTCGTATACCTTCATTTTTCAAATAACCTGCACGATATACTAAAAGTTGTGACATTTGAAGCCCTGCTTCCATTTTTGCAATCATTTGTTGTACTAGTTGATGTTTTCCGATTTCCTTACCAAATGCAGAACGTTCATGGCAATACTTCACACTTTCCTCAAGGCAAGCCATAATAGTCCCACAAGCTCCTGCTGCTACTGTAAATCTACCATTATCTAAAGCGGACATCGCAATCTTAAACCCTTCTCCTTCTTGACCTAGTAGATTTTCTTTTGGTACTTTGACATTGTCAAAGAAAATTTCACCTGTATTCCCTGCACGAATTCCTAATTTCCCTTTAATTGCTTTAGATGAAAATCCAAGCATATCTCGTTCTACGATAAAAGCTGAAATCCCTTTATGCTTTTTCGTTTTATCTGTATAAGCAAATACAAGGAAGTTGTCTGCTACATCACATAAGGAAATCCATGTTTTTGAACCATTTAAATTATAGTGGTCACCATCTACCACTGCAGTTGTTTTAAGTGCCGCTACATCTGAACCTGCATTTGGTTCTGTTAATCCAAAGGCGCCTATCTTTGTACCTTTCGCTTGTGGTACTAAATATTTTTGTTTTTGTTCTTCTGTTCCCCATTGCAAGAGCGTCATACTATTCAATCCTGTGTGTACAGATACGGCAGTCCTAAAAGCGGTATCGCCTCTTTCTAGTTCTTCACATACGATGGCCAATGAATTGTAGTCCATTCCACTTCCACCATATTCTTCAGGGATACAAACACCCATTAAATCTAATTCTGCTAAACGTTTCATAATCCCTCTTTCAAAATGTTGTTTCTCATCCCATTCTTGAATATAAGGATTAATTTCTTTATCAACAAAGCTACGGACCATCTTTCTTAGCATGTTTTGTTCTTCTGAAAATGAAAAGTTCATCATTAGTTAAATCCCCCTAAATATAATTATTCTGCTTAAAATCTTCTATCATTTCGTTTGTATAGCCTATTTCTTCTAGAACCTCATCTGTATGCTCTCCGGCAACTGGAGGATGTGATTTAATTTCTACAGGTGTACGAGACAACTTTAACGGACTACCTACTAATTTAATACTCCCAGCAGTTGGATGATCCATCTCAAGGACCATATTTCTTTCCTTAACTTGTGGGTCGTTAAATACGTCTTTCATATTTTGAATTGGACCAGCTGGAATTCCGTTTTCGTTAAGTAACTTTAGCCATTCATTTGATTCTTTTGTTTTCATTTGAACCGCAATTTCTGTTACTAACAACTCTCGATTTTCAAGTCGTTTAGCGTTAGTTGCAAACCTTTCATCTACCGCGATATGTTCTAAACCAAGTAGGCTACAGAACCTTATAAATTGACCATCATTACCTACCGCAATTACCATTTCTCCATCCTTTGTAGGGAATGGTTGATATGGAACGATATTTGGGTGTTGATTTCCTAATAAGCCTGGAATATTACCTGAAATTAAATAATTACTGGCGACATTCGCTAAAGCACTAATTTGAGAATCGTATAAGGAAATATCAATACATTGTCCTTCACCCGATTTATTTCTTTCTTGTAGTGCGGCAAGAATACCAATATTTGAATATAGTCCAGTGATAATGTCTGATATCGCAACGCCAACTTTCATTGGCCCTGATTGTTCATCTCCAGTAATACTCATTAATCCAGACATTGCTTGAATAATGAAATCATAACCTGGTAGATTTTGATATGGACCATATTGTCCAAACCCAGTTATCGAACAAAGTATAATACTAGGGTTAAGGGTTTTTATTTCTTCATAACCAAGCCCCCATTTCGCCATAGTACCACTTTTAAAATTTTCGATAACTACATCGGATTGTTTTATTAACTTTTTTAAAATGCCTCTTCCTTCTTCGGTCTTTAGGTTGAGCGTAATAGCACGCTTGTTGCGGTTAGCACATAAGTAGTAAGCACTTTCTGTACCTTTAAATGGAGGTCCCCAATGTCGTGTGTCATCACTTCCACCAGGTGCTTCTACTTTTATAACTTCTGCACCTAAATCTCCTAGAATCATCGTGGAATAGGGTCCCGCTAATACTCTAGTTAAATCTAATACTTTAATTCCATCCAAAGCACCACCCACCGTACACACCTCCCTGCTCCTTGTCTTTAGGTAATTTAATAGTAAATCTAAGGGTCTTTCCTCCTTATCAATATCAATAATTTATGAAAGTAGACAAAAATAGCCAGTCGCATTATGAATAAACATAATACAACTGGCTTTTACCTAACTGCTCTACGTTAATAGAGTCATAGTAAATTACTCAGTTTTATATAAAGTTTTTTTGTTATTCTTTACGTATTAAAACTCTCGATTTTGAAAGAGGTTATCTAACAAAGGTGAGTTTTATGACTTAATCCAAATTATAAAAGTAGATACGATGAAAGTCAAATATATTTTCAGAATATTTTTATTTTTTACTTGGTTATTTTTAATGTACTATATGAAACCTTTTCTTATTAAAGGAATGGTTGATTAGAATATTTCATAGTAAGTATTTTCGTCATGTTATGTAAGTGCAATGTCATTAATGATTAGGTAAATAAAAGTTAACTGAATTTTTATAACATTTCGCAAAAAAAGAATTGACAAAAAAACCAAGCAACCCCTATACTAACGTTATTAATATTAAAAATTTCACTTAGGTAAGGGTAGCCTCTTACTTCATCAGTGAATTTTAATGTTCATGTTCTACTTTATTTCAAAAATTTTTCAATAACTGATGAATCTATAGAACTCCCATTCCAGGAGCCCTATATAGATCGAGGCCAGTTATATTATCACTGATATTGTGATATATAATTGGCCTTTTTGTTTTTCGTTTTCACTTAATAGATATTTATGAGCTAATCTATTTTTAAGTAGAGAAAGAAGGGATATTTCAAGGAAAACAAAATAAGTCTCTAAAATACTACTCTATTAACTTTCAAAATTCATAGAATTGGTTGTTTAAGTAAAAGGGTTTATTGGGTGGTAAATGGCGGAGGTTCTCGCATTGATTTTGTAAGCGCTTTCAGTAAGGTGAAGATTTAATTATTATTTATGAAGATATAAGGAGGAATAATTTACATGAATGAAAACATTCTTTCAGGGGCAGTCCAACGCACACTTCCATACAGTCAATATACTTCTCCTCAAGTTTTTGCAGAAGAGAGAGAGAAAATTTTTTCGAAAGATTGGCAGCTAGTCGGGCATACAAGTCAAGTTGAGAAACCTGGAGACTTTATTACTTGTGATGTAGCTGGACAGCCAATTATTATAACGCGAGGTACAGATGATGTGCTTCGAGCTTTTTATAATATTTGTCCACATCGTGGGACGAAAGTAGAACGGAATGCAAAAGGAAATAAAAAGATACTCCAATGTACGTATCATGGTTGGACCTTTAATTTGGATGGAAAAGTAAATAAGGCGCCTAATTTTAAACAATCTGATCTAGGTGAGTATGATTGTTTAGCGACTATTAAGTTAGAAACTCATAAATCAATGGTTTTTGTGAATTTAGATAAAGATGCCCCACCTTTTGCTGAAGAATATCAAATGTTCTTGGAAAACATTGATGTTTACCCTTTCCTAGATTCATTGAAGTTACAAAGTGTAAATACACGGGTTGTAAAAGCCAACTGGAAAGCAATTATTGACAACTATCTAGAATGTGATCATTGCTCTATCGCTCATAAAGATTTTGCAAAGGTATTCGACTTATCAAAATACGATATAATTCCTTGTGATAAATTCTCCTATCAATGTTCAAACGTTAGAGACAATACGGATCAACAGTTAAATGAAAAACCAGGTGCACGTTTTTATTGGGTTTGGCCCAATATGATGATTAGTATCTACCCTGGTTCTGGAAATATGACTACTAGCCAGATTATTCCAATAGATTCAGAGTCATCTTTGGCTATTTATAAGTATTATTTTAAGGATCCTACGTCAATTACTAAGGAAGATGAAGAATTAATTAAGTTTGTTGATCGAGTGCGAGAAGAAGATTTTGAGCTTGTAGAACTCTTACAGGAAGGGTTTGATAATAAGGCTTTTAAAAATGGTATTTATTCACCAAGTGAGCAGGGATTGAAACACTTTCACCAATTGATTGAAATAGCAATGAAGTAACTAATTTTTATCGGTAGTAAGGTGGTTAACAAGCCACCTTACTATCGGAAAATACCATATTCTATAAATTTAATAGTACAAGTGTTAATTAATAGTAACTCATTTAATAGGGAGGGATTTTATTGGAACAAAATAAAATTGATAAGCTAATTTTCTGGGGAGCATTAGTTTTAATTTCTATAGTTACGATTCCTGTATTAATTAATGCTGAGAAAGGAAGTCAACTTCTAGCCAGTGTACTAGGATTTTTAAATACAAACTTTACTTTCTTCTATTTGTTAGCAACGTTTACAGTTTTCGTAATCGTTATGTACTTAGCTCTAAGTAAGTATGGAAAAATAAAATTCGGGAATGAAAAGCCAGAATTCTCTACATTCAGCTGGCTCGCAATGATTTTTACATCGACTGCCGGTTCAAGTTTAGTATATTGGGGATTTGTTGAATGGGCTTACTATTACACGGCCCCACCTTTTGGTATTGAGCCGATGAGTGTTCAAGCTGCAGAGTGGGCATCTACTTACGGGATCTTCCACTGGGGATTTATGGGTTTTGCGATTTATTGTTTCCCTGCTATTGTGTTAGCCTATGCCGTACATGTTAAGAAGATCCCTTCGTTACGACTAAGTAATGCCTGTAGAGGGGTACTTGGAGATAAAGTCGACGGCCCAATAGGGAAAATGATAGATATGTTATTTATGTTTGGGATTATTGGAGGAGTAAGTACTTCTTTAGGACTTGGTACACCAATGCTTTCTCAAGCCATTTCTGAACTACTTGGTATCTCTCACTCAATTGCGCTAGATACTGGGATTATAATCCTTTGGACTCTCATCTTTTCCGCAAGTTTATACTTCGGTTTGAATAAGGGGTTAAAAGTTCTTAGTAATATTAATGTTTACCTCTATATCTTTTTTATTATCTTCTTTATTGTAGTCGGGCCAACTCTCTTCATTTTAAATAAATTTGTAGATAGTATGGGTCTATTACTACAAAACTTTATTCAAATGAGTTTGTACACTGATTCAGTAGGTGGCTCTTCTTTCGCTCAAGATTGGACTGTGTTTTATTGGGGTTGGTGGTTTGCATTTGCTGCTTATATGGCTATGTTTACAGCAAGGGTTTCTAAAGGAAGAACTCTTAGAGGTGTTGTATTCGGTATGTTGGGTGGAGGAACATTAGGATGTGCCCTTGCCTTCATGGTGTTTGGAAATACTAGTATGTATTTCGAATTAAATGGCATCGTTCCAGTCCTTGATATCTTTGCATCAGATGGTGCACCAGCTGCTATTATAGCGACTATCGCTGGTCTACCTTTTGCAGGAGAATTTTTATTAGCTATTTTCATTATCTTTTGCTTTATCTTTTTAGCTACTACGATTGATTCGGCTGCCTATACCCTCTCATTCATGTCAGCAAAGCCTACAAAAGTAATTCAGGAGCCCGCTAGATGGATCAGGTTATTTTGGGCATTTGTACTAGGTGGCGTTGCAATTACGCTTATGTACGGAGGCGGATTATCAGCACTACAAACTTTAGCTGTTATTACTGGGTTCCCCATTATCTTTATATTCGGAATTATAGGGAAATCATTCTTTAATTGGTTAAAAGAGGACTTTAAAAATATTGATGAACATGGCTCACAACCAAACTCTCAAGAAAATACTTTAAATCCTAATAATAAAATTGCAAAGTAATAATCAGCTTTTCAAGGATATCATATTGATGAAAAAAGGTAGCTGGTAGCTGCCTTTTTTCACTTATCATTAAAGATAAAAAAACATGGTCATCCCAATTTGTTACGATAAGGTACAAAATGGTCACTGGTTGATGGGTTCTTATCTACCAGTGTTATGATAGATAAAGAGCCAGTTACATCATTTAAATGATCTAACTGGCTCTTTATCTATATTTCTTTAGTAATTTTCATAAAACGTCTATATTCGCTTGAGATCAAGGAATGGGTGTAATCGTAATGGTTTTAGTTGTGGTAAAAAACTCTTTTGCCGCTTGCCCTTGTTCTCTTGAGTAGGAACTTGAGGCTTTCATTCCACCAAATGGTGCTTGTGGTTCAGCTCCACCTGTTTCTCCGTTAATTTGGATGAGACCAACTTCAATATCATTAATAAAGGTCATTGCCCTAGCAAGGTTATTTGTAAAAAGAGAAGCGCTTAGACCGTAAATTGTATCATTAGCTTGCTCTATAGCATCTTCAAAACTATCAACCTTAATTAAACATAATACTGGACCGAAAATTTCTTCACGAACAATTGTCATTTCTTTCGTTACATTTTCAAAAACAGTTGGTTCAACATAGTAACCACTCGATTTTTCTTTAGGTACACTTCCTCCCACAAGCAATGTTGCTCCTTCTTTCTTGCCCTTTTCAATATAACTTAATACTGTATCGAATTGCTCTCTTGAGGAAAGTGGGCCTAAGTTGTTTCCTTCTACTAAACCATTTCCCAATTTTAAAGAGATAACTTTTTGTAAAACCAATTCTTTAAACTGTTCATAAACAGAATGATGGATATAAGCGCGACTTGTAGCTGTACATCTTTGACCGGTTTGCTTCATAGCACCAATAACTGTTTGCTGAGAAGCATACTCTAAATTAGCATCATCAAGAACAATCACTGGATTTTTTCCACCCATTTCAAGCTGATACTTGGCTCCACGTGCTATAGCTCCTTCTGCTACTCTCTGTCCTATGCCATTAGAGCCTGTAAATGAAAGAGCGTTAACATCTATATGATCAATTAGTGCCTGGCCAACTACTGAACCTCTACCATTTACTAAATTTAATACGCCAGCTGGTAGGCCTGCTTGTTCAAATACTTCAACTATCTTTCCTGCTGTAATACCTGTTTCTGATGCAGGCTTAAGGACAACGGTATTACCATAAACAAGAGCAGGAGCAATTTTCCACACTGGGATTGCAATCGGAAAGTTCCAAGGTGCAATAATACCAACCACACCTATAGGTACACGCTTTGTCAAAAGCATATTATTTGGATTATTGGATGGGATCACATCACCTAATTGACGCATTCCTTCCTGAGCATAATAACGTAGAGTAGATACAGCTCGTAGAACTTCACCTTTAGTTTCTTCTAATACTTTTCCCATTTCTTTCGTTGCAACTTCAGCAATTTCGTCAGCTCTTTCTTCTAAAATATTTGCCGCACGATGAAGGAAATCCCCTCTTTCAACAGGTGATAAATTTTTCCACTTAGAAAATGCAGATTTTGCAGCAGTAACGGCATCATTTAAATCCCCAACACTTGAACTTTGAATCTTTCCTACAATTTCAGTTTCATCTGCACAGTTATAACTATTTATTGTTTCCTCTGTTTCGGTGGCAACCCATTGTCCATTTATATAGTTTAAAATATGGTAACTCATATTTACTCGCTCCCGTCTATTGCTTAATTTGAATTTTCCCCAAACCTTACTAAGAAGTTCCTCCTTTCAATGAGATGAAATTAAAAAAGCCAGTTGTATCCTTTAGAAAAAGGATACAACTGGCTTAATCTACTTTAAGGCTCCTTGGATAGAAGTCCTATAGATTTCTCAGCTTATTGATCAATTAGTTGTTAGACATTATGACTACTGCTCTTAAAAGGGGATTCCTTTCTAGGAGTAATCTTTCTTTTATTATAAGGACTAATCTAGCTACGGTCAATATTTTTTAAATTTTCTATCAATTATATACTAAATATAGTCCTTTATTTAATGCGCAACTAAAAAAGCATCTGACGTCGGCCCTCCCTTCTCCTAAATGGGAGGTAACGGACCACGATTTCTGGATAAAACAAACACATCAAAAGAGGGAAGAGAAGAAGGACGTCGATGAACAAAGTAAAAGTGGAATATCAAGTAGGTTCATCGAAAAGAAATAACAGGTTACACCGAGAGAGGTTTCTACTAAAACGAGAGTATTCAAAAATACTGGAGGTATTAAGATTACATTGTAATGTAGTGGGTCTATAGAAGAGGCTTTAATATTGCGTATTATGAAAACCAACCAAGGAAGAAACGTTCTTTTCTTCCTTGGTTGGTTGGAATTTTAGTTGTATTGTGTTCTTTTAAGCCTGAATAGAAAGGTTCGATTGGTCTATATCAGTGAGATATCAAACAATGTATCTAAGCGTGGGATTGTAATACTTGCTTCAATTCGACCAATTGTCGATTTTCGTTTTCCGATTAGGTCGGCAAATTGTTGTTGTGTTAGATTTAATTCTTGCCGTCTTTTTTTAATTAACGCCGCAATTTTCCCTTCACTTCTTACCTTGTTAACGTGATTCTTTCCAACAATATCAGCATAAGCGTAGTCTGACATAATGTCACCTCTTTTTAGTAATGATTTGGTTCAAGGAAGCAGTAGTTTTCATACTTACTTTCAGCAGGTAAAATGTCTTTTTACTTAATGTCTCCATTGTATTTTAATAATGAGGTATTGATAGTATTACCTTAGTGATAGCATTTGTGCTACCAATCTTTACATAAACTGAGTTGGGCAAACGAATAAAGAAAAGAAGTTTTCAATAAACGTTTCTTCCAATCTTCTTTTATAGGTTTATTTCAAGGTTGTTTAACTCTTTTGTCATTTTGATTTTTGTTCTAGCAACAGGTATGATTAGTAGCAAATTAGTAGAAAATTAGTAAAAATAACATAACACTATAAAAATTACTAATCTTGAGGGAGAGGGTTTCATGGAAGGACCTGATATAAAATACACGGAGCAACTATTTCAAGATATATATGATAAATATACGAATGAACGCTATTTAAATAAAAGTGAAACAATGTTTAGACTCGAAAGCAGCCTCCTACAAATAAGGGCTGATATTTGGGGTGATATAGTTAATAAAAGAAAAATCTCCGGGAGACAAGTACCGCTAAAGGATCAGGAAGGGAACAAGTTTTGGTATGTACTAACCCCAAACCTAGAAAAAACAATTCGTGAAATCGATGTTACTGCGAAGGAGCGACTAGATGAACTTGTATTGAATGACATTCAAAAGAGGTTAACATTTGAAAGTATTATTGACGAAGCATTTTCATCAAGTGTGATCGAGGGAGCATTTTCGACTAAAAAAAGAACAAGAGAGTTAGTTGAAACAAAGGATCCGAAGAATAAAAGCGAAAAAATGATTTTGAATAATTTTTATGCGCTAGAGTTTATCCTTGAAAATCTCCATAAAGATTTAGATGAAGAAATCTTTATTCAGTTACACAAAATTATAACAGAGGGTACGATGGAAGAAGATGAAATAACGGAAAAATACCGTCAAGGTCCTGTGTATTTAATGGATGAAGATGTAACAAAAACTGAACCAATTTATGTAGCGCCAGATGCTAATTATGTACAGCCGATGATGGATGATTTATTTACATTCATACATTCAGATGAAGTATTTATCAATCCACTTTTGAAGGCGTCTATTATTCACTTTTACCTTGTGTATATCCATCCGTTTTATGATGGAAATGGTAGAGTCGCAAGGGCATTTTCCTATATGTATTTACTGAAAAATGGCTATGATTTCTATAAGTTCTTCTCTATCTCAACAGTCGTAAATCAAAAAAAGAAGAAGTATTATAAAGCAATAAAAGATACGGAAGATTACGAAAGTGACTTAACTTACTTTCTACTAGCCTATTCTAAGATGACTTTACTATCAATGAGTGACATGATAGAGAAGCTAACCAAAGAAGTTGATCATGAAGTCCTCTTAAAGCAATTAGACAGTGACGAGATTATTTTATCGCCAAGGCAAAAGAAGTTCTTGAAATATATGAAAAGAAAAGAAACTAACATTACGACAATTGAAGAATACAAAAAAAGATCAAAGGTTGTCTATGAAACAGCAAGAAGAGATTTAATGGAACTATCGGAGCTCGGTATTTTTAAAAAAGTGAAAAAAGGTAAAAAGCATATTTTTAAATATGTAGGCTTAAAAGGATATTCTGAATAAGACCTACGTTACACATGCTAGTGGGCATGTGTAATTTTTTTAATTGGAAACCTATAAACCAACCAACGAAGAAAAGAAGGAAGAAACGTTAATTTATACGTTTATTTTTACAACTGTTGCTATGTGGCAGTTGTAAAAATGATATGAGAATAAAAGAAGATTAGAAGGAACCTTTATTTCTTCCAATCTTCTTTTATTCATTCCTTCTCAATTATTATTTGAAAGCCTATCAGCACGAAGGTAGAACCCTGCATAGTGATTTACGAACTGTGGTAGCAATGAAAGGATGAAATTATTTTTATTTGACTCATGTTGGTACATAACTCCTAGATATAATCTCGGTTAAATAGTAAATGATGAATAGACACAATAAATAACCACATTAAAAGGAAGTTTACAGAGAAGTCTTTGGAAGTCCTCAGCAAGAAACACGAACAAAAAAGCAAAAAATAATCTGAATATATAAAATATTTTATATAAAAAGTTATGGTAAAATAGCCATTGTACATTTCTACTATTACTGTGTTGTTTATTATAAATCTAAGGAGGAATTATATGTTTCGTAAAATTAATACGAAATTAGTGCTATCATTTATAACATTAATTTTCATTATTTTAACATCAGTCTCTACTACCACCTATTTCTTAAGTAAAGACTCTATAGAAGAGACTGCAAGAGTACAAGCTAATTCTAGTGTACATGAAATGAAATCAGTAACTGAACTTTACTTGGATCAGTACAGTACTAGTGTTGATCGATACAGTAGTAATGAAATGCTCATTCAGTTTTTACGTGATTCACAGAATGAAGATTCCAACTTCAGTTGGGAAAGCATTCAGACTGACTTTGAAAAATACTTAGAAGTATATCCAAATATCACACTTGCATACATTGCTTCTGTTAATCAGAATATGTACACGGAACCCTTTGTTGACTTACCGAGTGATTATGATCCTACAACGAGACCTTGGTACATAGATGCAATTCAAAATCCAAATGAGGTTATTTTTACTGAACCATATATTGATAGTAGTAACGGAGAATATGTATTAACTGTTGCTAAAGCAATCATTGATCCTCAAACGAATCAGACGTTAGGTGTCGTGGCGAATGACTTAAGTTTAGATTCACTAGAACAAATCATTAGCGAAACTTTTGTAGGATATGATGGATATTCAATATTGTTAGATAAACAAGGAGTAGCTTTAGTTCATCCTAATGAAAGAGGAAATGATTTATTTCATTTAGACTTTATACAATCAATGTATCAATCTGAAGAACAAGGGTATTTTGATTACATTTATAATGACCAAGCCCGCGTTTTATCCTATGGGACGATTGAACAAACGGGTTGGAAAGTGGGAACAGTTTATTTTGAAGAACGTTTACTTGAAGAAGCTAACCATTTCTTATTTATCATTTTTCTAGTTTCATTGATCGGGATTGGGGTAGCTATAGTGGTGACTTATTTTATCTCCCAAAGTTTGACCAAACCTATCTTGAGATTAAAAGAGCAAGTAAACAAAGTAGCGGATGGAGATTTAACTGTTTACGTAAAATCAAAGTCTAAGGATGAGATTGGTGAACTATCAAATCACTTTAATGATATGGTAAGGAATATGAAAAAGCTTATTTCTTCTGTAGAACACTCTGTGACAGAAGTCTCACAAGCATCGGAGAATTTAAGCGCTATTTCAGAAGAAACAACAGCTTCTAGCGAAGAAGTAGGAAGGGCCATCGCAGAAATTGCTAGGGGCGCAAATCAACAAGCATCTGATATTGAATTAGCAAATAAAAAGTCATTTACTTTATCTTCACAAATAGAGAAAGTTAGTGAACAAAATGAACAAATGAATGTCTTATCAAAAAAAGTGGACGAATCTAGTCAAAAAGGTGTAGCTCAAGCTGAAATCTTGAAAGTAAAAACAAATGAAACAAGCGAAGTTATTCAATCGGTAAATACGGACATTTCAAATTTAGTTAGTAAAATTAAAGAGATCGAGACAATAATCGGTAGTATAAATGAAATTTCCGAACAAACCAATTTACTAGCGTTAAACGCATCAATTGAGGCAGCTAGAGCTGGAGAACATGGAAAAGGGTTCGCGGTAGTGGCATCTGAAGTTCGGAAGTTGGCTGAACAATCTTCG
>NZ_NISU01000004.1:62998-81928 GCF_002335805.1 Bacillus sp. FJAT-45350 | reverse complement strand
ACGGAAAAATACCGTCAAGGTCCTGTGTATTTAATGGATGAAGATGTAACAAAAACTGAACCAATTTATGTAGCGCCAGATGCTAATTATGTACAGCCGATGATGGATGATTTATTTACATTCATACATTCAGATGAAGTATTTATCAATCCACTTTTGAAGGCGTCTATTATTCACTTTTACCTTGTGTATATCCATCCGTTTTATGATGGAAATGGTAGAGTCGCAAGGGCATTTTCCTATATGTATTTACTGAAAAATGGCTATGATTTCTATAAGTTCTTCTCTATCTCAACAGTCGTAAATCAAAAAAAGAAGAAGTATTATAAAGCAATAAAAGATACGGAAGATTACGAAAGTGACTTAACTTACTTTCTACTAGCCTATTCTAAGATGACTTTACTATCAATGAGTGACATGATAGAGAAGCTAACCAAAGAAGTTGATCATGAAGTCCTCTTAAAGCAATTAGACAGTGACGAGATTATTTTATCGCCAAGGCAAAAGAAGTTCTTGAAATATATGAAAAGAAAAGAAACTAACATTACGACAATTGAAGAATACAAAAAAAGATCAAAGGTTGTCTATGAAACAGCAAGAAGAGATTTAATGGAACTATCGGAGCTCGGTATTTTTAAAAAAGTGAAAAAAGGTAAAAAGCATATTTTTAAATATGTAGGCTTAAAAGGATATTCTGAATAAGACCTACGTTACACATGCTAGTGGGCATGTGTAATTTTTTTAATTGGAAACCTATAAACCAACCAACGAAGAAAAGAAGGAAGAAACGTTAATTTATACGTTT
The DNA here is from genome assembly GCF_002335805.1 of Bacillus sp. FJAT-45350. Taxonomy (NCBI): domain Bacteria; kingdom Bacillati; phylum Bacillota; class Bacilli; order Caryophanales; family Bacillaceae; genus Bacillus; species Bacillus sp. FJAT-45350. Next base: position 81,123 of record NZ_NISU01000004.1, on the reverse strand, counting down.
ATTTTTACAACTGTTGCTATGTGGCAGTTGTAAAAATGATATGAGAATAAAAGAAGATTAGAAGGAACCTTTATTTCTTCCAATCTTCTTTTATTCATTCCTTCTCAATTATTATTTGAAAGCCTATCAGCACGAAGGTAGAACCCTGCATAGTGATTTACGAACTGTGGTAGCAATGAAAGGATGAAATTATTTTTATTTGACTCATGTTGGTACATAACTCCTAGATATAATCTCGGTTAAATAGTAAATGATGAATAGACACAATAAATAACCACATTAAAAGGAAGTTTACAGAGAAGTCTTTGGAAGTCCTCAGCAAGAAACACGAACAAAAAAGCAAAAAATAATCTGAATATATAAAATATTTTATATAAAAAGTTATGGTAAAATAGCCATTGTACATTTCTACTATTACTGTGTTGTTTATTATAAATCTAAGGAGGAATTATATGTTTCGTAAAATTAATACGAAATTAGTGCTATCATTTATAACATTAATTTTCATTATTTTAACATCAGTCTCTACTACCACCTATTTCTTAAGTAAAGACTCTATAGAAGAGACTGCAAGAGTACAAGCTAATTCTAGTGTACATGAAATGAAATCAGTAACTGAACTTTACTTGGATCAGTACAGTACTAGTGTTGATCGATACAGTAGTAATGAAATGCTCATTCAGTTTTTACGTGATTCACAGAATGAAGATTCCAACTTCAGTTGGGAAAGCATTCAGACTGACTTTGAAAAATACTTAGAAGTATATCCAAATATCACACTTGCATACATTGCTTCTGTTAATCAGAATATGTACACGGAACCCTTTGTTGACTTACCGAGTGATTATGATCCTACAACGAGACCTTGGTACATAGATGCAATTCAAAATCCAAATGAGGTTATTTTTACTGAACCATATATTGATAGTAGTAACGGAGAATATGTATTAACTGTTGCTAAAGCAATCATTGATCCTCAAACGAATCAGACGTTAGGTGTCGTGGCGAATGACTTAAGTTTAGATTCACTAGAACAAATCATTAGCGAAACTTTTGTAGGATATGATGGATATTCAATATTGTTAGATAAACAAGGAGTAGCTTTAGTTCATCCTAATGAAAGAGGAAATGATTTATTTCATTTAGACTTTATACAATCAATGTATCAATCTGAAGAACAAGGGTATTTTGATTACATTTATAATGACCAAGCCCGCGTTTTATCCTATGGGACGATTGAACAAACGGGTTGGAAAGTGGGAACAGTTTATTTTGAAGAACGTTTACTTGAAGAAGCTAACCATTTCTTATTTATCATTTTTCTAGTTTCATTGATCGGGATTGGGGTAGCTATAGTGGTGACTTATTTTATCTCCCAAAGTTTGACCAAACCTATCTTGAGATTAAAAGAGCAAGTAAACAAAGTAGCGGATGGAGATTTAACTGTTTACGTAAAATCAAAGTCTAAGGATGAGATTGGTGAACTATCAAATCACTTTAATGATATGGTAAGGAATATGAAAAAGCTTATTTCTTCTGTAGAACACTCTGTGACAGAAGTCTCACAAGCATCGGAGAATTTAAGCGCTATTTCAGAAGAAACAACAGCTTCTAGCGAAGAAGTAGGAAGGGCCATCGCAGAAATTGCTAGGGGCGCAAATCAACAAGCATCTGATATTGAATTAGCAAATAAAAAGTCATTTACTTTATCTTCACAAATAGAGAAAGTTAGTGAACAAAATGAACAAATGAATGTCTTATCAAAAAAAGTGGACGAATCTAGTCAAAAAGGTGTAGCTCAAGCTGAAATCTTGAAAGTAAAAACAAATGAAACAAGCGAAGTTATTCAATCGGTAAATACGGACATTTCAAATTTAGTTAGTAAAATTAAAGAGATCGAGACAATAATCGGTAGTATAAATGAAATTTCCGAACAAACCAATTTACTAGCGTTAAACGCATCAATTGAGGCAGCTAGAGCTGGAGAACATGGAAAAGGGTTCGCGGTAGTGGCATCTGAAGTTCGGAAGTTGGCTGAACAATCTTCGGTAGCTACAGAAAAAGTGAAGCAAACCATTTTAGGTATTCAAGAAGAAACTACTAATGTGCTGGACACAATGGACAAGTCGAATAAAAGTTCAAAGGAACAAATTCAGGTAGCTCTAGATACCGAGAACGTATTTAAATCAATTAATAATAATTTACAAGATATTTTACAATCAATTAAAACGAGTAATGATGATATTCATGCAATGAATGGTTCGAAAGATGATGTGATTGGAACCCTCCAAAATGTTAGTGCTGTTGCTGAAGAGTCGGCCGCTTCAACCGAACAAATTACAGCATCGACTGAAGAACAGGTTAGAGCGATTCAATCGATGGCAAAGTCAGCTGAAAACTTAAATGAATCTAGTGAAAAACTTAGAGAAATGATAAAAGGATTTAAAATATAATTGAAGGAAAGCCATGGATTAAGTGAACTCCATGGTTTTTTTTGATTAGTAAACTAACAGTTGCTTAGATATATTGATGCATAATTCCCATCGATAAGAAGAACTGATCCTCTATTAATTTATCCGAACTTATGGCTATCAAACAGAGTTTTATTTTTAAGGTAATAACCTGAATTGAAAGCGTTTGGCTGAAATAATAAAAAGGTATAGATTTAATTTGCGAAATATGTCGAATTTTGACTCTTAGTTTCACTGTAAACATTACGACTTTTGTTGCATAATGTCTATATATGTAAAGTGCATAAGTACTATATTTATGGTAATAAAAATTTTCGAGAAAAGAAAAAAAGCAAATAATTATAGAGGCAGTTTTTTGAATTTTCCTTTTTTTATCGAGTACTTAGGATAGTGTTTTTACATTTTCGTTTTGACTACGAAAAAATTTATATGGGGGTACAACTTATGAATCTATGGAACAATTTAAAAATTAGGTGGAAAGTGCTACTTGCTTTCTTTTTAGTTTGTATCATTTTTATAACTGGTGGGATTACTATTTATCTTCAGTTAGATATTGTAACAGATGAGGTAGAAAATTTAGAAAGAAGAAGTGACAGGGCAGTAATAATAACGGATATTGGAGCATTAACACGCTCTAAATATATTCTAGTAAGTGATTTTGTTAGAAACGGTACATATGATGAGAACTTCTATACTATTCAGGATGAAAAATTAACTGGATTTCTGAACTCTATCTCTACTAGAATGCACACTGATCAACAACAAGAACTTTTTCAATCTATTGTGAGTGGAAATGATAAGTTTGATGAACTTGCTATAGAAATATTTAATGGGGATGAAGAAGCTCAGCAGACGCTTATTTCTGAATTGGATGTAATCCGTCACGAAATGGTTTTGGATACACTTGAACTTGTAGATATAGTCAAAGAGCAGGCTCATTATGCGGCTGACATGGCATTAAGCAGTGTCGATAAAGCGAAAAATGTATTTTTTATTAGTTTTGTTATATCGTTGGTAGTTGGTTGCATTATTTTTATTTTACTTAGTAATCAAATTAGCCGAAACTTAAAAAAAGCTGTCGATGTTGCCCAATCAGTTAGTCAAGGTAATCTTGATATTGAAAAGATACATACTAAGTCAAAAGATGAAATTGGCGAACTGAGCACAGCGATGAATTATATGCTCGACCAATTACGTGAATTAATACAACATATTAGTCATACTTCTGAACAACTTGCTGCAAGCTCTGAGCAATTAAGTGCAAGTTCAGAAGAAAATAGCAAAGTCTCAGAAACAATTAGTGAATCTATTCAGGTAGTGGCTACTGGTACTGAAACACAATCGCACTATACGCAAGAAGTGGAGAATACAGCACAGGAAATGGCGACAGGTATGCATCAAATTTCTCAAAGTATGCAATCGGTTAATGAATCTGCCCTGACTACTTCACAAAGCGCAGTTGAAGGAAAAGAAGTAATTAATCAAACAATTCAACAAATGAACCAAATTAATACTCAAACTAGGAATACTTCAGAGGTAATAAAGCAATTAGGTGGAAAATCCGAAGAGATTGGTAATATTATTTCATTGATTACGAGTATTGCTGAACAAACAAATTTGTTAGCGCTAAATGCGACGATAGAAGCTGCTCGTGCTGGTGAACATGGCAAGGGATTTGCTGTTGTAGCAAATGAAGTTCGTAAATTGGCTGAACAATCAACTGATTCATCCGGTAAAATTGGAAGGTTAGTGAAGGATATTCAAACTGATATTCAGCAATCAGTGGAACATATGACTCATGGCAGACTACAAGTAGAAGAAGGGTTAAACTATGTAAATCAAGCAGGTACGTCCTTTAGCACCATTTCTGATTCAGTTCGACATATTACAGGTCAGGTACAAGACGTATCGGCTTCTCTCCAGCAAATTACTTCTGGTTCAGAAGCTATGTTAGAAAACATTAGAGAAACCGCAAACATTGCAAAAGAATCGGCTAATCATGCACAGAATGTAGCAGCATCAACCGAAGAAAGTAATGCTTCTATGGAAGAAGTGACAGCATCAGCAGAATCCCTAGCTAAAATGGCTGAGGAGTTACAAGAGACTGTTCGTGTATTTAAATTGTAGGTAAGTATTATATTATAGAAAATAGCAACCTAAAAGAGTCGCTTCCTTTTCAGAGGGAGGTGACTCTTTTAGGTTGCTATTTAGGAAGCTTTCACCCCATTAAAAGGGAAAAAGAAGCAACTGATTTGGGGTTTTTCTTTCATGAAATTCAATACCAACTACCTTTTAATTGCTTTTGGTAGTCTAGTTAAACTACTAATTTATAATAAGCTTGTATATTTTTATTAGTAGTATATAAGCTCCGCCTAATGTTTAATAACTGGTCTAATTCTTGGCTACATTTAATAGTAGTGCTATGTGTAAGCCCCTTTGTAATACCTACTTGAATCATTTCTTCTCTCTTTTTTTCTATGATTGCCTCTAACTCTTCCTTATTATCCATGACTAATTACTCCATATCGTTGTAAAAATTTGTGTAAACTCTATTAATGATGACTAATTCTAGGTGTTTACATGATATTATGCTCATATAATTGGTTATATTTAAAGGGTTTCGATAAAAAAAGACAAAAAAAGAGCTTGGATACGAGTAAAGACCTATACACTTCATTAAAGAAACTTCTTAAGTTATTAATTTAAAAAGTACAAAATCATATAGTCAGGCTAATGAGAATTAATAAAAAAAGACACGGAGTACTAATACACGATCGTTCAATAAAACTAAGTTAAATGTTTACTGGTCAATACTTTACTTAAAAGTAATATATCATCATAAATTTGTTTTTTTACGAGTATATCGTCACATCTATTGTAGTCATTAATTAACAAATTAATTTCTTTAATAAATATAACCACTTCTTCGTTAGAAATCATTAATATCTCCTTCAGTGTAGTCTTAGAATTGTATTTAGTGGTAATTTAATACTAAGATGTATATCTTAATTTAGGTAATAAGTAATAGTATAATGGAAAGTGCACTAAAAAGAGATACCTTCGACAATTGTTTTATTAATTCGACAAGGTAAATTTAAAGAGTATAGTTTAAGCCCTATACTCATACTCCTTCACAATCTTATAAAACGTATTCTTCTTTAACCCAAGCAATTCCATGAAACGAACGCCAGATAATTTCTTTTCCTTCCATATTATATAGTTCTCTTCTAGAGTCTTATATTGTTCTTTATTTAAACTATCTAAATTAAACTTAGGTCTCCCTAAATGTTTGCCTTGAGCTTTGGCTACAGCAATTCCTTCTGCCTGGCGCTGACGAATCTTTTTTCGTTCTTGGTCCGCTACATAGGCAAGGAGCGATAAGAATTGATCCTCCATTAGCTTCCCCATGTCTCCCATGTCTCTAAAATTACGACTATCAAACAATGTTTCATTTTCGAGAATGATAATGTCTGCTTTTAACGTGCGAGTAATATGCTTCCATTCTGCAATAACATCGTCATATGACCTACCTAATCGATCAAGTGCATCTATATAGATTAAATCTCCTTCACGAATTCTTTCCCGCAACGCTTGATACTGAATTCGATCAAAATTAGCACCACTAGCCTTATCCATAAAAATGTCTCGCTCGTCAATTCCTTTAGCAATCATTTTTTGCAACTGCCGTGCTTCATTTTGATCTTTACTTGAAACTCGAATATAACCAAATACTTTTACGTTGGACATATAACCCTCACCTACTAGACTAGTTTCCTTGATTATACAATTTTTAGATGTAAAAGTGTTAGTTATTTTATAAACGTTTATAAAATTATTTTTATACCTTTTTAAACTTTTAATAGTAGTTTTTTTGATGCGTCCTAAAAGTATACCTTTGTAAACGAAATGGAAGGAATAGTCTTGATAGCGATCTTTTTTAGGAAAACGGGTTTGAGAAGCTAGCTTTTCTGATACTATAGAATAAACTTATAAATTCTGAACGGTGGTGTAAGAAATGGAGAGGATTCAAATTGGTCGAGATACTAAGACGATTGTTAGCACCTCGAGTAAAGGGGATCAATCGAAGTGGTTAGTAGGGGATAAATGGATTAAAGAAAATACTCGCGGTTATGAGAATATGGCAGAATATGTTGCTTCTCTTGTACTTAGCTGTTCAACTTTGCCTAAGACTTCTTTCGTTTCCTATACACCATGTTTGATAGAAAAAGATGATGGCACAATTACCGAAGGCTGTTACTCCTATGACTTTCGAGGTTCTTTACAAGAGGTAACACTTGAACGACTTTTTGAAGCGAACTTTGAAACAACAGATGATATTTTAACAACCACAGGCTACTCAACTGAAGATAAATTTAAAATCATGATGGACAAGGTTCACCAATTTACAGGATTAGATGTATCAAATGAAATAGCTCGTATGTTAGCTTTCGATGCATTTATACTAAATGAAGATCGCCATACAAATAACATTCTTTTTCTATTTAATCCAATTACAGAAGCTTGGCAGTTAGCCCCTATATTTGATCATGGTTTAAGCTTATTATCAGATCTAAAGGATTACCCACTAGACAAACCTATGAGTATTTTAAAGAGAAAGTTAAAAGCTAAACCTTTCAACTCCTCATTTACAAAACAGCTAGCGTTATATATAGGGGATCCATTTATTTATCGTGAGGCACTAATTGAAAAACTAACGGAAACTCCTTTTAATCTTGGTAGAGCGAAGGAAGTTGTCCTTTCGCAATTAAAAGATGTTCATTTGCAAAAAATAATTATCGATTAAAGAAGGTGTCGTTATGATCGACTATATGAAATTTGATGTTATGCTGTTTGATGATGTCATTGCGACCGTAGATTTAAAACCAGTTGGAAGTGACAAACCATATGTCATCAACTATATTGAAGGGTTTAACAAACAGTTTTCTCCTAACCCAGAAGGGTACATTACGAAAATAGAATTAGAAAAGTGGCTTAAGTGGCGTGTGTTTCCAGAAACAAGAGTGAATGCGGATGAATTACTCGCATCCCTTGGTTTAAATAGCTATAATCGCTGGGCTATTGTCCGTAAAACACATGGTGTTATGGCAGATGACGAGATTTGGTTGCGTTTTATGGGAGAATCATTAAAGCATCGAGATGTGACTCTACGTAAAGAGCTTTTTTATCCAGAATCTAAGGGATAGAAGGTAATGCTTGTGCAGACAGGTGTTGATTTATACAAAATCATGGATGTCGCAGAAAACATCGTGGCACCATTGCTACAAAAACCACAGGAAATCACACGCGACAGCTTAGTACTAGGCTACGCAGGCGTCTACTCAAGCTTCTTATTACACGCCCAAAAAGCATCTGCACGCTTTGGCGTTGATGCACGCGATATCCTAATGGAAATCGGCAAACGCAAAGCAGTCGGCGGCCAAGAGGACCTAATCTTAGACGTGGCATCTGAATTAAGTCTAGCAAAGTAAATCGGTTGTGTTGTCATATCCTCCGCCTCCTCTATCCTTGGAGGGGGGGTTTTTTTGGGAATTGTAGAGTTAAGGTAAAACAGCGGAACGTCGTGTCCCACGAGACCTCGTTAAGAAGAGGATTTAAGGAAAATAAGTAACATTAACCCGCCATCCAAATAGTTAGAGTTTCTAATATTTCCATTATAGAAATATTGATGGTAAAATATAGTCATTTATAAGATAGTGTGAAAATTTAGAAAGTTATCTTTGTATGAGGGGGAGAACATGGACATTAACGCCAAATTCAAACCGATTATTTTTACATTTTTAATGGCTTTTAGCATGTCTTGTTTCATTTCATTTATTTTGGTTTCGATAAATAACGGTTATAATAGTACATTTTTAACCACGTGGCTAAAAATGTGGTTTCAGGCATTTATCTGTGCGTTCTTTGGAGCGTACTATTTTCCAAGATTCATCCAACAACTAATGAAGAAAATAAATTTTGTAGAGAAACCATTAGAGATACAGAATAGTAGAATAGTAGAAAAGCAGGATTAATGGGGTTGGCGAATTTTCCAAACGTTGAGCCAATGCCGACGATGATTCCACTGAGAATAATCGTAGTCGTGAGAAAGAGTACTCCCTCCAAATAGGCTGTAATGACAAATGCCAACGTACCACTCCCATAAACCCCAATGAAGAAGGGCAACAATGGTCAGTTTTTGAAGGAATTTAGTTTGAAAAAGAATGTAGAAAACCTAAATACAACGCACTCGCAACTGTGAGGAGAAACCATAGAGACATAACTTAAAACCTTCACTTTCAAAGCTAACACCGCATATTGCTCTTCTTTAAATATGCTTATACTCATACACTTGGTCGACTATTTTTATAGTTTCCTAAGCAATTAGAAAGAACAGGAGATTGGGATTCCTGTTCTTTTAGCATGGTTATTATATCTTCTCGTTCGTTTCTTCGTATAATCCATCAATATGCTTTACATGTTCTGATCCCCAATTACTCATCATCTCTAAAAGTGGAATAAGGCTTTTTCCATGCTCTGAAAGAGAATATTCAACTTTTGGAGGTATTTGTGCGTACACTTTTCTATTAATCAAATCATGAGTTTCTAATTCCCTTAGTTGTGACGTGAGCATCTTTTGAGTGATACCTGGTATAGAGCGTTTCAATTCATTAAACCGAATTTTATCGCGCTTTATCATTTGAAATAAAATCTTATGCTTCCATTTCCCTACAATGGCTTCTAAAGCTGTGTCTACTTTACATTCCGACAAATCTAGCCCTCCTTAGTGGTTCCCTTTTGTATACTATATTACTTTTTAGTGCGTACTTACCAAATTCATTTATATAATTCATAATAGCAAATAACAACAGTTGTTGTAAGCATGAAAGTAATTATGGGGAGGTGTAAGTATGGCAAAGTGCGCTTGTGGTAACACGAAAAATGCAAACGGAAACTGTGATGGTTCTCATCTAAATAGTAACAGTGAACAGAAGAAGTAATCTTATGAAAAGGTCAAGATTGCATAAGAGAAATCTTGACCTTTTCTTGTAGATTATTGTGGTTTATATTTTCAAAGAAGCACTTATAATTTTAATATTAATATCTCAGGTCAAGATAAAACTACTGAATTTAGGTTTGCATGCATTTCTAGAAAATTGGAGGATCAATTATGTCAAACAGATATGAAATTGGAGCATTATTATTAAGATTAGTATTAGGAATTGTATTTATCGCGCATGGTTCAGCAAAGTTCCAAGGTGGTATCGAAAATATTGCAGGTTGGTTTGCTAGTATTGGCTTACCAGGTGGATTAGCGTATATTGTAGCCATTATAGAATTGGTTGGAGGTATTGCGTTACTTCTAGGCATAGGAACAAGAATTGTTTCTGTATTGATAGGACTTATTATGATAGGAGCAATTATTACAGTTAATTTTCAGGCAGGATTTTTAGATGGCTATGCGTATGATTTAGTGTTACTTTTTATTGCAGTTTATCTGGTATTGAACGGTAGTAAATTGTATTCTCTTGAACACCTTTTCATTAAAAGTTCAGAGAACAAAGATTCAGTTATATCACGTACATAGAGGATATCCCAAAAGGTAAAGATACTCCTTTTGGGATATCCCTTTCTTATTTTACTTAAAGGCAGTCTCTAATGATTCCCTCTCATACCTTAACAAAAGTAATATTTCCTATGGTATAATTTACTAAAATACTAAAAGGAAACGCTTACACTGTTAGTAAGTACTTCTTACATAGTTAACCTCAAATTGTACGAAAGACCCTATAAATCCGCACCTATCAAGTTGATAGACAACTAGCTCATCATCTTCTTTTTTTCTATATTTATAATAATTTCACGTAATAACAAGCTGTTAATTACATAGTAAGGAGTTGGTATAGTTGGAATGGCCTCACGTTGAAGAGTTTCTTTCTTATGGACAAGCATTTTACCCTGTTAATTCGGAAGGTAGTGGCGATGTATTAATGATCTTACTAGACAATGGAGATAGAAAGATCGTGAATATGTCTTGTGATACATTTCTTAAACAATTGTTAATGTATTACGGTACAAGCATGTCAGCCAGTCGGCAAAGATATGGTTATTTCTTAGGGAAAAAGCAAATGGTTCCTGTTCCTTTATCACACGGTAAGACGCTGATTCCTTTTCATACGAGAGAGCCGATTGGGAGGCAATCAAAGACTGGTTGGGTTATTGCTAAAGAAATTGATGCATTCAGGAAGAAGACTCTTCATGAAACTGAGGTTCAGCTTGGTGCACATTCTATTTCAGTGAAGCATTCAAGCAAATTCTGCTTTGAACAATTAAAGAACGCTCGCTGGATTGAGCTATGTTTCCAAGAGCTGCACGGTCATAGTACGCAAGGGTGGAATTTCTTTCAGAATGTGAGGGGTGTCTATGAGAAAGTTTAAGAGTTATACGTTAGAAGAATTTACTGCGTGGATACGTCGATTTCAGGCAACCAGACCGATCAATCATATTCAAATACACCATACATGGCGGCATAGAAAAACCGATTACAAAGGTGAGCGGACGATCTGGGGGATGTGGAATTATCACGTAAATACGAATGGTTGGCGTGATATTGGCCAGCATTTCTCGATTGCCCCGGACGGAACGATTTGGGACGGTCGTGATCTAAACCAGATCCCAGCTGGGATTTCAGGTCATAATACTGGAGGGATCTGCATTGAAATGATCGGTGACTTTGATCGTGGACAGGAAACGTTAGAAGGAGAGCAGTTACATGCAGTCCTTGGTACGGTGAATGCATTGCTACAACGATTCTCCCTTACAACAAAATCAATAGTCTTCCACCGAGAACATTCCGCTAAGACTTGTCCAGGTACAGGGATCGATAAGACTTGGTTTATTAATCAAGTGACAGGGTGGAAAGAGAAACCTATAGCTCCAGCACCTGCGCCGGTCTATACGGCAACACCTTTTCCTGACGTCCCTGATCACTATCACGGAGTCTATGCGATTAACGACATGAAGAAGGCCGGTATCATCAACGGCCATTCCGATGGTACATTTGGATTTGGAACTCAGATCACAAAAGAGACTCTTGCCGTCGTACTGCATCGATTTGCAGAAGTCTATCAATTAAAGCCACAAAAATAGGAAGGAAAGCACAGTCTAACAGCTTCATAGCGCTTTTGTTTAGAGGCAGGCACCCTTATACAATGAGGGTGTCTTATTTATTAGAAAACCTTTACGGTTTTCTAAATTCAAAGAAAGGAGATTGATAGTATGGCTATGATTTCAATTGAACGAGTCTCTCTTGTCCTAGTTGTTTCTGAAGGGATTGACTTAAATGGAGAGCCTATCTACAAGCGTCGTACGTACAACAATGTAAAAGACTCCGTTACACCACAGAGCGTTCTGACTGTAGGAAATGCATTAAGCAGCTTAAGTACAGATATGCTTGATAAGATCCAGACGAACCAGTTAACTGCTTTTTATTAAGAAGTAGCTTCAAGGGTAGTGAGCGAACCGCTGCCTAGAATGGCGCACAACGGTGAAGCCATTGCTAGTAAATGAAAATACTAAAGAAAGGAGGCGTTTCGGTTGAGTAAAGTATTACAACTCGTCTTCAACACAATGGGAGGAAGTAAACGAACATTTAACATCGTCAACCCAGCAGAACCCGTTGATCCTGTAGCTGTAAAGGCCGCGATGGATACAATTGTCGCTGAAGATATTTTCAATGAAGGTATCGTTAGTATTGATAGAGCTCGTTTAACAGAACGTAACGTTGATGTGATCGAGCTACCAATGGCTTAATAAAGACATAATGCAAGCGAGAGAGAAGGCATAATGTCTTCTCTTTTTTACTACCAGTAAATAGCTTACTCAAGGAAGTGCAATGGCTTTGCTCACTACACGTCTAACAACAGAAAGTCACTGTTGTTAGACTCAAAACAAGGTAGTGGCTACACTCATTGCGTTAAGTAAAACAACATTCATATTTTACTATAGGAGGGATTCGCATGGACTGGATAACGATGGTGGCTGAGGTGAGCTTTCCAATTCTAGTAACGTTCTACTTGCTTAATAGAATTGAAAGCAAACTAGAGCACCTTTCTCGTACAATCTCAGAACTTGCTAAGCAAGTGAATACGAGTAATGACCACAATCCAAAGCTCATTCATGGAAATAGAAGCTCAATTTGAGCTTCCTATTTTTTTAGTAACCCATTCAGAGAAGGCAATGGCTCCGCACACTACACGACTAACAACAAGAAACCCACTTGGTGTTAATCTCAAAACAACGTAGTGGCTACGCACATTGCTTCAAACAAAAAGTGAAGAGCTTTTTTTTGTTCTAAATTAATCTTACATAACGGTCTTGTGTCAGATTTTCATAGGACCCAATAAACCCATACACAGCAAGGTTTCCAGTATGGAAAAGAGGCACAAGTAAAAATAGCTGAAAATATGACAAAAAGAAGGGAGGTGAACACAATGGAAACGGTCCAGCCAATTCGTGATCGAGAGAAGATTGAAGCAATCAAAAAGATCCTACGTGCATCGTCATTACGTAATGAGTTGTTATTTGTGTTAGGAATCAACTCAGGGCTACGGATCAGTGATTTACTGAAACTTTCGTTCAGTGATGTAGTGAAAGACAGAGGCAGAGCAGCAGAGCGTCTAGAAATCCGGGAACGGAAGACAAAGAAAATGCGTGCAGTCGCCATTGGTGTGAAAGTCCAGCGCTTGAACGATCAGTACCTCACAAAGGAACGAAAAGGAGCAGACCGTACAGAACCGTTGTTTCTGAGTCAAAAGGGAGGAAAGGCAATTAGCCGGCAACATGCCTACTACATACTAAGCTGCGCAGCGCGTGCAGTCGGGATTACAGAGCGAATTGGAACACATAGTCTTCGGAAAACGTTTGGCTACTTTGCTTATAAGCAAGGGAGAGATCTGGCTATGATTCAGAAGTTGTTGAATCATTCGAGCCAGGAGGAGACGTTACGGTATATTGGGATTACGCAGGAGCAGATGGATGAGGTTGTGGTAGGGTTGGGGCTGTGAGAGGGGAGAAGTAATTCTAATGAATTGAGTTACTATAGGTCTACGTATTAAGTTTGTGAAGTGTTACACTTAAAGTAATGGAGCAGATTTCTTCATTTTATAAGGAGGGGTAACTTTGAAGAAGGTAAAGGGATTTTTAATATTATCAGTTATTGGAATCGGAATTGCATTATTGGTATGGAATGCAAGTACCCAGACATTTCTAGTAGAGAAAGAAATAAGGGAAATAGAAGAGTTAAGTAAGTTTGATGACCGAAATATTTTACTACCAACATACGCTCCTTTTAAAATCCACGAAGTTGATTATGAGGAACTTTACAGTGGAGGACGTGCAATTAAGGATAATGAAATTGTGTATGTTGATGAAGATAATCTAGACTATTTAACCCCGAAAATTCACTATCACTCTAATGATAAACCTAATAGAGAAATGGAAGTCTTTATTGGCAAAAGTCTGGATAATATTATATATGATGAGATTGTTGAGTTCGGTGATGGTCTTAAAGGGTTTTATCGTGTTCATCAAACAAGACAATTTTTCGTTTGGGAACAGGGTGGTGTCTTTATAGATATGGCGGTTACAACCGAAGATGAAACACAACTATTATCGGTTGAGGAAATTGTTAAAATAGCTGAATCGTTTAAGAAGTTGGACACGGGAACAACTTAAATACAATCAATATTAAATTAGCGGGTAGCGATAGCTTAATAAAGGCTATCGCTGTTCTGCTAAACCAGCTAATAGTTTGTCAATATTTTTCTATAAAAATCTTAAAAACCACATGCTATACTAAAAATAGACATACCAAATAACCTTCCTATATTATTTTATTGGAAGGTTTTGTTCTATTTAGTTATATATAGAGTTTAGGCTATATCTTGGAAAGCACTCTTGCTATTTAATAGGGCGTAAATCCAGTGTAAGAGCTTATTAACACAAGCAATAACAGCTACTTTAAAAGGTTTTCCTTCCTCACGCTTTTTATCATAAAACGCACGTAATTTCTTATTACGAGGAATGATTTCATCACTCGTCTTCTTTTTGCGACAATCACGTATGGCACAGCGGACTGCCATATATAAGGCATGTCGAAGCCTACTTGACCCTCGCTTCGTAATTCGGTTTCTGGTAGCTGTAAACTTACCAGACTCGAATACACTAGGATCAACACCAGCGAAAGCTACAAGTTTCTTGGGATTATCAAATCGGTCTATCTCACCAATTTCAGAGATAATCGTTGCCGCGATCTTTTCTCCGATACCAGGGATAGATTTGATAATATTATATTCTTCAATTTCTTTGGCAAGGGCATCTATCTCTGACTCTAACTTTGATAGGTGCTCTTTATATTGAAGAATAATATTGATGAACATTCCAAGGCTTAAAATATGGCTTTGGTAAACAGTCTTTTCGAATGGATTACGTTTAGCCGCAGCTATAAGTTCATTCGCTTTTTCGTTTGCCCATCTTATTGAACGACTCTTACAAAGCTCACTTATCTTTTCAGTTAGTATCTCTTCATTCACGTTTAGAATATCTTCAGAAGATGGGAACTCTAATAAAGTTAAGAGCGACACCACTGAATATAAATCGCCAAAAACCCCTCTATACTCAGGGAATACTTGGTCAAGGATGGCTTGGAATTGTAATTTAGTTTGAATCAGTGTACCTGTAATATTTTCATGTTGTCTTGTTAGATTACGAAGGTTTAAGAGTTGAACTCCACGCTTTTTATAGGGTTCTAACTCTTCTTTGTAAAAGAGCTCGCAGAGGTGATAAGCATCAACCGCATCGGTCTTAACCTTCCTTAAACTCGAACTTTTCGCCTTATAGGAAATCAGTGGGTTAATGATAATCAACAAGTACCCACGTTCCTCTAAGTAATGAACCACTGGTGTTTGATAATGCCCTGTTGACTCTAAAATAATTGGTGGTTTTACACCCGATTGTTCTTTCACTTCCTCAAGAAATTCTCTAAGAGAAGCAAGCCCCTCCAAGGTATGACTTATTTTAAAACTCTTACGAAATGGATTCCCCTTATCAAGAAATGCTTGAACCTGACTTTCTCCCTTTGAAACATCCAGACCTATGACTGGATTCATTTTTAATCTCCCTCCTAAACTATTGATTTGCCAGTAACCCCTAATCCTCCATGCAGTATCACAGCTTCGCTTGTTATACGAGATCTAGGTCCCAACCAGCCTCAATCATGTTTCTACAAGTAGGGGGCGAACTGTTTAGCAGACGGGGTCAATGCCCCACGAGCAGTTACGTTCTACCCTGGCTACTGTTATAATAAGACCATATAAAATAAGGTCAACCAGAAATATTTTCTTATCTGGCTAACCTTATAATACGAACGAGCAGAAGAGTTTCAAAAACAATTTCCATAATAAAACCAAATTATAATCAATTTATATGAGAAATTTTATGGGTGGATTTATAAACGAACGATGGAGAAAAGTCATAAAGTTGAGAAATATGGAGAATTCATTGCAATTCCCTTTGTGATTTCACGGCGTGTCACTTTCACAAGTTCATTCGTGTCTTGATAAAGCTTTTTTGAAAGCTTTATTCCGTCACCGGTTTGCGCCGCTGCTTGAACGGCTTCTTTTTGATTGAACGGAAGCACAATCGGAATTCCTTCATTGTTCAACGAATACATAGTTTGATAGAATCCGTCTTCATAGCAATCTTGCAAATATCCGTTCATGTCGGAATACCAATTGGAATTCATCTTGCCGTAAACATTTTTCAGGTCTTTCAGCAATGATTCTTGATATTGCTTTTGATAAATGACCGATTGCGTCTGTTCACGGGATTGCAGAACTTGAATTTTGTCTTCAACCTCTGCAATCGCCGTTTGATATGACTTTTTCAGCTTTTTTAAAACCTGATATTGATCACTATTTTGTTTTTGAAGGATTTCTTTTTCCCATTTTTTCATTAAACATCATCTTCAACCGTGATTCCGTCAATTACGTCACCCGTTCCGTCGTCCATTGGATCAGCTTCAGGATCAGGAAGCTTTGATTTGATTTCCTCATAGTCAATATCAAGCACATCGCAAATGTTCTGAACAACAAGTTCATTTCCAAGTGTGGCTTCAAGCGTAAGCAGCGTGTTTATTTTCGTCTGTTCCGTCTGTGCGTCCACAAGTTCAATATCTGCGTTATCTTTTGCATTTGTCATGATTTCGCGTTCAAAATCAAAGTAAACGTCTTTTAGTATAGGAGTTTTAATAGCTTCTATTATTATGGGGATTATTACATATCCATTATATTAAAATTAACTCTATTTTATATTAGTTACTTCTTTAATTAACGTGTAGCAATCCTTGAAATAAGAAGGGATTGCTCTTTTGCTTATTGAAGTAAAGGGCAGAAGAGTTGAATAAAGGAAGTACATTTTTTACACATAAATTTTATGAATGTTACGATTAAGTAAATGACTTTTCAGGAGTATTGGGGGGAGAAATGTTTTGAAAATGTTAAGAAATATCTTATCGGTTATTGTAATTGTTTTAGCGGGTTATAGTCTTTTTACTCAAAACTTTGAGTTTATGCCTTATTTAATGCTGATATTAAGTTTCTCTGTATTACTGACAGGAGTAATTGAACTTAAAGAAGATAAAATAGCATTTTTGGGCTATTTCAGTATTTTTGCTTCTTTGTTTGTATTTTTTGTTTCTATAACGATGTTGTTAAGCTAACGGGTGCAAATGCTGAACAAGGGTATTCGCCTTTCTTTATTGAAGTAAAAAGCAGGATTCTTAAAGAAGTATTTTCCATAAAATAACTAATATATCACTAGTGTTGCATAAATATTGTTGGAATTTTCAGTTTTAATGTTTTCTCTGCTTAGAGCCAAAAAAGGAAATACCTAACCAAAGGTGGTTCCATCCATTTGGATTTTTTTTACAATTGAGCATAAGTAACGACGACAATTTGTTTATTAAGGGACTGCTTTTCCTTCAATTTTTCGAATCCAGATATACGCTGGTTTCCATAGCGCAGCCCTTAAATAACGGCTAATTTGTAAGGTTTTTCGCTTGCTATTCGTTTCGATTTGAACGAGAACATGCAGGCAAAAAACAATCAGTGCAATAAACACTTGATTTTGAATCGCCCATTCGCTGTGACCATAGAACTTTTTAATGTTGAGATGCTGTTTTATCCATTTGAAAAACAGTTCAATTGCCCAGCGTGATTTATACATCTCAGAAATCTCTTCAGCACTCAAATCAAAACGGTTAGTGATTAAATGAAGCTCATTTCCTTTTGAATCCTTCACTTTTAATAGGCGAAAGTAATTTTCACTACGGTTTTGAGTTGTACCAATCAATACCATTTGATCTGATAATACTGCTGAACCTTCTGGTAGTTTAAATTCATAAACTTCGCGTACGACCGCATTTTTACGTAGTCTTGAAAGAAAAAAGTAGCCATCATCCGTCATGCGATCAAATCGCTCGTAATCAAGGTAACCACGGTCAAACACATACATGCATTCTTTGTTATCAATCATCACTTCAAGTTGACCACGATCGTGTTCTTTTGCCGTTGTAATAACAGCTTTTTCAGGATAGGA
>NZ_NISU01000004.1:0-60488 GCF_002335805.1 Bacillus sp. FJAT-45350 | reverse complement strand
TTTGTAGGGTGTGTTTTGACATGAATTTGTGCTACTAGATCTAAGAAAAGCTTTTGAAATAAGTCAGGATTCATATTATTTAATCGCCGTGATAGCTGAGAGATACTGATAGAATCTAGGTTAACTTCTTTTTGCAGCTTGTCATCAAAAAGACTATCGCCCAGTGCATGAAGACTTTCGATTTCTTGAAGTTGTGCAAAAAGAAGTAATTTTAGAAATGATTCGGTCGTTAACTTTTTTGTATAGTAATCTAATTTCAACGTTTTCACGTTTTCTTCAAATAATTGAAGGTTAATGGGTGAAAACCATTGTCCAAATGAAGTTTTTCGTGTAATCTTGTCCATAGTGTGAGTCCTTTTTTAGTGGATTTGGACGGGTTACCACCTGACTTATCCATTATAAAGGACTTTTTCTGTGCGTAAAATGAGATTATTGAAGATTTTGAGTCTTTTTAATATTTGAAATTAATTAATGCAACACTAGTGCTAATATATAGTTTTAATATTTTATGGTTGATTAGTTACATTGTTCTTAGGAGGTTATTTGTTTTGCGGAACCTATTACTATTATCAATATTTCTACTTATTCTTATTGGATGCTCTACACAGACATTTAATAATGAGGATGTAATTGCTGTTTTTAATGGTGAAGAAATTAAAGCACAAGATGTCCTTAAAGTAAATTCCTTAGAAAAGAATTATATTATTAATTATTTGAAAGATGAAATTATAGTTTATGAAGCACAGGAGTTAGGAATAAAAATTACTGATGCAGAAATTGAAGAATACAAACGTACTGTCTTCCCAAGTTATGATTTAATGGAAACTCATGAGTTCTTAGAGACGATTGGATATACAGAATTTGTTGAACAACAAGCTACAAAGTTAGGTATTACAGAGAAAGAGTATTTTGAGACTTGGTTTCACGAAAGGTATAAAAGGTCAGCATATAGAGAGAAGTATCTTGAACAAAAGTTTGGAGAGCCAAATGTCGATGAATTTGATGAGTGGGCTGAAAAAGTTGCGGAACATACAAATACGCTATTTAATGATTATCAAGCTAATGAAAAGTTAATAATCTTATTCAATTAACGGATTGCGTTTCTGCAACAAATAGGAACGCTTTTTGATTAACGGGCAGAATCCTAAAAGAAGGAAAATATATTTTGTTAGTTGAAATCTTAAAAGATGTGACCGAAAAACAGGGATTTGATTCCTTGTTTTATTTTTTTGAAAAAAATGAAACAAATTAAAGCCAAATGATATTTGAATCTGTCTAATAGATGAAAAACCAAAAAAGAAAGGGTGAATTTCAATTATCCAATTAGTCAAAAAAGCCCAAAAAGGAGACGATAAAGCCTTCTTGAAAATTTTTCAAAAATATGAACAAGATATTTATCGAATGGCTTATGTATATGTAAAAAACAAGCACGATGCATTAGATGTCGTGCAAGAAGTAGCGTATCGCTCATTTGCCAAAATAGAAACATTAAAAAATCCTGAGTATTTTAAAACTTGGTTAATGAAAATTACAATTAGTTGTTCTATTGACTGTATAAGGAAAAACCAAAAGGTAGTTCAATTAAAGCCAGAGTATGAGGAGTTTATCCCTTCAGAGAGTGAGGATATTCCTCTTTCAATATCGCTCCAACACTTATTAGAATCATTAAACGAAGATGAAAAAGGTGTCATCATTTTAAGGTTCTATAAGGGATATTCCTTTAAGGAAATTAGCGAGTTATTAAACATACCACTAGGTACAGCCAAAACGATTTTATATCGTTCGTTAGAAAAACTTCGGAAAAAAGCTAAGGGGGCTGATATTTGTGAAAAATAATATTAAAGAGGAAATAGAAAGAATAGAGATTCCAGAAGAATTAAACGAAAGGTCAAGACTTGGTATATTACAGGCAAAATCAGAAAAGCCCAAACGAAAACTTAAAAAAGTTGCTCTATCATTAGTTGCTTCGACGGTTATTTTGTTTTCAGCTGGTGTAGGTGCTGCACATATTCCTAGCTTTAATAATTTAGTATCTAATGTGAATCCAGAATTGGCATTGATGCTTCAGCCGATTGAAAAAAGCAGTGAGAGTAATGGAATTAGAACAGAGGTAGTCGGAGCAATGAGCGATAATGAAATGGCTGTTATCTATATTACATTCCAAGATTTAACTGGCAGTAGAATCAATGAAACACTAGATATTTATGATTACTCTTTGACTGGTGCTCAAATGTTTAACAGTCAGATTATTGATTTTGATGAAGTGACAAATACTGCCACACTTAGAATTCAAGCAAATGGTGGTAAGGGACTTAGTGATAGTAAAGTTAATTTTCGTATAGATTCTTTTTTAAGCCATAAAGAAACATTCGAACAGTCAGTTAATGCGAATATTACGGAATTAATAAGTATTGTTAATGAAACAATTTCTCTTGATATGAACAATATTCCAGGTGGTGGTGGAACATTATATCATCAACTATCCAAAGAAGGTAACGTGCAGGTTTTAAAACCTAATCAAAATATCCTATCACTACCAGGAATCGACTTTATGCATATCTCTAATGTTGGTATTATAGATAACCGTCTCCATATCCAAGCTAATTGGACGGAGAATGGTATGGATGACCACGGTTATTTTTACTTTATTGATAAAAATGGTAATGAAGTCCATCCTTCTAATATTTATTTTGGAACAGATGATTCAGGTGTAACAAACTATGGTAGAGAATTTACTGAATACATTTTTAGCAAAGACAATATTGATTTAGAAAACGATAAGTTAATGGGTTATTTTGTATCAAGTGAGAAATTTATAACTGGTAACTGGAGCACCACATTTAGAATGCCGACGACGGGAGAAGAGAAAAGAATTGAATTTAATCAAGAATTTGGAACATGGACTTCCGATACGGTGTCAATTTCTCCTCTAGGTGTAACTATATATGGGAATGGTGATTTTAATCGTTCAAGTAAGATTGAAGTAAATGCTACAATTACTGACGGCAGTTCTCTAACTTTTGATTCAATTAGAAGTCTTAGCGAAAATGATAAGATTACGGTTAAATTCTTACCTGATAGGATATTAGATATCTCCAAAATACAATCAGTAACTATTGATGGTATAGATATCTTTAATGAATGATTAGTAGGGTAGCTTGTTGTGCTAAACCAGCTAATAGTTTGTCAACATTTTTCAATAAAAAATTTAAAACAAGCATGATATACTAAAAATGAACACGCCAAATAACCTTCCATGACACTCCTTTTGGAAGGTTTTGTTGTATTTTGTTAGATATAGTTTTTACGCTATATCATGGAAAGTAGTCTTGTTTCTTAGTAAGGCATAAATCCAATGTAAGAGTTTATTTACACAGGCAATAACGGCTACTCTAAATGGCTTTCCTTCTTCACGTTTCTTATCATAAAACTCTCTAAGTCTTTTGTTTCGTGGAATGATCTCATCAGTGGTTTTCTTTTTGCGTGCATCTCGAATTCCACTTCGAACAGCCATATACAAGGCGTGTCGTAGTCTACAAGAACCTCTTTTGGTTATTCGGTTCACAGAGGCAGTGAATCTACCTGAAGAATACACACTAGGATCTACTCCAGCAAATGCGACAAGCTTTTTGGCATGACTAAACCGATCTATCTCTCCAATCTCGGAAATAATCGTTGCAGCGATTTTTTCACCGATACCAGGGATGGTCTGGAGAATCTTATATTCTTCGATTTCTTGTGCGAGAGCATCTATTTCAGTGGCAATCTTAGATAGGTGCTCTTGATATTGAAGAACAATATCTATTAATACATTGAGATTGAAAACATGACTATCATACATATTCTTTTGAAACGGATTGCGTTTGGCTGCTTCTATTAGCTTTTCTGCCTTTTCTCCAGCCCATTTATCAGACCGTCTGGTACATAATGAAGCTATCTTTTCTGTTAACTCTCTTTCGCTAACACCTAATACGGACTCGGAAGTAGGAAATACAGATAAAGTTAATAGCGAAACTCTAGAGTATAAATCACCAAAGACACCTCTATACTCTGGAAATATTTGATCCAACAGAGTGTGCAATTGAACCTTAGTCTGAGCAGCTACTTCTGTAATACTCTCTTGTTGTCTTGTTAGGTTACGAAGGTTTAAGAGTTGTATGCCCCTTTTTTTATAAGGCTCTAATTCTTCTTTATAAAAGAGCTCACAAAGGTGATAAGCATCTATTGCATCAGTTTTTACTTTTCGTAAACTTGAACTTTTCGCTCTATGGGAAATTAGAGGGTTTACAATGATATAGACGTATTTTTTCTCCTCTAAAAATTGAATTACGGGAGAATGATAGTGACCAGTTGACTCTAAAATAACCGTAGGTTGTTGTCCTTTAGCCATTTTTTCTACTTCTTGTAGAAAGATTAATAATGTTCCTAAACCATCAAGATCATGAACAACACTAAAGCTCTTACGATAAGGTTTCCCCTTATCTAAAAATGCCTGTACTTGACTTTCTCCTTTAGCTACATCCAGACCAACGACTGGATTCATATATAAATCTCCTCCTTAGAAAATACAAATTAGTCGGTAACCCCTAACGCTTCTTGTAATATCATAGGTTCGCTTGTTAAACGGGATCTTTTTGTCCCAACCAGCCTGAAACATGTTTATACAAGTAGGGGGTGAACAGTTTAGCTGACGGGATCGAATCCCACGGAAGCTGCGTTCTACCCCGACTACCGTTATAATAAGACCATATAGAAAAAGGTCAACCAGAAATATCTGGCTAACCTTATATTACGAACGGGGGCGATAGCTGAAAAAGGTTAACGCCTTTCTCTTATTGAAGTTACGAGGTTAATGAAAGAAATGAGGTGACTGAGTGAAGATAAAAGCGATTGTTATTATTCTCTTTTTATTATCTATGTTATTTCTTTTAAGATTTTATAATGAGAAAATTGTTCCACATACACATTATTTCGAGGTTAATATTGCTTATTTAACAGTGGTTATTACTGTAATTTTATTTATGGTTACCTTGTTCTTAAGTAAAGAGCATAAGGTTCTATTAAGCATATTTATTACTATTTTTCTTATCGTACTACTATTTGGAATTAGCTTTTGGGGTGTCCGTCCTTATCATATTATTTATGAAGAAGTTCCTAAAAGAATGGAATTATTAGAGTCATATTTAGAGAATAATTATCCAGATAGGACTTGGGAAGTCAAAAAAAGTGATTTTACTTTTGATAGTCACTACTTGATGTTAGTAACATTTGATGATGAGCCAGATACAATATATCGTTACTTAATGAGTGACGAGGTAATAAAAGGAGAAAAAGAATTGAAAAGTAGTGGTAGCAGAAGCCCTAACTAACAACTCCTGAAATTGTAATTAAATTTTGTTATTTAAAAAACGGGGGCGTTTCTGCAACAAGCGGAGACGCTTTTTACATTTCTATCCCAAATAAAAGGGAATTAGTGTTAGCATTAAAATAGAGTATAAAAGCTTGAAGAATTTGGGAAGAAGAGTTGAAAAGTATGTACGGGGGGAAGTACCTAATGTACGATGTAATATTATTATTCACAGCTTTAGGAATGTGGCTCCTATTTGAGAAAGTCATAAAGAGAAAGTTTCAAATGGAGGACGATAAGATTTCAGAAACCAATAGAGGTTATGAGATATACGTGTATGGTAATTGGACCATTGTAATACTCGTAATTGCTTATTTTTTCATTATATTAAATTGGTGGTCGGACTATTATAATGGATGGTTGTCTTTCTTTATAATTGTTACTATTGTAAATGGTTTTGAAGCATTAATGAAACGTATATACCTTAATCACTCTAAAGCGTATCTTGTTCCACTTATTTTTTTAATACCTTGGTATATATCTATAATGTTCTTATCTATATTTTTATAGAAAAAATATAGTTAGTTCCAAGTTGTTGTCACTTATCTTATTCAATTAACGGGGCGTTTGATTAAATCTTTGTTGTAATTTTGCTTAACGTTTCATTTTCCTGATTGTACCCCAGTAAAGACTGATCCTATAACAAGGATCTTTAACTAAATACGCAACATTTACACAACTAATATTCCAACCAAGGAAGAAACGTAGAAATAAACGTTTCTTCCTTTTAATTTTATTCAAAAAAATAACACATGCGAACAAGGCATGTGTCCAAGTTATATATTAAGGGGGGAATACCTAGATTATCTAGCCTCAGTCACGAGGATAGAGTAAAAGAGAATGATATCAAGCACCAACTTGTTTCGCTAAATCGATGATATCATTCGCGATAACATCATACGATTCAGTTGGCCTGAGATCCGGTATGGCATCATGGCCATATTCCAATGGTCTAAGAATATAGGCTGTTTTCATACCGAGTTCCTTTGCGGCTTGTAAATCGTATTGATGTGCAGCAACCATCATCACTTGATGAGGTTGTAAATCAAATAACTCAATAGCCATCTTATATACATTAGGTTCAGGTTTGTAGCTTCTAATTAGCTCCGGAGATAATATCAAGTCCCATGGTAATCCACTATGCTTCGCCATGTTTGTTAGTAGCGAGATATTTCCGTTTGATAATGGACTAATAATAAATTTTTGCTTCAACCGATGAAGTCCAGCGACAGTGTCATTCCACGGTTCCAAACGATGCCAGACTTTATTTAGATGATCGATCTCATCTTCTGAAAAACACTCAATCTCAAACTCATTCAATAAGTTCTTCAATACTAATCTATGCAACTGGTCTAAGTTCATCCACGGTAGCTCTCCTCGTAATACACGGTCCATACTAGGGCGATAGCGTCCACGCCACTCGTCGATAAACTTTGGCCAATTAATATTAATATTTTTACTCTTATTCCATTGCTCCCCTTCTTTAATGACCGTTGTTCGGTAGTCTACGAGTGTTCCAAAGACATCAAATAAAAGTAGTTTACAACCAGATAGATGACTCATAAAAGGTACCATCCTATTAATTAGTTTTGTACATCTAAAATAATCTTTCCTCTACTTTGTCTACTTTCTATTAACTCATGTGCTTTTGCCACTTCTTCTAACGGATATCGCTGACTGATGTTTAGCTTCAATTTATCTTCCGCTAGATAAGAAAGCACTCTACTAGCCGTCTCTTTTAAAAGTAACGGTCGTTTATGAATTGTCGTTCCTAAACTGTATCCTAAAATAGAACGACAACTTGAGTGTAAATCCGTCGTTTTAAACTGACCTGCCCTACCACCAGCAGAACCAAAGTTAACCAATCTTCCATACATTGATAGACAGTTCATATTTCTATCTGATAAATCTCCGGCTATTGAATCTAGAATCACATTAGCACCTTCACCTTTAGTTATCTCATTTACAATTTCATCAAATGGTTCTTCCTCATAGCAAATGACATGATCAGCACCAGCTTCTCTGGCGTATGTCATCTTCTCTTTGCTTCCTACTGTTCCAATCACACAACCAGCCCCTAGTATTTTAGCTAGTTGAATAGATGTTGTGCCGATCCCTCCTGCAGCTGCATGAATCACTACGGTTTCCCCTTTTTCTAGTTGAGCTAGGTTTGCTAGGAGATGATAGGACGTAAAGGAAACGACCGGACAAGCAGCGGCTGTGTCTACTTCTACATTGTCTGGAACTACAAATGCAAGTTCCTTATCTACTGCAATATACTCTGCATAGGACCCGTTTTTAGGAAAAGCGATGACTCGTTGTCCTACAGTAAACTGCTCAACCTCTGATCCCATTTCCTCTATAATCCCAACAGCATCTAATCCCGGAATAAAGGGAGGCTTCCCGAATCCATGATATTTACCATACCTAGCTTTAATATCTGCAAAGTTGACACTCGTTTTCTCCACACGAACGAGTATTTGATTTGAACGGATCGTTGGCTTATCAATTGTTTGATAAGTCAATACGTCGGTTCCTCCAAATTCATGAATAACCACTGCTTTCATTAGAAGGTCCTCCTATTGAATAGATTCTAGTCTCACTATCATTCATTTTCCTGTTCACGTTGTGCCAATAACAATGCTGAATCCAATCCACTAGTAGTCACTGAAATGGCTCGTGCATCTAGAAAAGCTTGCGAGGCAAGGTCCGTTAGTACTTGACCCGGGGGCATTTCGAGAAATAATCGCCCCCCAAGCTCATAACACACTCTAGTTGCTTCATGCCATTGAACAGAGTTAGCGACACTTAATGCTAAGTCATTCCGGATTGCCTCCCCATCTCTCAAGGGACGAGCATTGCAATTCGCTATATACGGAACGGTTGGAGATGAAATCTCGATGTTTCTTAATGCTACATCAAGCTTCACGGAAACATCTTCAAGTAGTGGACAATGTGAAGGAACATTGACCTGTAACATTTGTACTTTTCTTGCACCAGATGATTGAGCCAATGCAAGAACAGACTCAATTCCCCTTTTTGTTCCTGATATTGTGATCTGAGTTGGAGAATTTATATTTGCTAAATAGACAGGTGTCTCTTTTGTAGTAACTTGCTCGATAATCGATTTTACTTGTTGTTTTGTCAGTCCTAAGACCACTCCCATCCCGTATCCATCTGGATAAGCAGCTTCCATTAATTGACCACGTAAGTTCACTAAGTGCAGGGCATCTTCAAAGGGAATGACGCCTGCCGTTACAGCTGCAGCGAATGCACCGACAGAGTGACCTGCGACCATACTTGGCTTAGCTCCGTCTTCTATCAATGCACGCCCCACCGCAACACTAGAGATAAAGATTGAAAGTTGAACAGCTCGAGTAGACTTCAGAGACTCTTCATTATCGAATCTGAATATATCAGTACCTAATAGACTAGTTGCTTCATCTAGAACACTTGTAACCCGGCGATGCTTAGGTAATTCTTGAAGCATCCCCGAATACTGTGAACCTTGACCAGGAAACAAAAATACGATACTCACGTTATCCCTCCTACCGCAACATCACGACACCACGGGTTCGTAACTAAGAGAGGACCAGTCATTGTCTTCAGCAATACAGGATTAACCCCACGTGCGTATTCAGCTAGGGATACAGCCCCTACTCCTGTATCTAATTGTACATCTATTTGAACAGGTAGTTTAGAGAGAGCCTCGACTGTTGCTTTTGCCTTTTTAACCTCTATAGGCTCATCTGCTCGAATGACTATATCTAAGTCACTTGATTCTCTGGCAGCGGAAATACCACTGATCAGTTCAAACCCTACACTACCAGCTGGACCCCATGTACACCCTTGTTTTATCATTAGATTATTAACTTCTTCTAAAACACGAATTGCATTAATCTCTTCGCCCCTTGTAGACGTAGACCACACACGCTCCTTACTTATTTGTTCAGGTGTAACATAGGTTGCGACAGCATCCATAGGAAGAAACGCGGCAAACCTCTCACTACGAGTTTTTCCCCGAACTCCTATTGGAATCATGCCGTCATACCAACTAGAACGACGAACCACTACCCACGGTGCCTCCATTAAAGCATCATTAACCCATGATGGACGTTCTCCATGATTAATAAGAGCATTCAGATTTTTTATTTTTACTAAATCATGTGGTTTTAGTTCCATTGTTCCTTTACCTTCTCACGTACTTTAATAGAAGCTTTTCGATTCGCTTGTGCCTCTTCTGAATGCAAGCGATGACGTAAATCACGAGTTGAGGAAGCGCGTGCGGTTTTTATTTCATTTACTAGTTCATTTGAGACGTTAGCAACATCATTCTCATTTGGGGAATCTGCGTCAATTCCTTCTAATACTCGGTTCACTGCACCTAATGTTGTAAATGAACCAATATCATACGCTGTCGCAGGTACTTTCTTTGCGGCTTCTTCCAACTCTGCAATCGTCCGTCTTGTAACTCTTGCGGCAGATTTCTTTGACATAACCTGCACCATCACACCAGGATCATCTAATGCAATGATTCGATTGGACTGCAATCCGTGTGCAAGGAACGCACCCGATATCGCATTTCCTACGATAAGCGTGATTACTGGGTGACCTTCCAACCTTGCAGTCGCATAGGCATCTAGCGCAGCGGCACATGATAAATTCACACCTAGTAATTCTTCATGAAATCCATATGCTTGACTTGGTACATCAACGATAGCAATAATTGCACGCTTTGTTTCACTATCCGCATCTTCCTCGACCGCTTCACGTACATACTTGGCTACCATCCAGCCCTCTTCTAAGCCTACTTCACCATTTCGCGCTCGGTAAAAGCGACTAGAACTGTTTGGGACGACAGAAATGTATCGAACACGCTCATCATCAAGTACTGAATCACTGCATAGAACGGAAGGAACGGTCACATCTGTTACTTCTCTCGTTTGCATGAGTGCTTCGATCCATGTTCGTCCTCGGCTTTCTTCCCGTTCAATCGGTATGTCTACATAAGCAGAACGAATTGATTCTAATGAGATATTTTCCTTATTAAAGTATTGATTCCAATCTCTACGTAACGTTGGACCATCAAGAGTCAGTTTCGAACTATCAATCGAGCCAAGCATAGCTAAGTATTGATTGACTTGTGAACAACGGTGATTATCTGTTAAACCACGCTCAAATACTTCATAAATTGATTGTTTAATAGAAAATAAATCATCTTCAACTAAAATGTCCGCAAAGTCCGTAGAACAACGTTGTTCTCCACCTACACTTTTCCAAATCCGCTCTCGATCACGAGAATCAAGCTCTACCACACCTGCTTCCATTTCAATAACCTCTGGACCATTAAGTGAAAGTCGCCCTTGCCTTGTCATGATGATATCGCTACAAAGGGAAGCGCAGATTGACATACCGCCAAAGCAGCCGATCATACCTGGGATGACGCAGACAACAGGGACATATCTACGCAGTGCTACAATTGCTGCTCCAATTTCAGCAATTGCAAGTAACCCATAGTTCCCTTCTTGAAGTCTAACCCCACCCGTTTCCAACACTAGCACAGCACGAGTTCGGATTCCGTTTTCATTATCTCGAAGGGCCAGCTCTAAAGCACCTGCAATTTTCGCTCCAGATACTTCTCCAATTCCCCCACCTTGAAATGCGCCCTCGATGGCAATTACAACTGCTGGTTCTCGATCAATTTTTCCTCTTCCGATGACAACACCATCATCACTTTGCGGGATAATCCCAAGTGACTCTAAATGAGGAGACTCCAACCGCTGAAATGGATCAAGGATTTCTCGAAATGTACCTGAATCAAGGATTTCTTTTACTCGTTCACGTGCAGAAAGTTCGATAAAACTTGTTACTGCTAAAATGTTTTCACTCATGAACAGCCACCTCCACAGCTTGCGCTAATCGTAATGATACAACCCCTGGTGTTGCCCCAAAATCATTGATTTCAACCTTAGCAGCAAAGTCATTCGTAGCAAAGAATCTCTCAAGAACAGCTTCCCATATTTCCTGAAAACCATTTACACTCGTTCTCACGAGTACTTCAGTCTGCTGATCCTCTAATGGTTCAAGTAAAATTTCTAAGTCGCCTGATCCTACAACACCTACATATGCCTGACGAGAAAGTGTTTTGGTTGCTTTATATTGAAACGATAACTTTTCCATCCTTTCACACCTCCAAAATTTACGTTCTATTCTCTACTTGTAAGACACGTTCACTGTACACTCGGACATGACGAACACTATCAATGAAAAGAGCCGCCGCTAATAGGTCTGCACTTCCACCTGGTGAAGCATTATAGGATAGCAAATCGTTGTCTAGCTTTTGATAGGCCATAAACCCACTAGGAGTTGACGACCCTCCTCTTTCTAATACAGTGGTTGCTCCCCTTTTTGCTACTTCCAACGCTTCTGGCCCACCACGATGCAGTATGCACGTATCATCAAGGCTTCCTATGACGGCTAGTAAGGCATCAAGTCTTGCATAAGTTTCAGGAACACCTAGATTACGAGCTTTGTAGAGTGCAGGTAGTGCTTCATGAATCACATGTGGGAATCCAAGATTTGCTTCCCCTCTGGCTCCAATTGCTCCATATTGTTTTTTTACCCGTAATCCATTTGATTGTTGAACAGGCGCAAATCGGTCCTCGAAACGAGAGAGCTTCCCTGCAACGTCTGCAATTTCCTTGGCAGCCGTTCCAGGTTCACTCATCGCTGTAGCTGAGACTAGTAATCCTAACGCCCAAATTCCACCTCGATGCGTGTTCACGCCGTCAGTCGCCTCTAACATGTTCTTTTCACCCTCACGACCAATCATCGCTATTTCTTCCCGAAGCTCCTGACTTACCGTTCTTTTATAAGAGACTCTAGCAATCTCAGCAAATGTTGGATGTAATACATTTGCTGAAAGTCGCATGAGTTCAACAGATAGGTCATCATGGGCACCCGTGTTTTCCATATCCACTAAAGCCGGTTTTGGAGTAAGTTCTGCCTCTTCAATAAGAGCTGTAACTGCTAAGTCTGCAAGTAATTTTGAGTAGTTATTTTCAGTAACCCATAGATTGTGTAGTTGCAAATAAACCCCTCCTTACCAGCTTCTGAATTTTGCAGGTGGTTGATAAAGACCTCCTGACCAACGTACAAGATCATCGATACTTTTCGCTGCGAGCAATGAACGCTTCGCATCTGTTCGTCTAATCCCAAGATCTTCTGGAAAAGCAACCAGCCCATCTTTTCTTAGTTGTTCGGTCTGACTAGGGTCGTGAGTTCTTCCAACTGGACTCACCCCAGCAACCGCGGCAATTGCACGCTTTCGTTCCTCTTTATCACGTGCTTTATAAAGATAAGCAATTCCCTCTTCTGTGACGACATGCGTAACATCTTCACCGTAAATCATGACAGGTGCTATTGGTAGATTCGCATCTTGACCAACTTTTACAGCATCTAACGACTCAACAAATGTTGGAACACCACCACTTTGGAAGGTTTCAACCATCTGAACAACTAATTTTCGCCCTCGAACAATTGGTCCATCCTCATTAATCATATTTAACCAAGCTGGAGTAGAATGACGACGTCCACGAGGATCGTGCCCCATATTTGGTGCTCCACCAAATCCAGCTAACCTTCCTGCAGTTACAGTTGATGAATTCCCTTCTGGATCTAGCTGTAGAC
This sequence comes from Bacillus sp. FJAT-45350, assembly GCF_002335805.1. Lineage (NCBI taxonomy): Bacteria > Bacillati > Bacillota > Bacilli > Caryophanales > Bacillaceae > Bacillus > Bacillus sp. FJAT-45350. Next base: position 47,392 of record NZ_NISU01000004.1, on the reverse strand, counting down.
TAGAACCTACAAACAAATCAACAGCATATTGTCCCGCTAACTGTGAAAGGGCACGGTTCGAGCGGAGGCTTCCATCAGGACCAGTGAAGAACACATCTGGACGTGCAGCGACGTAGTCTTCCATTCCTAACTCCCCGCCAAAAGCATTCACACTTTCCACCCAGCCACTTTCAATCGCAGGAATTAAAGTAGGGTGAGGATTGACTGACCAATTCGTACATATTTTTCCTTTCAACCCAAGTTGCTCACCGTACGTCGGTAGTAGCAATTCAATCGCTGCCGTGTTAAATCCTACACCGTGATTCAAAGATAGTACTCCGTGCTTTGCATAAATTCCCTTTATCACAAGCATCGCCATTAAAATTTGCGTTTCTGTTATATGTCTTGGATCTCTCGTAAAGAGTGGCTCCAATTGATATGGCTTATCTGCCACAACGATGACATCAATCCAAGAACCTGGAACATCAACCCGTGGTAGTTCATCAACGATTTCGTTAACCTGAACGATGACAATTCCATCATGGAACGCAGCCGATTCAATTAATGTCGGAGTTTCTTCTGTATTTGGTCCTGTATATAAATTCCCGTCTTTATCTGCCTTATCAGCAGCTACAAGGGCAACTCGAGGAATAAGATCAACAAACATTCGTGCATATAGCTCTAGATACGTATGAATCGCACCAACTTCTAACTTTCCGTCCTCTAACATTTGAGAGATACGTAAACTCTGTGGTCCTGCATATGCAAACTCTACTTTACTCCCAATGCCTTTTTCAAAGATATCTAGATGTTCCGGTCGAGAGATACTTGAAATAAGCATATGAAGATCATGGACCTTTTTAGGGGAGACCTTTGCTAATGCCTCAGAAAGAAATGTCGCTTGCTTTTGATTATTCCCCTCTAATACAACCCGGTCCCCAGGAGCAATGAGAACCTCAAGAGCTTCAACAATATTCTCTGTTCGTAAGACTCCTCCATCTAGTAATCCACTTATTTGCTCAATTCTCCTCTTCTTTTCTTCACGTCGTGTAGTCCAAGAGCGTTGCTGAGAGCTTTTCTTTAAAACTTTATTCATATTCGTTATCCTCCTCATAATTAGTAATTTAGAAGTAACATAGGAACGAAGTAAAATTCTGTTATTGTGGATTGTCGACAATTTAACGCAACACATATGTCCCTAAAAGTAGCTAACTATAAACTGACATAGCACAACAAAAAGAAAGCGCTTTCAATAAAAGGCCTCAAGTAGAGACCCTTTATTTAATTGCTCCACGAACTCGGAAAAATACTGCTTTATTATGAGAATTTAGTAGTGATTTTGCTTTTTCGATCTCTCCACCAATTAATAGCTCGATTAATTCTTCGTGCTCTTTAATGGAATTAGTAATCGAGTTCTCTGTCATAAAAGAAAGACCTTGTAATGAGATAAGAGGGCTGTATAGTTTAGAATATGCATTTAGAATCACTTCACTACCACTAGATAGAATTAAATGAAAGTGAAAATCATAATTTAATTTTGTATATTGATTTTTATCAATCCCTTCTTGTTTCATCTCAGCGACGATCTTTTTCATTTTCTTTACACATTGAAGCCTGTTTTCCGCTGTCATTCTTTCGATTGCCAGTTGCTCTAGCATATTTCTAATTTCTAAGATATCTCCAATATCTTCTGCGGAGAACCCTTTCACGACCGTACCTTTTCTAGGAATCTTTTCTGCATATCCTTCTAATGTTAATAAATAAAACGCTTCTCGTACTGGTGAACGACTCGTACCGAAACGTTCCGAATATTTCGTTTCTAGTAGTTTATCACCAGAAGCAAGTTTTCCTTGTACAATATCGTCTATTATACTTTGCTTAATAATATTCGGAAGTGCATATTCATCAACTTTACTTTTGTACATGGAGTCATCACCTTCTTTTTGTTTATTGTCGACACTGTAAATACTTAACTTAATTTTAACAACAAAAATTTTAATTTGTCAATTTAGAATTTTCTAAATATTTTAACATATTGTGTCTAATAACTACTTCCCTTCATAAATTGGCCTAGCAAAGAAAAAATTTAAATTACTTTTTATCCAAAATCTTGTTGACAAAGTAATATTTAGAATATTATGATTATTTTAAATTCAGATTGTCGACAATCCACAAACAACTTACCACCAAACTTGTAAGCGCTTCCACAATTCATTCAATCCAGGGGACATTCGACTACTTTATTAAGAAGAGGAGGTATTTGGTTACGTAAAGCTTAAATAGTTTCACAAAAATTTCTGGGGGTGTTCTTAATATGATGAAAAAAGCGTGGTTGGTTCCTATTTCAATGCTCTTATTTGCGATTTTACTAGCAGGATGTTCAACAGCAGAAAGTCAAGGCGGGAATGGTAGTGGAGATGGCCCAAGTAATGAAAACAACTTACCTCAAGAAGAAGTTATAGCTGAAATTGACCGAATTACTGCAGATATAAATAGTGGTGCAATAACTGAAGAAGAGGGCGTTGAACAACTTCAATCTGTTATTCCTAAGCCACATCGATATCCTTCTAGAAACATAGAGTATGTCATTGCTTGGGGTGAAGGTGGCGGTTCTGACCGTTATGCTCGTAGCATTTCAAGAGAAGCTGAAAAAATTATGGGTGTAAGACTAGTACCGAATAATATGCCTGGTGGAGCTGGTGAAGTTGCATTAGCTTATGCTTTATCTCAACCTTCTGATGGGTACACACTTTACGGAGCAATTACATCTCAAGTAATCAACGAAGCGCTAGGTGAGCAACCATATAGCTTTACAGAAGACACTACATTTATCATTCGAAACCAAGGCGCAACAGAAGTATTTTGGGTAAGAGACGATAGCGAGTTTGAAACGTGGGACGATGTAGTAGCAGCTGAGGAAAATAGCCCTGGATACGTGAAAATTACCGGAGTAGGTGGCATTGGAGATGACCAACTTCGTGTAAACGAGATAAATGAACAATTAGGTTTAAATATGACGTACATTCCTAGTAATGCGTCAGGTGAGCGTGTAGCTAGTTTACTTGGAGGTCACGTGCATATGCTTCATGAAACTGCTGGTGCAGTAGCTGACCTATATGCAGCAGGTGAAATTCGTCCAATACTAGTACCAAGCGATGAGCCGTTTGAAGGAATCGATGCACAAACGACAGGTGAATTAGGACTAAACATTTCTGTTGGTAGATGGAGAGGAACGAACGCACCTGGACAGCTTGAGCCAGAAGTTCAACAGTATTTGCATAATGTCTTTTATGCTGCATCAAACATGCCAGATTACTTACAGTATGAAGAAGAATCTTGGTTGCACATTGCCGATGGTTACTTAAACTCTGAGGATTATGAAAAATCTGCCAAGGAAGAAATGAACACTCTACAAACAATGCTTAAAGAAATGGGTTACCTAGAGTAAGAAATAGCTGAGTAAGGATTCTTCGTTAGACTTAGCGAAGAATCCTTACTTCCCCTAATTAAATTCTATCTATTAAATCTTGTTAAAATTAAAGGAGGAAAACTATGTTGATACGTTACCTTCACCGTTACGGCGAGATCATCGTCATTGCGTGCATCTTTTTAGTTGGATTATCCTTATTAATCGCTACTGACGATATCATCAAAATATCGGCAGAAAGGGCAGCTGGTGAACCTGCTGGTCCTAAATTTTGGCCTCTTTTAGTATTAACAGGATTGGTCCTTCTATCTGCTTTCGTACTAGTTAAAACGATTTTCGTTAAGAGACGTGAGAAAGTTAACAAACAAGCAGAAGATGAGTATCTACAAGACTTCTCTACTACTCGATTAATCTCTCTCATTGTAGGAATGTTTATCTACCTATATTTAATGCAATTTCTAGGATTCATCTTATCATCCTTACTATTCATCTACTTTGTCTGCACATTAATCAAAATCCCTCTTATCAAAAAGCTTATATTCACATTTGTTTCACTGGGAGTTTTCATCTTTCTCTTTGGAAAAATATTATATGTTCCTCTACCAAGGGGCATTGGAATACTGCGCGAACTTAGCTTTTTCTTTTATTAAATACGTAAAAAGAAGGAGGGACTACATTGGTCGAAAATCTATTATTAGGAGTTCAAATTGTCTTTCAACCTAACCACTTCTTAATGGTACTTCTAGGAGTAGTTTTAGGGATTATCTTTGGTACCGTTCCTGGATTAAGTGGTGTAACTGCTATCAGCTTATTAATTCCATTCACATATGTTATGGATCCTATTAGCGGATTCCTAGTAATGGTTGGGATTTACTGTGCTTCTGTTTATGGTGGTGGGATAAGTGCTATCTTATTCAATACCCCAGGTGATGCTCCTGCAGCAATAACGACATTAGACGGGTATCCACTCACTCAGAAAGGGCAGGCAAACAGGGCACTCGGCATGGCTGTCTTTGCCTCTCTCGTTGGTGGACTTTTTAGTACCATATTTTTAGCTCTATTAGCTCCTCAAGCCGCAAAAGTAGCCCTCACGTTTGGTGCGCCAGAGTATTTTGCACTAGGTGTATTAGGTTTAACTGTTGTTGCAAGTATTGATAATAAAAACCAAATCAAAGCACTAATTTCTGTTTTAATTGGATTATTCTTAGCTATTATCGGGTTAGATGTTGTAACAGGTGTCTCAAGATATACGTTCGGAACAAGCTTCTTACAAGCTGGGATTGATTTCATTCCTGCAATTATTGGGTTGTTCGCCTTATCAGAAGTACTTATGCGCTTCCATCAAAAGATTTTCAATAAGGAACTCCCTAAAGGAGACGGTGACATAAAAGGCTTCTCACTTCCTGAAAAGTCCGATATTAAAAAGGTGAGAAAGACACTCTTTCGCTCCAGTGTTCTCGGTTCGTTAGTCGGTGTGTTACCAGGTGCCGGTGCAACGATTGCCTCTTTCCTAGGGTACGGCTCTGCTATCCGTGCTTCTAAAGATAAAGACAGCTACGGAAAAGGAAACATTGACGGAGTAGCAGCTCCAGAAGCCGCAAATAATGCTGCTGTAGGTGGCGCAATGGTTCCATTATTAACACTTGGTATTCCAGGTGGCGCAGTAACAGCTGTTATCTTAAGTGCATTCTTAATTCATGGTCTAAAACCAGGTCCACTACTTTTCCAACAAAATCCGGACATTGTTTACTCCATGTTTGTAGGGATGTTTGTCGCAAACATTCTCATGGCCATCCTTGTATTAATTTCGATTAAATACATTGTAAAAATCCTGAGAGTACCTTATGAGTTCTTAGGTATTAGTATCTTAATGCTTTCCATACTAGGTACGTTTGCTATTAATAACCGCATGGGTGACGTATGGATCATGTTCTTCTTTGGAATTGTAGGTTTCTTCCTTAAGAAATACAACTTCTCAATCGCTGCAATTATCCTTGGTTTAGTACTTGGAGGAATTATTGAGAATGGCTTAAGACAAGGGCTTATGATGACAGATGGAAGTATCGTCGCATTCTTTGCACGTCCGATTAGTGGAACGATTCTAGTCTTTACAATTCTAGCTTTATTCGCACCTATCTTAAAAGGAATGTTAGAGAGACGAATTATGAATCGAAATAACAATAATAATTTCCCTGGTTAAACGAATAAAAGAAAGAACAAACAAAGGAAGAAACGTAGAAATAAACGTTTCTTCCTTTGTTTAGTTAATCGTTAATCCAATTCCCACAAAGAGTAAGACAAAACGAAAGATAGCTAATACATATTCTGCTTTCAATTTGTTATTGAGGTACGCACCAATTTTCGCCCCAAACCAAGCCCCTACAACTAGACAGCCCGCATACGTCCAATTGATATTACCTAATACCATATGAGTAATCGAACCTGTAATAGCTGATAGAAAGATGACCAACATTGACGTCGCAACCGCAATTCTAGTTGGAAAGTTAAATAACAAGATCATGACAGGAACCATTAACACGCCCCCACCTATTCCAAACAAACCAGCCAGGATACCGATACTAAATGAGATAACTAACATCACTGGCACATTATACCCATATGTCACTTCATCCCCGTTATCACCAATCGCTGTATAGAGAAAGGTTTTTCTTATAACAACAGGCTTCAAGTAATTACGTACCATCATTAAAATCGCAATACAGATAATGAAGATGCCAAAGTAGAGAGAGAATTGTTCTGATGAGAGAAAACGATTCAGCCACGCCCCCACAATCGCTCCCGGTCCACTACCGATAAAGAGCATCCATCCACTCTTGTAATCAACTGTTTTTTGTTTCAAGTAGGCGAAGGTCGATGATAGACCAATGACTAATATAACAAGTAGTGATGTACCGACAGCAACTTGAGGAGTAACCTCTGAGAATAAGGGGGAAATTGAAAACAGCCCTAAATATAATAGAGAAGGAACGATAACCATCCCCCCACCTATTCCAACTAGACTACCTAACATACCCGAAGCTAACCCAACAACAATTAAAATCAGGACGAATACGAGTAACATAGGTGACCTCCTTATATTTCATATTTTACAATGAAACATCACCTCACTTTTCTCTAGTTGTTTAAAAAATAATGCTATCTCTATTATCATATTTTAAAACAAGTAGTCTAATTCTTCTTTTAACGACTATGTTAGATTCCTAAAATTTCGAATAAACGTTTCTTCCAACCTTCTTTTATTCATACGTTTGTATATTTTCATAAAAAATAGCACATGCCTAACCAGCATGTGCCAAATAATTTATGTGTAACTTGGGGGGTTACTTAATACTTTCATGATACACCCTTTATATTACAATAACATTAAGAGCCCAAATCAATTGTGTTAAATTATCCCTTATTTGGGTTCCTCTTCAGTAATCCACTTCCTAAGCTTTTCATCATTCTTAGAATTAGGCTTCTTTATCTCGTTCTTCTCAAAACGAGATAAGGTCGTGTGAGCAATTCCAATTTCCTTAGCAGCTTTTGATAAGGTTAAGCCTCTCTTTTTCCTAGTATGTTGAACTAATTCTGGGGTTATTTTATAATCAGTCGAAGTTGAATCTGTTTCTTCAAAATGTAAGCCTAACACTAATTGCTCTTCTCGATTCATCTGGTCGTCTCTTTTTTTAGTCCGACTAAGCTTCTTACCAAACTCATTAATCACTTCTTCAATCTCAAGTGGCCTTGGCTTTTCTTCAATAGATAAGCCTGAGATGATTTCTTTTGGAGGGAGAATAATGACTTGTAATGTCATCCAATAATTTGTCAGCCAACCTCGGTTCCCTTTTCCCATTCTTGTCTCGTCAATCGATACATAGTGCCAAGAGTCTATAATCTTGTCCTCCTGCAGTGTATCTAAAATACTCTCAAACGATTCCTTAACTCGAAATGGTCTCTTATCATTTGTACTATCCATTCCGAGTACACTTAACAACCCTCGTTCACCACCGATATTATACGGTCGCTCGAAGTCCGTTTTACGGGAGCGAATTCGCCATTGCCAAGACAAGTAGCGAGTTAATCTTTTATGATGCTTATGCTTAACAGGATTATATTGTAGCGCTTTAAGTGAAAGCATACCCGTCGACTTTTTTGCACCATGCAAATAGCTTGCTAGTAAATCGCCAGGTCTAATCTCACATTCATAAATCCCAATCACATCATTTGTTTGCCGATCATGAGCAATCGTTACATTGTCTACTACAAACAGTCTTTTTAATTTAGATTTTTTATATTCTGATAGAGATGTCTGATCAATAAAATGAACTTCATCATCCTCATCAACTCGCAACCAAATAGAAGCTAGTGCAGCAATTCTTTTCATGACCTCATCTCGATCCTTTTTTCGAAAAGTGCCATATCCTAATTTATTTTTGTTCTTCTGTATTTGTCGCATCGTAAGTACATCTTCATGATTAAACGAAACCATATCTTTTTCAGTACTCGCGCTCTTCATCCAAAGAATTGAAATGACATCAAATGCATCCGCAGTTAAGTCGTCCATTGATGTTATCGCTTGAGCCATTAACGTTTCCCACTGGTCAATTTCCCCATTTGTAAGAATCATTCCATCGTCAACATGAGTATGTATTTGGGCTACATGGGTTTGATTTCCATTCTTAATTTCTACTGTGGGAATGCCATCTTTTTTAGAAAAACTATTTAAACTAATCGCTTCTCTTAATTTATGAAATAACAACGAAGACCCTGTTTCTGCTACTTCTTCGCTCAGTAACTTTTCTATCATCTCACCTTTTTCGGTACTATCTAAGTATGTCTCTAATAACGGGGACATAATCTGCACAATTTGTTGACCATAAAGGGTAACAATACTTGCACAACTTACCTCATCTTCATGATCAATAATTGTATTGATTAATAATTGAAAGGCTCTAAACGCCTCATCCTCATCATCGCTTCTCCATAACTGAAGGATTTCTTCATACTTATCACCTAATAAGTCCTCAGCAACCTCCATAAAAACGTCGCTATTTATATGCACTGTGCAGTCACCCTTTTCTGTGCATTTTTTAAAAATACCACTCTATAATTATACCATTTGCACAAAAAAATGCACAAAACTCTATGATATTGTGCATTTTAAAACTAATGTCGTCGCTTCAGTGGCTATTAAATGAAAAAATGCACATATTCTCATGTCACTGGCTATACACGTACCAAATGCACATAGTTAAATAATGAAATTTCCAATTTTAAGGATATTTAATACAAGACTGGACTTTGTGCACTTCATTTTCATAAAATGTCGTCACTTCACTGGCAATTAAATATCGTCACTTCACTGGCAATAAACCTATTACATTTAGTTACAAAAAAAGCTATTATATCAGTGGTTTCAGCCTGTTTTGGCAAAGAAAAAATAAGTAGGTAGGTTATTTTCCCCTTGCAAAAAAGGGTAATTACGCACATTTTTATCCTAATATATGGTAAAAACAACTAAAAAAGTCGTCGTTTGGGTGGCTATAAATTTTTTTGGAAAAAATTTTTATCCTTATGTACCAAGGGTTTAAGGGCTGTCGAAAGCTGTGCATTTTTCCTAATTAAGAGAGCCAAAAAAAAATGCACAGGATGCTATAATAATTCTAGTAATATATACCACAAATAGAAGATTACATGAGGGAGGTGAGGTACATGACAATTCTAGCTAATGCACGAGGATTAAAAGGGAAGAAAACAACACCAGTAGCCATAAGTACGGCGTTTTGGAATGAGCTGCTGTTTGCAAAAGTTCAGGATGATTTGCACAATGACCTCCCTTATGATTTATATCATATCACGAATGCAGATCTAGACTTACTCATCATTCTACACAAGATATGTAATACAAACGGCCGAATTAAAGAAACAACGGTGCATCAAATCTATCAAGCGATGCGTGAGTACTTTGAATCGCCTGCAAGCCATACTCAGGTTTATTTAAGTATGGATAAGTTCGTAAGACGTGGTTTAGTAACGGTAGAAACAATCGAAGGCACAAATCTAGCAAACTATACTCTTAATTACTTTATCAATGAAGCGACGAACAAGCCTCATCGCTATGCAGTCGTTTCTGAAACTGTCTTCACAACAGCATTCAGTGACTTAACACTCGCTGCACGAAAGCTTTTTCTCATGACAGCCATTCAACAAGGTACTAATGAGTTCATTTTCCGTTCAATTCGAGGAGAAAATGGCTTAATCAAGCTTCTACATAAAACACAACCTATTCAAGTGCAGTCCGTTCTTGATGAACTTTCAGGAAAAAATGCACAAGGGAAGGTTTATTTTCGTGTGGCAAAAATGGAGAAACAAAGAGGTCGCTATCATAAAGCCTATCTAGCATTACAAAAAGGCATTCAACCTGCGATTCAACAGGGACAAGAACTGAGAGATTCGCTAGAGTCACCTATTCGTTATCCAAGAAAAGCACAGTTTATGAAACGAGTATTGGACGAGTTAGGCATCGGTGAAGTGGCTGAACAAATGAGTCTTCTCATCAACTGCATGAAAAGCCTTGGCTATCGTGTTATCCGTCAAGTATTACGTGAAATCAAAAGCTTCATCAAACGGAACGGTCACGCTCCACGAGATTTAGCTCACTTTATCAAAAAAGAAACTCGTATTAGCCGCGAAAAAGAGATTACAGATATTGCTCATGAGACAGACATATACGATTACATTGCACCAGGACTAGACGAACAAGTAAAAGACCATCGACTCTTTGAATTTATAACAAAGTTTAGCTGGTATAGCACAAGAGAAATCAGGCGAATGTTTAAAGCATGCAAAGACGCAGTGAAAGAAACGTTCAAACTAGCCCCGACGATAAATGACTACATACTAGATAATAAGCTAACGACTCTTGAAAACATCTATCCAGTACGGCTGCATGCGTTCAATCGTAAAATTGACCCAACTACATATTGCCAGCTAGAAGAACATGTAGTAGCGTTCCACTACGATAAATCTGAAACATACATAATCGATTGGCTCATTGGTCGAATTGAATTAGCTGCACACCAAAGAGAACAAGAGCAGAATCAACAGACACTAATGAAATTAGAAGACTTTATCATAGAACGCTCTACTATTAATGCTTAACGATAGCCCTTTTAAAAAAGCGATGAAAAAGGGCTATTTGTCGTTCAGTTAACGAAAATAGTAATGATTTTGGCATAGAAACAAAGTATCTTAACAAGCTCACTTATTGCGTAAGTATACATTGAATTCACCAAGTAAAACTTTCGTACATCAAGGAAAGAAAAAACCATAAATAAATTAGTGAATTTGTGATTCAATCTCTACTATAAAGATGAAAAAACCTTAAGTTAAAGTAACTTATCTCTGGATACCTTGGATAAGTAGTCGAAGTTCATGCAAAATAACAGTTATTATTCATGCACTGCACCTCATCAAAATTCTTCAGCTTATTTGTTGGTTTATAAGCTTAGTTTCAGGAATTATCTTTATATAAACGACCTATCGCTGTCTCATTTCTGTTTTTTTCATCAAAAAAAAGCAACAACCCCAATTACACCAAGGGTTAGCGCGTTCGTATAAAAGGTTTTGATCTAAATTATAAAAGATCTAGGATATAAAAGTTTTCTATTACTACGAGATATGAATAGATTAAATAATTTATTTTATAAATGGGCTAACTATTTTTCAACTACATGATTATTATCATCATTTGTCTATTTATTTACTTTTACATCTCACAGACTCAAAATGACATGAATTATAGACATAATAGTTGTGTTCCCAATAAGCCCACTCGCGCCCAATCATTAAACTCATTCAGACATAGTCTGTTACTGTGTGGTTAAACTCTCACAAAACCCTTTTTAAGGAGAGATTTTAATGAGTGTAGGTACAGGAACAGGCGCAGGCAGCGGCTTCGCGTTAATTATAGTATTATTCATTCTCTTAATTATCATTGGTGCGTCGTGGATGGGCGGCGGACATACAGCAGGGTATGGCGTAGGAGGATTTGGAGCGGCGCCAGCAATGGGTGCAGCACCAGTAGCAGGAGGAATGGCAGCAGCAGCACCAGCAGGAATGGCAGGCGGTATGGGTGCAGCAGGATTTGGAGCTTACTAACTAATCTTGCATGGCTAAAAACGCTAACGCCCTGCATGGGCTTTCTTTTCACGACATACGGTAACGAAAAAGGCGGCAGTTTAAAGACTAGCCGCCTTTTTTGTAGATATGGTTAATCGATAAGAAGAAATAAAACAACCAATAAACGTTTCTTCTTTTATTCTACCGTTTGTTGGTTAGATAGTTAATGTTAATTCAATTAATTTTTCAATAAATTATGTATTCTCTAAGTAATGTGGTATGATGCACCTGACCATTTAAACCTTGTAACATATTTCTTCGAGGCTGACTAAAGGAATTTCTTTTCTTTCAATTTTGGCAAAACTTGATTGAACGAGGAGGTAACTTTTAGGAGGTCTTTTTTTGTGCGTGGAAATAAAAAAAGGACCCTAAGATAGGGTCCTTTTTTTCATACTTAGGCTTTGTTAACGTTTGTAGCTTGAGGTCCGCGTTGACCTTGCTCTACTTCAAAAGTAACTTTTTGGCCTTCATCTAAAGATTTAAATCCTTCGCCTTGGATAGCTGAGAAATGTACGAATACATCTTCTCCACCGTCAACTTCGATGAAACCGAAACCTTTTTCTGCGTTAAACCATTTTACTGTACCTTCTTGCATGTTTGTTTCCTCCTGTGTGGATGTATAATCCACGATTTATTACTATTGTTGCTCAAGTAGCTATCTAAGGCGAAAAATTTAATTACTTATTCTTTCCCTTACAAACCGAACAAAAATAATTCTTATTAAGATTAACAGATATAATTTAAATAAGCAAATAGAAGTTTACTACTGTTATTATGCTTAATCTGTCCATGAAAACATGTACCATGTTTTTTAAGGCTGACCCACTCAATTAGCCAGCCATTATTTTAAATAGTAGTACCCTACGACTCCTCCAACGCTGCCTCAATCAGAATATAGATATTCTTCTCCTGAATTAGCGATTGCATCTTTAGTTCTTTATGTAAGTCCGTTCTAATATCAAATGATACACGCTTTCTTCTTTTATTGTTATACTCTTTTCTTCCTTTATAACAATATTCGAATGAACTTTCTTCTTGTTATAATCTTTTATGCAACGCTCTTCTACTTTCTTTGCTTTATTCTATTTGATTCTTCAAAGACCTAGTAAATATTGTGTTTGATAGAACTAACAGAAAACCGAATGCTTTTATAAATTTATTTTCCAATTGTCATTATTAATTTGAATCTTTCAATAGAAAAAGCATGTATGTAAGCTTGAATACATGCTTTCTGGATTAATTTATATTTGAGAACTTAACCCCACGGGACCAAGATGAATGTTTACCCAAAAATTATTGGGAAATAAACAACTTTCATTCAGTGGGGGATTCTTTCCCCGACTGAATGAAAGTAACGTTCAAATGGTCTCTTAATTTAACGTTACTGCCATTCCTCGCACACCTAGGCCACCATCACTTTCAATCACTGTACCAGTAATAGCTTTCGATTCATTCGAAGCTAACAATACATAGGCTCCCATATGGTCTTCGGGGGTTTGTGCAATCTGTAAAGGATTCCGAGCGCTAATTAACCTTTTTCTTGTTTCTGGATCAAGTTGTTGTACACAATCTTTTAATGGAGGGATAGCGCTTAAATTCGTAATTGTGCCACCTGGGGAAACTCCATTAACTCTTATTTCAGGGGCTAACTCATAAGCCAATTCTTTAATCAAGCCAACAATAGCATGCTTACTAGCTGTATAGAGAGGGCCACCACCATTAGGATAAAACCCTGAATTTGAAACGGTAAATATAATAGTTCCACCTGTTTTCTTCAATTCAGCACAAGCTGCTTTGGCTCCAAGTAGACCACCTTTTACATTAATATCGAAAATCATAGAAAAAGCTTCATCGATACGACTTTCAGGTAGGCCTTCAAGAGAAACGAATCCATCAAATACACCTGCATTGGATACAAATATATCCAACTTCCCAAAAATTTCAACGGTTTTACTTATAGCTTCTTTATGGTCACTATAACTAGTAACATCGCCTCTAAATGTTAGAATACTGTCTCCAAATTCTTCTTTTAATTCATTTAACCCTTCTTCGGAAAGATCGAAAACACATACACGCGTACCCTCATCTATAAATCGTTTCGTGATTGCTTTCCCTATTCCTGAAGCTCCTCCCGTTACGATAGCTACTTTCTCATCCAATTTGCTCACTTTTCCCATCTCCTTTAGTAAAGAGTACCCATTACACAAAGATTGCTAGATTTCTTGTATCAATTGTTGTTTGATCAATAATGAAAAATCGTTTGGATAGCTTCCATTCCCCGTCGCTATACGTAAATTCGTCTTGACGCTCTCCTGAGATAAGGTCATGATGAATATCGTTTGTACGGCTACGATAAATAAGAAGATTACTTTTAACCCTAGCTTTTTCATTTTCAACATAATCAGTAATAAAAACATTGCTAACAGTACGGCGTGTTCGAGATGGGGGGATTTCAGCCCAGGCATAATCTGTTTTTAAACGGTCAACACGCATTTTCATTGTTTCATAATCATCTTCGAAGGCAAACATATCGGTTGAGTAATCTGGCCGTTCGATTCCTTCCTTATTGACCCGAACCGGCATTTGATAAACAAGGTCTGGATGGATTAGGCTAAACCAGGCATCAAATTTGATATTATCTAGTAAGGATGCTTCATTATATAACCATCTCTCAAACATAAACGTAACCAGCATAAGCTCCTTATTTTCCATCGTCTTTCTCCTTTCCATCACGATTCATGAGTTCTAACCAGTAGCTATAGAAGTTTCTGTGGCTCGCTTCGGTGAACTTATCATCATAGACAACACCTGGTCCTGGGAAATCTGTTACTGGTTTTCTATGCAATCCCATTGTATAGTTGTATTTCATTTCTTTTAAGAAAGGTAGTTTGCCTCGTGCTGCATCAGAGATATCAATAAACACCTCGGTATCGTCTTGTTCAAAAATTCCCGATGGACTAAATGTTAAAACAAAGGATTCTCTTGAACGTCTTTTCCAATCTTCCGACGCATTTTTTTCAACTAGAAACCATGTGGTTACTTCCATTTTATCTGGACCGACTGGATTCCATTGACGAAGCGATGTATTTGAAATTAATTGGCCTTTAATTTCTGTGTGCGAAACTAAGAATGATAGATTTGGAAACAGGTTTCCATTTGTATTTTTTAAGTTTGATATAATATCAAATTGTTCAGGAGATAAATTCTCCTTGTATTCAGGAATCAACTCTTCTGGAAATGCAAAGTCTGGATTTGGCATCCCCAAGTTACATCCATGCCCGTTCTCGGTATGAACTTGATAGCCTTTTTTTGAGTATTTCGGCCCTGGTACCATTCCTAGCTGAACAATTGAACCGTGCGTGACCATAGTATGATAAGAGTCACCGACAAAATTGTCTGAACCGGTTTTCCAATGAGCTGGGATTACATACTTTTGCGGGGGGCCAACAACTTCCATCTCAGTTCGACCAATGACCAAATCCCAGTACCATTTGAATTCTCCAAGAAAGTCATCTAGTGGTTCAGGAGTGTCATTCCATGTACCGAAAATACAACCTTTATACGTATCAAGCGTTACTTCATGTAGTGTCATCTTTTCTTTATCAAGCGTGTCCCCGTAGATTTCTTTTTGTAAAGGTGCTCCAATTAATTCACCTGTATTTTTAAATACAAAACCGTGGTAAGGACAGGTAAACTGCTTTTTGTTTCCTTTATCAGCACGACATAACTTCATCCCACGGTGAGTACACATGTTGTACGAAGCTCGTAGCTTTCCTTCGTCACTTCTTGCGATAATAATTGAGTAGCCAGCAAGGGTCCTTGTTATAAAATCACCACTGTTTGGTATTTCGGATTCATGACCAAGAAACATCCATGTTTTCATAAAAAGTTTTTCTTGTTCTAATTCATATATCGTTGGGTCACCTAGAATATAAGCAGGAATCGTCCCTTCCTCTGGTTGAACGGTTTCATTTAAATATTGAACCACTTCTTCGCGTGTCATCTCTTCTAACATCAGTTCTTTTTTAGCCAATGTCCCCTACCTCCATTCCATTTCTTGATTAAGAATCATACTTTTCTAGAAGTTCAATGATTACTTTAAATGTTGATGTTGTATCTATATAAGCGTATCTTCCATTACCATTAAAAAAGTTTCCTTTTTGAATAACTGGATATCCTAATTCTTCCAAAAGCGCAACTTTTTCTTCTAAATCATTTACATTAAAAGAAATATGGTGAATTCCTTCTCCATTTGTCTCTAGAAACTCATTCCACGTACTCGGAGAATCTCCTGGCTCGATCAGCTCAATTTGAATAAGTGGGGTATCGATAAACATAAATCTTCCTCTAGCATCTGTTTGTTTTCCACGATGGACCACTTGTGTAACGGTTGGATCACCTGCATGAACGATTGCTGGTTTTTCAACTCCTAGGAGGTTGCAATAGGCTTCCGCTACTTTGTCAAGATCGCGGACAACTACAGCCATTTGTGTTAATTTAGTAGTTCCTAATAATGAGTTCTTCTCATCGAGAGAAATAGGTTCATAAGGTGTTTCGCGTTCTAGTAATTCAATGAGTGTCTTATACGTTTCTTGGGTGTCTGCATAAGCATAACAACCATTACTGGAAGTGAAATTTCCTGTTTGTACAACTGGAAATCCATGTTCCTCCACTGTTTTAATTGCTGGTTCTATCGAGTTTACATCAAAAGCAATATGATGAATGCCTTCCCCAATAGTGCCTAAAAAGTCTCTCATCGTACTAGGTTCTTGATTTGGTTCGATTAGCTCTATTTGTACCGAGGGTGTATTGATGAAACACAGTTTACTCTGAGCATCAGAGGGTTTGCCATTATAAACAACTTGTGAGACATCACGTTCCCCTGTTAGAAACCAATCTGGCTTTGGAATCCCAAGCAATGTTGAAAAAGCCTCACAAGCAGCATCTATATCATTCACAACAAAGGCAATTTGGTTCACTGTATTATTTCCAAGTAATGTCTTACTCATAGACAAACCCCCGTTATTTTTCATTTTTTACAATCTATTAAAATCCAGACTAGAAAATCTCAAAACGGTTATCCAATGCTCATATTTCCTTCTATCTCTTTTAAGGTTGATAGAATACTTAACGCAGCTAGAAAACTCGTTTTGGGGTTTCCAGGCATTGGGTTATTTTCAATATTTAATGATAACGTTCCAAATTCACCTGTTGCTTCAATCGTATGGATGTTTTTTGTAATCCCCGGGTCAGCTATTATTTTTACCTTTGTTTGAGCAATTCCTAACCCGACAAGTGAGAGGATGATCGAAACATTAATATTTTTAGGAAAAAGCTTAATTGCCTCTTTTGCATATCCTTCAAATAAGACCTTTGGCTCTGTTATTGGTTCGTCAGTTAACGAGTTCGCTGGCTTTCTTGTCACGATGGAGACATCTTTTAATCCATCAACGGTAACCGCTGCTTTTAATACATCTAAACCACCAATTGCTCCTGAGGGTAAATATACTTTTGTACCGTGCTCATTACAGATACGAGCAACTTCTGTACTAAAATCAGGTTCTGCAAAGGCTCCAACACTGATGATGAGAATATCCTTGCCATTTTTAAGTAACTTCGGTGCATATTCAATTGTCGCTGTAATATTAGCAGCCTCAATGACTACATCAATATCGGAATGCATAAATTCTTCAAAACTATGAAAAGGAGTTACTTGATACTTTGTAGCTAGATATTGAGTCGTTTCAATGTTTCTACTAAAAAGTGCAGTTATACTTACATCTGTTTGCGGAGTAGTATGGAAATAATCTAATAAAAATTCGCTAATGTTTCCTGAACCAATCAATCCTATTTTCATGTTGTTCACCTTCCCTAATTGGCAAAGCCGTATGAATCCGTGAAAAACTCAAGTCCACCATAAAATGTTTCTGTTGATAAACCACTTTCTTTAAGGCCAGGGAAATCTAATCGCAAATCTTTAAAAATAGTGTGATTATTATGGAAGATTGCACCAGCTTCAATTCTTTCAGCTAGCTGAATTGCTTGGTTTTCATCTTCCGTCCACACTGATGCTCTTAGGCCAAATTCTGTATCATTTGCTAAGTTGATTGCTTCTTCAATATCTGAATAAGGCAAGACAGGAACAATTGGGCCAAACTGTTCTAATCGAACAATCTCACTCTCTTGTTTTACTCCGGTTACAATTGAAGGAAGCATAAAATATCCATCATTCCAAGATTCATCATTTAACTTTCTTCCTGCTGTCAGAACATTGACACCATCTTCTTGTGCTGTTCTTTCTTTTAATTCATTAACAAATTTGAATTGAGCTTCATTATTTATTGGCCCCATTGTCGTATCGGGATGCATCCCATTTCCGACAATGACACGTTGAAATTCTTTTTCAAGTTTGGTAACAAACTCATCGTATTTTGAGTTGTGTACGTAGATTCGCTTGATGGCTGAGCAAACTTGGCCGGATGCTCGAAGGACGCCAAGACGTAATTTCTGCATGTTCTCTTTATCTAAATTCGCATCAGGTAAGATAATGGCTGGGTCATTACCACCAAGCTCCAACGAAAGTTTTTTAACCGTATTTGCTGCATTTTTTATAATTGTTTTCCCTGTTTCTGTACTACCAACAAAAGCAATTGCCTTTACTTTTTTATTACTGCAAAGCTCATCACCAACAAGTCGGCCAGAACCAGTAACGATGTTGATTACTCCCGGTGGAAAACATGCCGCAACTTCTCTTAAGCAGTTCATGATCGTTAATGGACAATCTGTTGCAGGTTTGAATACAACCGTGTTTCCTGTTAGAACCGCTGGAATGACACGTTTAAACGTTAGGACCATTGGTGAATTCCAGGGAGCAATGACAGCAGTAACTCCACGTGGACGTCTACGAACCTGGACCTTTTGGTGCTCGTCACTTAGGTCAATGGTCTTCCACCAATCTTTTAGAAGATCGGGCCCTTTTCTTGTAATCTCAACACAACGCATTAAGTCCTTTTTCGCTTCCACTAATGTTTTCCCATTCTCACGTACAAAAAGAGAAATATTTTCTTTAATAATCACTTCTAATTTATCTGCTGCTTGACGCATGATGTTTGAACGTTCCTCAATCGAGGTTTGAGACCATTTTTTAAAAGCATCCGCAGCAGCGTCAACTGCTTGACTGATATCATTTTGTGAGCAAAGTGCAATTTCACCAACGACTTCTTTGATATCTGCTGGATTAATGACTTCCTTTAAATTTTTTGATTCATACCATTCTCCGTTGATTAAGTACTTTCCAGAAATAGAAGGAAAATTTGATTTCACAACTATCCCTCCTTTCATAATTTTTTTGGTTTGAATGTGGCAGCTACACCTGGAGGACCTGCGAAAGGTTTGTTCATTGGACCAATTGCATTCATGTCTACGATAATCATGGTTGTTTCTTTTCTATAGACAGCATCTTTCAATTCTTCTGAAAATTCCTCGGTTGTCGTTACCTTTTTTGAGTAAGCACCCATTGACTGGCCTAATAAAGCAAAATCAGGACTTACTAGGTCAACAGCAACTTGACGACCATAAGCAGCATCTTGAATACTTCGGAGAACCCCGTAGCCAGAATCATCAAACAAGACGATAATTAACGGAATTTTTTCTTGGACAGCTGTTGCCAATTCGCCAACATTGACCATAAATCCACCATCACCAGCGATTAAGACGACTTGACGATCACGGTTTGCAATCTGAGCACCAATGGCTGTTGGTAACCCTTGCCCGATCCCGCCACCTGACGCATGAATAGAGTTTCTTGGTTCATAGATTTCTAGTAGTCTACTCCCCCAGACATTTGCTGGAACAGTTACGTCTCTTACATGTATCGTATCTCGTGGCAATAACTCTCTCATACTATCAAGAATTTTCTCATAAGGACCTAACGTACTACGCAGTTGATCTCTTAAGTTATTACGCACGGATTTAACTTCTTCAAGATACGCTTTTTTTGTTGACAATGATTGTTGCATCAACTTCTCATTTATTTGTTTTAACGTTTGCTTTGCATCACCTACAAGCCCAAATGATAATGGATAATTACGGTTCATCGCTTCATAATCCCCATCAATACCAATATGATTTTCAGGAACAGTCACTGCCCAATTTGACGTTTCATTCCCTCTAAAGCGAACTCCTACACTAATGAGCAGGTCAGCCTTTTCTAAAAATTTCTTCGTTTCAGGGTGTGCACCAAAATGACCAAAGCATTGATCATGATCTTCTGGAATAATTCCTTTCCCAGATTGACTTGTAATCACCGCTGCCCCAATTTTCTCCGCTAAGCTTTGAACTTCTTCTGAAGCGTTAGCTGAAATGGCTCCACCTCCTACCCAAAGGACAGGACGTTTCGCTTCAGTAATTGACTCGATGACTGCATCAGGGATTAAGACCTCCGATGTCTCAGCAACTTGCTGATGGGCTTGAACAACTGACGTTTCATGAATAATAGCCGTTTGAAAATCAATTGGAACTTCCACAGTTATTGGACCAGAAGGAATAGCAAATGCTTCATGAATCGCTTTACGAATTAGAAATGGTGCTTGTTCTGGGTTTCTAAGTCGGTAGGCTTCTTTTCCAGAGCCTTTCATCATCGATAATTGGTCCTTACATTCGTGAATATAGCCTCTTCCAGTTCCTAAATACTTGGAACCTACTTCTCCTGTAAGATGAAGCAATGGAACTCCCGCAGCCCATGCTTCGATAATTGAGCCTGCTGCATTCCCAGCACCTGTACCGGTACTAGTAATGACAACACCTAACTTTCCTGTAGAACGGGCATAGCCATCAGCCATGTTTACGGCCCCGCTCTCTCCTCTAGAGCAAACTAAGTGGATACTTCCTTCTCTCAAGATTGCGTCATAGATTGGCATGTTATGAATACTAACAATCCCAAATGCAACTTCAACACCTGCATGAACCAATTCTTGAACAATTGCATCAGCCGTAGTATATTCTGTTTGTACGTCAGCCATTTTGATTCCCTACTTTCATCATAAAATCACAGCGTTTTTCCTATTCCACCAGCTACTTCTATCGTTGTGCCTGTAATATAACTAGCTTTATCTGAACCTAAAAACAGAATAGCACTTGCGACTTCTTCTGCTTCTCCTACTCTTCCAAGAGGGATATTACGTTTTTTTGCTAGATCCGCATAATACTCTTCCACTGGTACATCAGGACTTGACTCTTTTCTTCTTCGTTCCCATTGGTCCGTTTTAATTAATCCTAGACTAATAGAATTGACGAGAATATTATCTTTAGCAAATTCACGTGAAAGTGATTTACTTAAGTTTAGTAAGCCAGCTCTCGTTGCGGCTGTTGCGACCATATGTGTTTCTGGTTCCTTTGAAAGGGTTGCATTTATGTTGATAATTTTTCCGCTGCCTTTTTGCTTCATGTATGGATACACTGCTTTTACGGCATTAATAATCGCGAAATATTTTAAATTGATTTGCTCATCCCACTGCTCTTTTGTGATATCAAAAAAGTGTCCCATAATGCTTTTCCCTGCTGAGTTCACTAAGATATCGATTCCGCCAAACTTTTCAGCTGTTGCTTCTATAAATGCTTCAACTTCAGCCTGAGCGGTCACATCACACGATTGTGCAAATATTTTTTCCTCTGGTCCATGTTCCGTTAGCTGACGTACTGCATATTCTAGCCTTGCTTCATTTCGGCCACATATCGCTACATTTGCGCCTTCCTGTAAAAACATTTCGGCTGTTTTTAGACCAATTCCTGAAGAACCACCCATTATCACAGCAACTTTTGATTTTAATCCTAGCTCCATCCGTTTTTCCACCTCATTTCGTTTTAATTGTTTTTCGGTTAAACCAACCTAGATCCGGTTTTCCTCCCATAGCTGCACGTGCTTCTGGTCTAGGTGGTCCGGCTGTCCCCCATTGGTCCATTAAATGTGGTACTCTCTTCCATACTTGAGCCCTCCAAGTTGATTCATCCTCAACTGTTGATAGATAACATGTATATTCCATTACAAATCCACCTGGGTCCTGGAAGTAACAGAAGATATTATCACCAGGTCCATGTCTTCCTGGTCCCCATAGTTCTTGGTAGCCATTCTTTTTTATATTTGTAATGCCTCTCATTACTTCATTGACGCCATCAACTTCATAGGCAATGTGATTTACTGAAGCGTGTCCTTCATGGTTAAACGCAATGGAGTGGTGATTTTTATTACAACGTAAGAAGCACATTTGGTGCTCACTCCAATCTGTCACTTTAAAGCCAAGAACCTCTGTATAAAAGTCGACTGCATTGTCTATCGATTCTGTGTTGAGTACTACATGGTTTAATAAACTTGGATTTGATGATTTCTTTTTAGTCCATTCGGTTGTATGAATTTCAACCCAACAAGATAATTCAATGCAACGATTCTCTGGGTCAACAAAGCGGAAACCGTAGCCACCACCTTCTTCTTCTAAATAACCTGGTTCTGAAACAAGCTGAATCCCCATACTTTTTAATTTTTTCGCTGCTTCATCAACAGCATGCTTATCAACTAATCCAAACGCTATATGATGAAGTCCTTTCTCTTCTCCAGCATTTAAATGCAATATATGATGTTCTGGACCTGCACCGCGAAAGTAGACATTTTCTTCATCCTCATACACCTTATCAAGACCCCAAATTTCTGAATAAAACTCGGATTGTTCTTTTAAGTTCGGTGTAAATAAACTGATGTGGCGTAAGTGTGTGATACCTAACATTGTGTAAACACCTCTTTTCATAATTTTTTGAAATATGGAGTTCTAGGTCGAACTCCATATTTCTTTACATTTCTTTATTTATCAGCTTGTTGGATAATCGCGTCTCTTTCTTTCGCACGTTGAATTCGTAACTCTTCAAGCTCACTACCTTCAGGATAGCTTGGTAATTGAGGCTTTGGTGAACCTAACATAACGAGCATCAACGCATCTTCATTCCCATCATTTCGAACTCCGCGGTGAATACCTGGTGGACAACTAATGCAATCCCTTGTATCAAGTTGGATTTCGTAATCCTTCCCATCCTGTTGAAGAAGAGCTGTGATCTTCCCTTGTAACACGAAAAATACTTCTTCTACATCAGAGTGTAAGTGGAGTGGTCCAATACAACCTGGGGGCAATACCATTGTGCTTAATGTAAAATGTTCAGCTTGAATGACACTAGAGTCATTGTTTGCAGTAGCTCCTCGCCCAATGTAACGCATTTGCGCTCGACGGTATCTTGCATCTACTTCCTCTTGGAACGCCAGTACGTTCCAATCTAATTTACGTTCACTTAATCTAGCAACATATTTCTTTTCAAATTCTTGAATGTTAAGTTCTTCAGCCATATCAATCTCTCCCTTTTAAATAAATTAAACTTTATAAATAAGCGTTTTTAACACTTATTTATATTAATAAGTTCGATGTGTTTTAAATACGAAACTATGTTTTAACTATATACACATTGTAAAAAAGAGTTAATTAAATGTCAACGGAA
This sequence comes from Bacillus sp. FJAT-45350, assembly GCF_002335805.1. Lineage (NCBI taxonomy): Bacteria > Bacillati > Bacillota > Bacilli > Caryophanales > Bacillaceae > Bacillus > Bacillus sp. FJAT-45350. The sequence continues at coordinate 24,270 of NZ_NISU01000004.1, read as the reverse complement.
GTTATCAAAATTGTTAGAATTATTTACCTATTTTTTTATTAGACTGATTAGTAACAATTATTTACCTATAATAAAAATTCATAGTTATGAAAATAGCCCCCCTTTCTTGTTTGGAATTTTACAAAAAAAGGGGGGCTATACTAGATACATACCTAGTGATTTTCATACTTAAGTGATACTAAAGCTATAGCTTGAAATCTTTGAGATCTGTGTAGCACAATGAACTACTTCTTGAATGATACTCTCAAGATTTTCTTCTCTTAATTCTGCTTTTGGTGCTGCAATGTTAATAGCGGCAATAACTTGATTATTTTTAACAATTGGAGCAGCCACAGAACGGATTTCAGCTTCAAACTCCCCATCACTAATCGCATAACCCTTTTCTTTTATCTCTTCTAATTCAGACAGTAAATCTTTAGGTAATGTTTTCGTTCTCTGGGTGAATTGTTTTAGCTCGACGCCTGCAAATTTTGCATAAAGCTGCTCTTCTGTTAAATAGGATAATAAACATTTGCCCATAGCTGTTGCATGTGCAGGAAGTCTCGATCCTATATTAATTGTTACCGTTGTCACTCCAATATTAGGCACCCTTGAAACATAGACCACCTCATGTCCTTCGAGTAACCCTAAATGGGTAGAAAACTTTGTATGGTCTCTTAATTCTTCCATGTACGGCTTAGCGATGTCAGGCAATTGTAGTGTGTTTAAATATGAATAACCTAGTTCTAAGACTTTCGGTGTTAGTCCATACCGTTTTGTTACCTCATCCTGGTATAAATATCCTAAAGTCTGAAGTGTATAAAGAAAACGATAGGGAACAGTACGACTCACCCCTAAATTTTGAGATATTTCAGCTAAGGAATACGTTGGATTTTCTGGAGTAAACATTTTTAAGATTTCTAATCCTCTTACTAACGAATTGGATAGATATTTGTCTTTTTCATTTTTTTCCATTTTTTAACCTCCATCTATAAATACTTGCATCAGAGATACAACCTCGATAAAATAAGGATTTTTATCTAGTAAATTATATCAAAATTTCTTTTTAAACCTATCTTTCAGTCTATCCCTCTATATACCGAATTTATATCTCCAAAGTCTTCATTAATATAGAGGAGTATCCATGATTGTATACAAACCAACTGCTTGGCCACCTATTTAACGCTTGATTCTAGGGCATCTTGTTTCTTGTGTAAAAAATGCACGATTAACCGGTTAAACCCTTCTGGATCTTCCTGGTAACACAAGTGCCCTGTCTTTTTTATAATACTCATGGAAGAGTTTGAAATTTCTTGATGAAAGTATTCAGACTCGGATACAGGAGTTACTTTATCTAATTCCCCACAAATAACCAACGTCGGTGCTTGAATGGTTTTGACCATATCATTTGGATTCAAATGAAACAATGAGTTGGCTACAGAACGATACCCAGCTGGTCGGACTTGAGACATAATCTCCTCAGCTTCTTTATGAACATCTGCAGGTGCATAGGGAGAAAGTAGATTAGGAACACGTCTTTTGGCAATTTCCACTCCTGGTAATGTGTCAATCATCTGGTGACGTTGTTCAAGCTTTTTCTTATTTTCTTCCGCAGTTAATGCATAACTTCCACGAGTAGAGCTCGCTAAGATGAGAGCCTTCACTTTATCTGGATATCTCGAGCAAAATTCTACTGCAATGGCAGAACCCATAGAATGGCCAAGTAAATAAATTGATTCGAAAGGCAAAGCCTCCACGAAATCATGGAGGACTTGTGCAAACTGACCAAACGTTTGAAATTCCTCCGTTGGATCAGAGCTCGCTCCGTATCCTGGTGCATCCCAGGCGATGACAGTAAAGTGTTCTTTTAACCCCTCTAGTTGCTTTTTCCAAGAACGTGAGTTATTCCCAAGCCCATGCAATAATACAAGCGGTTCACCGGTTCCTTCTATAGAATAGTGAATATCTAGTTCACCTGCTTTAACAAATGGCATTAGTTTTTACCTCCTTCGTAATCAATCACTTCCAAAAAACAAATTTATGCTGGATCAAGTCAAGGCAGGCACTTAACAAATAACCAACAGTTCCAATTAATAAAACAATGGCAAGTACGTTCTCCTGTACGAGGGTTGATGACATAAAACTCAGCATGTAGCCCATCCCTTTCGTTGAACTAATCATTTCAGTCAAGACAGCAATGATTAATGCCAGCGGTACAGCAATTCGGAAGCCTGTAAAAATCGAAGGGATCGTTGCAGGTAATAACACTTTCCAAAACATTTTTCTATCATTGGCTCCCATATTTTGAGCTGCCCATACATAAAGATGATTGACTCGCAATGCACCATAATACGTACTAATGACGATAGGGAACAAGCACTCTAATGCAATAAGCAAAATCTTAGACCCTGATCCGATACCAAGTATAAATACCAAGATTGGATATAAGGCAACACGAGGAATCGGGTAGCTAATTGAAAGCATTGGTTGCATTAATGAGTTTAGTAAATTGTATCGACTCATCATCAACCCTAATGGAACCCCGATTACTGCAGCAATTAAAAAGCCAACAATGACCCGGTACATCGTAACAGACAAATTATCCCAAAACATACCTTGCGTCATCGTTTCAAATGCCACACCTAGCACGGTCAAGAAAGAAGGGAATAGTCGTTCATTTATCATGCCAGAAAGGGCAATTAACTCCCAGAGTACAAAAAATAAAATGAGTGATTGATATTTAAAGAGTTTCTTCACTAGTTTTTTTGTCATGTCGTCACCTCATTACTGCTAGATTTTTTATAAGACCGTATGTTAGACTTTCTTTCCATCTTCATCCCACCAAAGCACTCTACTACGAACCTTTAATAAAATGCGATCAAATATAAAGCCCAACATTCCTATAAAAGCCACAGCAGCAAACATGATATCTGTTCTTCCTACCAGATCAGCATTTAAAATTAAAAACCCAAGACCTGAACCATTAGAGGCACCGATAATTTCAGATGAGAACATCATGACAAATGTCAGTCCAAGAGATACCCTTAAACCATCGAATATTTTCGGAAGTGTCGCCGGAAAGGCCACTTTATAAAGAAGTTGAAAGCGATTAGCCCCCATATTTTCCCTTGCCCATAAAAAGACTTGTTTAACTGAGCGAACCCCATCTCTCGTTGCAACAAAGGTTGGGAAAAATGCCGTTAGAAAAATAATAAGGATTCGTGTAAAATCTGACATTCCAAACCAAACCATAAGTATAGGTAACAAGGCGATTTTAGGAATCGGATTGATTGCATTGATAATTGGATCAAAGAAGTCACCGATTTTACGATAGTAACCCGCTACGATACCAAAAGTTACCCCAACTGTTGCTACAATCAAAAAACCAAAGAATGAACGATAAAGGCTTGAGCCCGCATGGCTAAAAATGTCCCCTGTTTTCATTAACTCCCACATGGTACCTAAGATAATTGATGGACTAGAAAGATAGGTTGGGATCCATTGAAAAAACGCCAACAGCTCCCAAACAATTAAAATAACACTAACTTCAATAATTGCGATTTTTTGAAATTTTTTATCCATTGGCAGCCTCCGGGATGGTAACATCTGGAGTGCGGCGCTCCTCATGTAATAAATCCCAAATATGATTGCGATAATCTCTAAATTCAGCTGATTTGTATAAGCTTAAATCACGTGGTCTTTCAAATTTAATATCAATGATTTCTGAAATTTCACCTGGTCTTCCTGATAAAACAACAACGAAATCACTTAAGAAAACAGCTTCCTCAATATCATGTGTGACAAATAGAACACTCTTTTTAGATTCGCTCCAAATTCTTTGTAATTCAACTTGCATTTCTTCTCTTGTTTGGGCATCCAACGCACCAAATGGTTCATCCATTAGTAGTACATCTGGGTTAAATGCCAATACTCGCGCTAGAGAAACCCTTTGTTTCATCCCACCTGAAAGCTGAGAAGGCAAATGATCTCTGAAGTCCCATAAGTGAACGAGTTTTAAATAACGCTCTACTACTTCCTTAACTTCGGCCTTTGGTCTTCCTTGAATTTCTAGACCCCATGCAACGTTATCAAATATGTTTTTCCAAGGGAACAGGGCAGATTCTTGAAACATCATCCCACGATCGGGACCTGGCTTTTCTACTTCTTTTCCTCTAATACGAACTGTTCCAGATGTTTTAGGGATAAAACCACCAACAATGTGTAAGAATGTACTTTTTCCACATCCACTTGGACCGACAATACTTACAAACTTTCCCTCAGGGATATCTAAACTAATATCTTTAATAGCAAGTACTTCTTCTTTTTTTGAAGTATACACTTTTCGTAAATTTTCAATCTGTATTGCTGGTATTTTAGTTGCCATCGAGCATTCCCTCCTTGGTATTTATGCTTGAGAGGACATGATATCCTCTCAGGCTCTTTCTTTAATTAAGGTAATAGAGATATATCAATTAATTCATCAAGGTCTACTTCTGATGAAAGCCAACCATCTTTCAGCATCATTTGTTGGATTTCTGGCCAAGCATCTACTTCTAAATATGCTGAACGATTGCTATCTGTCATGCCTACGTAAATTTCCGGATCCGCGTCTACTTTGCCTGCATCAATTAGCATTTGTCTTGCTTCTTCACCATTTTCCATGTAATACTCTACTACTGCTGTGTAATCTGCTAAGAAATCTCGTACCGCACTTTCATTTTCCTCAATAAATGTTGGATTTAAGAAGATTACTAAGAAATCTTCATCAACTGGAACACCTGTTTTTGATGTAAATACGATTTTGAACTCGCCAGATGCTTCAGCTGCTGCTGCAAAAGGCTGAGGGAACAGACCAACATCAATTCGACCTGCTTTAACAGCTTCGGTCATTGCTGGAATAGGAGTAATTGCATAACTTACATCTCTATCAGGTTCTAACCCAGCAGAACGAAGTGCATTTCTAGCCCAGAAATCTGCTGGTGCTCTAAAGTCAGATAAACCAATTGTTTTTCCTTTCAAGTCTTCAACACTATTAATATCTGAATCAGCTAAAGCCATGAAAGCATTATTAAATCCTTCATTTGGTGTATCTTTTGTAAGACCTGCTACTACTTTCATTTCAACGCCTTGTTCACTAGCAATCATAGAAGCGGCTTGACCTAACGAACCCCCATCTAGTTGACCGGCTTGGTAAGCGTTTAAACGATCCGCATTTGCTCTAAACTGTGAAACATCTAATGTGTACGTTTTACCTAAATTTGGAGCTAAAGTATCATCGGCAATTTCAAGTAACCAAAACGGTTCCTCAGCAGCGTAGCCACCTCCAAATCGAATTTCTACAGGACTGTTCTCTTCAGAAGTTTCACTGCCTCCGGTTGATTCACTAGAACTTGAACTTGAACCAGAACTTGAGCAACCAATTAAAATAATAGCTAGTAATGCCGTAATACAGCAAAGTAATAAGTTATTTTTCATGTTTACAACTCCATTCATTGAGTAATTTTTTTTACATTGTAAGATAATATAAAGTAAGCGCTTACATCAGGTGATTTTTACCAACCAATTTGCTAGACAGTTAGCAATAAAATAGTAAATTACCTTTGCAACCCCTTTCCTTGTTTTTTATATAAAACTACGTTTTTATAATTTACATTGTAAATATGTTGCAAAGGTAAAGTCAATAGAACTTTTTAAAATTTCTAAAAATTCCTGTAATTTAATCTGACAAAATTAGTACGTACTTTCTAACTATCACTCATAAAGCTTTTATTTGACTGTTATTTGAACGTAGGATAGCTGTTGTTTCAAATGCTTAGACATACTTCAAACTTTTGAAAACATGCTTTTCTAAAACAAAAAAACATCTGTTTTCTGCAGAAAGAACTCTCCGCAACAAACAGATGTTTTTAGTAAACAAATAATTCTATATTTTATTTATCGTTTAACAGTATATTTAGTGCTGCTTCGGCACACATAATATCTTGCTCGCCTGTTCCTCCTGAAACACCTACTCCACCAACTAAATCTTCTTCTATGTAAATGGGTAGGCCTCCACCGTAAATAGTCATTCGATCAGTATGAACAATCCCATGTAACAAAGCTGGTTTGTCTTTAATTTTTGGATACCAATCAGATGTCGGTAGTCCAAAACCAGCAGCTGTGTAGGCTTTATCTTGTGCAATTTGGCTAGGTATTAAATTTGCACCGTCCATTTTAATAAAACCTTTAAGGTTTCCTCCATCATCAACAATAGCTATACAGACTTTTATTCCTAACTCGTCTGCTTTTTGTACAGCTGCATCAAGTGCTGAGGTTATTGCAACATGCGTAAGGATACTTTTCATTTTTTTTGACATTATAGACTCACTCCTAATACAGCTTTTAAATTATGAATCAATAATATATCACAATTGTTCCTGTTCAATGTTGTTTCTATAATAGTTGTAGATAGCTTATGCTTACTTTGAAAACTATTTAATACAAGTTTCTCTTTAATTCCTATTAATCTTTCTTTAAATACTCCTCCAACGCTTCTTCAATCAATATATAAATATTCTTCTCCTGAATCAGCGATTGCATCTTTAGTTCTTTATGTAAGTCGGTTCTAATATCGAATGACACACGCTTTCTTTCAACTTTCGTTTCTTCTTTTGTTGTCATATTCCTTTCTTCCTTTCTAACAACGTTGTTTTCTTCGTTTATTGGTTCTGATAATGCATGTGATGGTGAGACTTGTTTTTGTTGTCTTTTTCGATTTTTAATATCATCAATTCTTGACACGTTCTAACAACTCCTTATAAAAGCTTTCATATTGATCTAACGCTTGCCTTAATTCACTATTGTCTTCAAATCCATAGAGTGAAAGTCTCCCTGTTGGAGCTTTTCTTGTAATCACTGTTTTGAATACAAGCTCTGGGTAGTCTTCTTCGATCATTTCGTTGAATGCCTTTGCATCACTGCGACGAACATCATTCATTGTTCTTAGAATTCCAGCTATCTGTAAATCATGTTTACTTAATTCCTGTGCTACATATACTGAGTCTAAAAAGTTAGGGATTGCTGAGTAGCACCAATTCGAGCATTCATACATTACAACAACGTAATCGCTGATGCAAAGTGCATTCGTTGTCTGCTCACTTAAACTTGGTGCAGTATCTACAACTATATAATCATACTGATCTTGAAGCGGCTCTAATACCTTATCTAATACAAGACTAGGATTCCCCGAATAAGGTAAATAATCACCACTATAGGTTTTCCCCGTATATAACCAACGCTGGAATGTTGCAAGGAAGTTATTAGCCGGTAGCAAGTCTATATTTTCATTAATAGAGTAAATGTACTTTGCTGCATCATTCTCTTGCATCGCTTCAAGGACCGAACGATTAACAAATTCATTTGAGGGTTGCTGAGCAAGAAGTTCGGTCAAGTTTCCTTGAGAGTCTAGATCTACAGCCAACACTCGATACCCATCTCGACTTAACAGATGAGCTAGAGCCCCAGTAGTAGTACTCTTACCACATCCGCCCTTCTGAATTCCCATCGTTATCGTAATTGCCATAAAATGACCTCCAATATTCGAATAAACGTTTCTTCTTTTATAGGATTCTACGTTTCTTGGTATATTCCTTCAATAGATATATATTTTAACAAGTATTTATAGGCATGCCAAGTTGGATATTCAGAAACCAATAAAACAATGAATATTCGAATAAACGTTTCTTCTATATAGGTATTTATTTTTCTTCCTCTGAATTCTACTAGTTTTAATAAATAAAAACCCCAGCAAAGAAGCTGAGGCTTAAAAGTGAAATATATACTATAACTGAATTCCTCTTCTCTCCAATTCCTTTTTGAGTAATAAAATAAAATATTTATCTATCTGGCTTAACTTTACTGCTTTTTCGTAACTTTCAACTAACAATAAATCATGAATGTCAGACATTTTTATAACTCGACTCCCCTATAAATTTCCAACCGACTAGTCAGTTTGTTTTTTACTTAATCATTATGCAAAGATCAATCCTAAAAATAAAGCATTTCGACCAAACTAGTGGATTATTGACAAAAAAACTTAGCATATCAAAAATAAATACAAGTAGGGGTAGCGTCAGGAAAATGCGGATTTACAACGTTAAGCAAATAAAAGCATAGAAAAATCGGTTCCTTACAAAATGTTTAGGAACCGATTTTTTCATTTGGCTTGTTAAGCTAAGCTCCCGTTAAATAACCTACAACCATTATCCTTCAGTGACTGGTACCAAAATGTCAAAGATATAGGTTATAACTAAGTATAGTCCTGCCCGTTGTCAGTCATAATCTATTGCATCATGTAAATGTTTAATCTCGTTATAGAATAGGTGATTAAACTCTTCCATACTTTCTCTAGTCTTCTCTCGGTATAAGTAATCCCTTGAAAGAAATGTATTCCTAAATTGATATAACTGCATATCAATATTTTCTATGTACTTTTTTAACTGTTCAAGTTCTTCACTTACATAAAGTTGATTTATATTATTGTGAAACAAAGAACGGATATCATTAATCATTGAATGACTTGCCACTTGGTCGGTACCATAGAAGTGAAAGCGAAATGGCGCTTCAGTAAAAGCGGCTAACCTTATACTATTCTGGTACTCACCGTATGGGTTTAATAAATTCAATACAAATAAAAATTCATAAAATGAATATATCGTATTATGAAACTCTTTAATATCTTTATCACTTAACACATTTGAATTCATTTTTTTGATTAAATTATTCATCTCTTGGTGGAGTTTTTCTGACTCCCCTGAATCTAATAATAGGTAATACATTCCTAGTTTATTTTCTTCATAATGGATAGGCTACACTAAGTTGGACAGGTTTGTTAAGGTGCTATACACTTGAGTCAAATTACTCGAAGGAGACGAGACTATGACAAAACGTAAGCGCCGATCATTTACGAAAGAATTCAAAGAACAAATCGTCCAATTATATGCTTCTGGTAAACCTCGTTCGGAAATTATTAAAGAATACGAATTGACGGCTTCTTCCTTTGACAAATGGGTTCAACAAAACCAGGCAAGTGGTTCCTTTGAAGAAAAGGACAATCGAACGCCAGAACAAGAAGAACTACTTCGACTTCGAAAAGAAAACCAACGCCTCGCTATGGAAAATGACATTTTAAAGCAAGCCGCGCTGATCATGGGACGAAAGTAGATGTGATCCGTAATAACCTTCACAAATACTCGGTATCAGCAATGTGTAACGTCCTACAACTTCCTCGAAGTACGTATTATTATGAAGCAAAGAAACGAGAGAACCCTGACGAAGAGGTAACGAAGCTCATCGTTGACCTTTTCAATAGAAGCCGCCAAATTTATGGACAACGTAAATTAAAGAAAGAACTAGAAAAGCAAGGGTTGCAAGTCTCTCGTCGGCGTATTAGTCGGATTATGAAGGAACAAGGACTGGTATCCAAATACACAGTGGCTCAGTTTAAACCATCGAAAACAAAGTGTAATGAATCTCCTATCGGCAATGCCTTAAATCGAGAATTTAACCAAGAAAAAGAACTCAAAGTCGTAGTGAGTGACTTGACTTACGTTCGAGTTCAGCAAAAGTGGCATTACATCTGTATTTTAGTAGATTTATATAACCGTGAAATTATTGGATATAGTGCTGGTCCTCAAAAAGACGCAGCCTTAGTTCAGCGTGCCTTCGCAAAAGTTCCATACAACCTTCATCGTCTTGAATTATTTCACACGGATCGGGGCAGTGAATTTAAGAACAAACTTATTGATGAAGCACTAAAAACCTTTGGAATTGAACGTTCTTTAAGCAACAAAGGAACCCCCTATGACAACGCTGTAGCGGAGGCAACCTTTAAAGTTATTAAAACTGAGTTTGTGAATGGTAGAGTATTCTCTAACCAACCCGAACTTGACCTTGAACTTTTTGATTATGTTCATTGGTATAACCATGTTCGTATCCATGGTTCACTAGATTATGTTACACCTATCGAATTCAAGTCAGTACACCTTTAATTATTTGTCCAGTTTAGTGTTGACATACCATAATGAACAATCGTTTTCTTATATTCTTGCACTTGAACAGCTTGATAGATGTTATAACTAATCGAAACTATGAGGAAAGCGCCAATCAATCCAATAAATAAAGGCATATTGTTCTTAATTATATCTCTAATCATTAAATTCCCCCTGCACCTATTACCTCTTAAAAAAGTGGATATATTATTCTCTTAGGTAATTATCTTTACTATTTCTAATTGTACGAATTTCTTTTCTTAAACTCTTCTGCTCTTTAGTTATACAATTTGCTAACTTTAGATACGCTCCCGTTACTCAATTATTATTTTTAATGCTGTACCCTTACCTGGATTTGTTAGAACTTTTGGTCCGACATACCAAACAGATACTCTTTGCCCTATCTCAATCTCTTTAAAAGAAAACGGTTTTTCTATTCCCTTATAACTTAAAAAAGCATCATCTGTTGGTGTTATCCAAACAAATTTATTATTAGTTGGTACTTCTACGATTAGTATTTTATTTTTATCATAGTCTATATCTAAAATTTCACCTGTAATATTAGAGTTTTCCTTAATTGTAAACTGTTCTAGCTCTACCGTAACTTCATGTAATCCAATAAAATTAGTTATTGTTTCACGAATTCCTTCTTTTTCTTGACTTGTTAGCTTTGTTTCAAATTCTCCAAGCTTCCTAATATCCATATTCACTTTTATTGGTAAAAGAGGTATATAAGACATTAATACAATGTCATGCTCTTTTAATAAAACTTTAGATAATTCATCAACATCAACAGCACCTAAGTAATTTTTATAGTTTTCAACCTCTTGGTTATTCGTAGTTATATGTTTAATTTCTGGATATTTACTTTCTGAAATTTGGCACCCTGTTACAACTAGAATCAAAATAAATAAGACTACTATTTTATACATTAAAACCACCTCAATAATTATCCTTATAGTGTAATGTATATGCTTGTCTTCGATGATTATTTTTCCTCTTGTTGTGCTAAACTCTCGTTAGTATAAGTGAAACAATTCACAATGTGTTGTGATTATCGTGTTAATTTTTCTCTTCTGTTAATTTTCTATATAGTGAAGCCCTAGATACATTTGTGATCTCACATATTTGATTTACTGTCATATTCCCCTCATTATACAACTTTATTGCATAGTTCATCCCTGCATGGTTCTTATGATATTTTTTTAATCGTCCTTTAAACTTTCCTTCTATTTTTGCTAGTTCAATACCTTCCCGTTGACGCATACGAATAAGGTCTCTTTCTAATTGGTTAACGCCAGCCATGACAGTAATTAAGAATTGGCTGTAAGGATTTTCTTCTGACAAGTCGATCCATGTATCTTTAAGTGACTTTAGGTTAGCATTTTTATTTCGTATGATTTCAATCAATTCAAACAAATCTTGTGTGCTACGAGTGATTCTTGTTAAATCGGTAATATAAATGGTGTCACCTTCCTGTATATCCCCAAGCATTTTTTGCAATTGTTCTCGTTCCTTTGTTGCACCAGATATTTTTTCTTCATATATAATATCCATCCCAATTTCTTTTAATTGCTGAATTTGTCGGGCAGGATTTTGACCTACAGAACTTACTCGAACATATCCAATTTTCCTCATTTTTTCACCTCATTTTCGAGACAAGTCTTATGAGACACTCTTATCTGTAATTCTATCAGTCTACTACGCTTGTATCAATAGAGTACACTCTATTGATATATAATTGAACTAATTAACTGAATAATTACAGAAATGAGATGATGCTGTATGAAAGTTGCGAGAGGTAGAGAATTGCTTACATCGGAACAGCGACAGGCCCTTATGCAAATTCCTGAAGATGAGTGGGTTCTGGGAACACACTACACTTTTTCCAAACGGGATTTAGAAATTATAAATAAAAGGAGAAGAGAAGAAAACCGTTTAGGGTTCGCCGTTCAATTAGCCATTCTTCGGTATCCGAGTTGGCCATACACCCATATCAAAAGCATTCCGGATTCAGTCATACACTATATATCGAAGCAAATCGGTGCTACTCCATCTTCGCTTAGTCTTTATCCCCAAAGAGAAAATACACTTTGGGATCATTTAAAGGAAATTCGAAGTGAATATGACTTTTTAACTTTTACTCTAAAAGAATATCGAATGACATTTAAGCATCTTCATCAATTAGCATTTGAAAATGGTGATGCCATTCATCTACTACATGAATGCATAGATTTTCTAAGAAAAAACAAAATCATACTACCTGCTATTACTACACTTGAGAGAATGGTGTGGGAGGCAAGGGCAATGGCTGAAAAGAAGCTATTTAATACGGTTAGTCAATCTCTAACAAATAACCAAAAAGAAAAACTTGAAGAGATCATTACTTCGCAGCATCCATCTGAATCCAATAAAACAATATTGGGTTGGTTAAAGGAACCGCCGGCTCACCCTTCACCTGAAACATTTCTAAAAGTGATAGAAAGACTTGAATACATAAGAGGAATGGAATTAGAAACAGTAAGCATTAGTCATTTGCATCGCAATCGAATGTTACAGCTATCCCGTTTAGGCTCAAGATATGAGCCTTATGCTTTTCGTGATTTTCAGGAAAATAAGCGTTATTCAATATTAACCGTCTTTTTATTACAACTTACTCAGGAGTTAACAGATAAAGCTTTTGAAATTCATGATAGACAAATACTAAGTCTGTTATCAAAAGGTCGTAAGGCTCAAGAGGAAATTCAAAAACAAAACGGGAAAAAGTTGAATGAGAAGGTTTTACACTTTACGAACATCGGACAAGCTTTAATCAAAGCAAAACAGGAAAAATTAGACGTTTTCGAGGTTTTAGAATCCGTTATTGAATGGAATTCCTTTGTCTCTTCGGTGGAAGAAGCTCAAGAGCTTGCACGTCCTGCCGACTATGATTATTTAGACTTATTGCAAAAACGGTTTTATTCACTTAGAAAATATACGCCAACGCTACTAAGGGTATTGGAATTTCATTCTACAAAGGCAAATGAACCACTTTTACAAGCTGTTGAGATTATCCGTGGAATAAACGAATCTGGAAAGCGAAAAGTGCCTGATGACTCGCCTGTGGATTTTATTTCAAAACGTTGGAAAAAGCATTTATACGAGGATGATGGTACAACAATCAATCGTCATTACTATGAAATGGCTGTTTTAACAGAACTTCGGGAGCATGTTCGGGCTGGTGATGTCTCCATTGTAGGCAGCAGACAATATAGGGATTTTGAGGAATACTTGTTTTCAGAAGATACATGGAACCAAACGAAGGAGGATACGAGATTATCAGTTAGTTTATCATTCGAAGATTATATGATAGAGAGAACAAGCAGTCTTAATGAAAGGTTAAAGTGGTTATCTGCCAATACCAACAAGTTAGATGGAGTTTCTCTTGAAAAAGGAAAACTATCAATTTCACGGCTAGAAAAAGATGTACCAGAAGAAGCAAAGAAATTTAGTGCAAGCCTTTATCAGATGCTCCCAAGAATAAAATTAACCGATTTACTCATGGATGTTGCCCATATAACAGAATTTCATGAGCAATTTACACATGCTTCTAATAATCGAAAACCAGATAAAGAAGAAACAATCATTATCTTGGCTGCCCTTTTAGGGATGGGAATGAATATTGGATTGAGCAAGATGGCTGAAGCAACACCCGGATTTACATATAAGCAACTAGCCAATGTGTCTCAATGGCGCATGTATGAAGACGCAATGAATAAAGCCCAAGCCGTATTAGTAAATTTTCATCATAAATTACAATTGTCTTCCTATTGGGGCGACGGTACAACATCCTCGTCAGATGGTATGAGAATGCAGCTAGGTGTTTCGTCACTACATGCAGATTCAAATCCACATTACGGAACTGGAAAAGGAGCCACCATCTATCGATTTACGAGTGACCAATTCTCTTCTTATTACACAAAGATTATTCATACAAATTCAAGGGATGCAATTCATGTTTTGGATGGTTTATTACATCATGAAACGGATTTAAATATAGAAGAGCATTATACAGACACAGCCGGTTACACAGACCAAATATTCGGATTGACCCATTTATTAGGATTTAAGTTTGCTCCAAGGATAAGAGATCTATCGGACTCAAAATTATTTACAATAGATAAAGCAAGTGAGTATCCAAAACTAGAAGCTATTTTACGTGGACAAATAAATACAAAGGTCATTAAAGAAAATTATGAGGATGTTTTGAGATTGGCTCATTCAATAAGAGAAGGAACAGTCTCAGCATCCCTAATTATGGGGAAATTAGGTTCTTATTCAAGACAAAACAGCTTAGCTACAGCTTTACGCGAAATGGGACGAATAGAAAAAACGATCTTTATTCTTAATTACATTTCGGACGAATCTTTAAGAAGAAAAATACAAAGAGGATTGAATAAAGGAGAAGCCATGAATGGATTGGCAAGAGCTATTTTCTTCGGAAAACAAGGAGAACTTAGGGAACGAACCATACAGCATCAGCTTCAAAGAGCCAGTGCTTTAAACATAATTATCAATGCCATCAGTATCTGGAATACTCTACATCTGACCAAAGTAGTTGAATATCAAAAACAGACAGGTAGTTTTAATGAAGACTTATTGCACCATATGTCACCTTTAGGCTGGGAACATATTAATTTACTAGGAGAATACCATTTTAATTCGGAGAAAATGGTCTCATTAGATTCTTTAAGACCACTAAAACTTTCTTAACGTTGTTAAAAACAGGGGAATCGTTTTGAAAATGGGCTTAACGTTGTAAATCCGCATTTTCCTGACGGTACCCCAAGTAGGTACATTTATGGGCGTTTAGAGTGGCAACACAGTTTAGGAGTAAGTAAACTTAAATAAGTGATGTAATTACACTAGCTTAATTTTTATTTATGATATTTATTAAACAAATACGGTATGTGAAATTTTATATGTACGTAGCCTTTTCTAAAATCGTATGCGAAATACGTTTAAAAAACATTGATAGAATAGTAGTTTTGAGAGATAACAATCACTAGTAGAGGGACGCTACGTCCTTTTCTATTAGAATGGAAAAAGCAGTTTACACCATTTAAGTTACGAAATGTTCTGCGTCAACGAAGTGGCTATTCCTTAAGGGTATATGAATTGTTAAAACAATATCAATCGCTAAAAGAACGGACATTCTCAATTGAGGAAAACGATAGTTATTCTTTATTAATACGATTAGGCATAAGACCAGATAAGGCTAGAGAGTTAATTGATATGTATTCCGAGGAACGTATCAGGCAGAATATATTACATACTAGCTACCGCTTCTTCAAGTATTAAAGCCCCTCTGTTACTTTAAGAAGAAATAAGGTCAAGGAAAAAAGAAATTTAAATATTACACAGCTTAAAAGGAGTTTATTTATTGTGTTGAATGAGGCTGACATCATTACCCTTATAGAAGAAGATGAATGGATGATGGACATATTAAAAACTACCAAATCTTTAAATTTACCAGATTGGTGGGTTTGTGCAGGTTTTGTTAGAACAAAAATTTGGGATGTTTTACATAGATTTAGTGTAAGAACACCGATTCCAGATATTGATGTAATCTATTTTGATACAACAAAAATAAATGAATTAGAAGAAAAGAAATTTGAAGAAAAACTAAAATCTCTTTTACCGAATATTCCTTGGTCTGTTAAGAATGAAGCCAGGATGCACCTTAGAAATAATGTTGAACCTTACTTTTCTTCTGTTGATGCAATTTCAAAGTTTCCAGAAACAGCAACAGCATTAGGAGTAAAGTTAGATAAAAGAAACAAGGTTATTTTAATAGCTCCTTATGGTATTAGTGATGTTGTTAATTTAATAGTTAAACCGACAACATATTTTTTGAATAATGAAAATCTTTTACCTATCTATAATGAACGGATTCTTAAAAAGAATTGGCAAGCTAGATGGAATAAGGTAAGCGTTCATCAAATATAGGACCTTCATTTTAAGGTCAAGAGCCTGACGCGCTATCGCTTGTATCGCTGACCTCGCGACGAGGCTATAGTTCTCACAAAAACAAACATAACAACTTCTTTTTTAACTAATCTATGTACCTTTTTTAGCAAGCAGGCTACGCCCATAATATAAGGGCGACGAACCATTATCCCCCCTACAAATGTTCGTATTTTAGTTTTAATGACTGTTTTAGTTGTTTGATTCGTGGTATTGAGAGCCCTAAAATAGATGCTAAAACCCTCTTAGTTATGGTAGGGTTTTGGGCTAGTAATTCACGAAGAGTATGTAAATGTTCATGCGCTTTATCACTACGATTCTTCAAATACACTTCACGCTCTAAGTCACCCCTATTTCGGCGATTATTTTCTTGGTACTCTTTATCACGTTGTTTCTTTCTTCTTTGCTTTTCTTCATTATCGATAATGGTCTTTAGGTGTTGTTGTTCTTCAGAAGTTATATTAAACCATTCAATAATTGTTGTATTTTTTAGATTGTATCCAGCTCCTGGATAGCCTTTTTCAAATGCAATTATATTAGCAGTTTCATCATGGCGTGCTTGCCATGCTTTTTCTGCACTTAGAGTTGCCCTTACTACTTCTTTTTCTGGTAATGGAGATGTAAATGCTAGATTAATTTCGAGAGTTCTTTTTAAAGATTCGTTAGTGTCTTGAGTAAAACAGCAGCTCCAGTAACGATACAAAAAGCAAAAGAGTTCTCGATACCCTTTCATATCATAATTTCTTAGTTCTGCAAGCTTCTCAATATCTAGTAACCGATTATAGTGGAGATTGTATAAGTTGGTAAGACAATAGACCTTGGCTTCTTTAGAAGTTCTATTTGGTGATAATAATTCAGGTAAATATTCTTCTTGTAGTTCACGTAATGTTGAACGATGATCATGACAAATATGTAATCTTACTTCTCTTCCATTCTTGGAATTCCTAGTGCCAGCAATCCTAAATACCCTTGTAGCATCAGTAGACATTGGATCAGCGCCTACATATTTTAGCTGTTCGAAAAAGTAAGATTGTACTGCTTGCCATAGTGGTAATGCTCGTTTAGGTACGGGCTCGATTAACCAAACACAAACGAGCCCTCTTCCTGAAAAAATTACGTGGTTAGGATAGGGAAGCGTTGTACCAAATACCTCTAAGGTTAGCTTCCCATATACCCATTCAGGATCAAAATCTAGTTGGTGACAATCAATATCGACATATATGGAGCGGAGTTGCCTTATATTCTCTAATCGACGTTGTGGTTTGAAAAATGAGTTTTGTGAAAAGAATACGTCTTCTCCCTCCCACTCTTTTAAAACGGAAGACAGTTCTTCTGGTTTATAGTGATACTGTCTCCAACTACCTTTCTTACATTTTTTTGCTAGAGTTATCCAACCATCAGCCTCATGATGGTGAAATAGGACATGCTCTTTCGCTTTATCTAGTGTTGTGCGAATAGGTAGTGCATTTGACATGTTTTGCATATTTACATCCCCCAATGTAGAAGGGATCGCACCTATATGGTAGTATTAAGTTATAAGTTAATGAGGGATCGATACGATTCCTTCAATTTTTAGTCCTTCTTTATTTGCGGTAAAGAAGGGCTCTTTTTTTGTTTTTTTAGTATTGTTTTTTATTTTTTTCTATTTTGTATCTATAATGCTAGAAAAGCAAAATACAATTATGAGTGACAAAGTTGTAGTGATTTGCAGTAAGTGAGGCTAAGAAAGAGATATTCTAAGAAAATTCTATATAATCTAATTATATAATATAATTACCTATAATTCGACTAAATTTAGAAGAATTATGTAATTTTATGAAGAAAATTTCATCTATCATTATGTTAGCGTAAGACGCTAGCATATTTTTTGGCGTTGTAGGGTCAGATTATGAGTAATAGACAAGATAAGATTAGTAAATCTAAGACAACGAAGCGATATGGTCAGAGGGGGATGTACGGAGTGTTTCCCTCTGTTTGTGTTGCATTACTTCTTGTTATATACCTTGCAGCAACACAAAGAACCAAGCCCCTTCCTTCGAGAGAAAGTAGACCCTTCGACGCCAACTCTACGAGGTCAAGGGGAACAGGCCGAGCGGAGTGATGGTGCTGTGGAGACTTGGCCGGAGCATCGCTTCATGAATCTACTCTAGTAACTGCTGCGTGTGGTCTTGCTTCCAGTGAGACAGTTCGCTTCTTCTAAGATTATTCTTCTTTGAATGGGAGCGATGAGTCGAGCGGTGAGTAGACTACTTTGTTTTTCCATTTGTTGGATAGGCTACACTAAGTTGGACAGGTTTGTTAAGGTGCTATACACTTGAGTCAAATTACTCGAAGGAGACGAGACTATGACAAAACGTAAGCGCCGATCATTTACGAAAGAATTCAAAGAACAAATCGTCCAATTATATGCTTCTGGTAAACCTCGTTCGGAAATTATTAAAGAATACGAATTGACGGCTTCTTCCTTTGACAAATGGGTTCAACAAAACCAGGCAAGTGGTTCCTTTGAAGAAAAGGACAATCGAACGCCAGAACAAGAAGAACTACTTCGACTTCGAAAAGAAAACCAACGCCTCGCTATGGAAAATGACATTTTAAAGCAAGCCGCGCTGATCATGGGACGAAAGTAGATGTGATCCGTAATAACCTTCACAAATACTCGGTATCAGCAATGTGTAACGTCCTACAACTTCCTCGAAGTACGTATTATTATGAAGCAAAGAAACGAGAGAACCCTGACGAAGAGGTAACGAAGCTCATCGTTGACCTTTTCAATAGAAGCCGCCAAATTTATGGACAACGTAAATTAAAGAAAGAACTAGAAAAGCAAGGGTTGCAAGTCTCTCGTCGGCGTATTAGTCGGATTATGAAGGAACAAGGACTGGTATCCAAATACACAGTGGCTCAGTTTAAACCATCGAAAACAAAGTGTAATGAATCTCCTATCGGCAATGCCTTAAATCGAGAATTTAACCAAGAAAAAGAACTCAAAGTCGTAGTGAGTGACTTGACTTACGTTCGAGTTCAGCAAAAGTGGCATTACATCTGTATTTTAGTAGATTTATATAACCGTGAAATTATTGGATATAGTGCTGGTCCTCAAAAAGACGCAGCCTTAGTTCAGCGTGCCTTCGCAAAAGTTCCATACAACCTTCATCGTCTTGAATTATTTCACACGGATCGGGGCAGTGAATTTAAGAACAAACTTATTGATGAAGCACTAAAAACCTTTGGAATTGAACGTTCTTTAAGCAACAAAGGAACCCCCTATGACAACGCTGTAGCGGAGGCAACCTTTAAAGTTATTAAAACTGAGTTTGTGAATGGTAGAGTATTCTCTAACCAACCCGAACTTGACCTTGAACTTTTTGATTATGTTCATTGGTATAACCATGTTCGTATCCATGGTTCACTAGATTATGTTACACCTATCGAATTCAAGTCAGTACACCTTTAATTATTTGTCCAGTTTAGTGTTGACATACCATTGTATGTCTGAGTTGTGAAGTCTATAGACAGATGCGAGAATACGGGTTACAATAAGTTTGTGAAATTATTCACATAAGAAAACCTCACTTGTCGCGACTAGGAAACTTAAACTCAAAAGATACCTAACAAGGAGGAATTACAATGTTTGGACAATTCTTACGTACTAATAAAATAGCAGCTGGGATTTTAACGTTCTTACGATTATATATAGGTTGGATGTGGTTATCAGCAGGAATTGGCAAGGTTATGGGAGACTTTAATGCTGGTGGCTACCTGAATGGCTCAATTGCAAATCCTGTTATGTCAGGTGAGCAATTAGTGTACCCGACTTATGTGGCGTTCTTAGAGAGATTCGCTTTACCGAATGCCGAATTGTTTAGCTTTATGGTGGCATGGGGCGAAGTGCTTGTAGGTTTAGGACTTATTTTAGGAGTATTTACTAGTGCAGCCGCATTCTTTGGAGTCATGATGAACTTTGCCTTTATGTTTGCTGGAACTGTTTCTACTAACCCATGGATGGTGTTATTCTCAATGTTCATTTTAGCAGCTGGAGCGAACGCAGGACGCTTTGGTGGTGACCGTTGGGTGTTACCATATATCAAACAAGCAATCTTCAAAAAAGAAGAAAAGAATTATGTTTCAAGTGATAAGTTGAAAACTGCTTAATATTTATCTCCGCTTTTAAATATATAAGCTGTTGCTAGCCAATGATTACTCAATGAGTAATCATTGGCTTTTATTTATCTATTGGTAGGGTTACTATATGCATAAAACTATAATAGATTAATTGTATCAGGTTGTATTTTTAGTTCTGTTAAAGCACTTGGTTAATTATCTTTAAGATTTTTATATAACCAACGTTCCATATTATAAAATAAACAAGCTTGTCTTTTATTGAACATAATGGTTATCTGCGCAGTAAAATATTATTTGTTAGTTGCTCTTATTCAAACAATAGGCACCTGTGATTGCAATAACATTAAACATTTACTTTTTTAGATTTTCCTTCATTAATGAAGAAATCTGTTGCTCATCTGTATTTGAAATTTGTTCTAGTTGATTAATAACTAGCTCTTGTCGCTGCAATGAATGATTTTGACTTAACTTAGCCTTCCCTTCTATCTTGTTGATTTTTATTTTGAAACCTTGTACTCCTTTGTTCATACCAGAAAGAAACTCAGCATCTACATCTTGTAATCTATATGAACTGTCAGGAGCTTCATATTTCAATACCATTTGGTGTAAGGAATCCATTAACTCATTTTCATCCTCTAATAGTTCGACTTCTCCATAAACATGGACTGTCACGTAATTCCACGTTGGTACTGCTTTATTCGTTTCATACCACGATGGGGAGATATAACAATGAGGACCATGAAAAATAGCTAGAACGGTTTGATTTCTTATATCCTTCCACTGAGGGTTTGGACGAGCAAAGTGACCATATAAGTATGTATTCTCCTTGTTCAAAATTAACGGTAAATGAGTTGCAAATGGCGTTCCATTGTGCCCCGAAAAAAGCATCGCAAAACTATGTTCTTTGATAATATCGTATGCCGTTGTTTCATCTGTGACTTTAAAATGTAAAGGAATATACATAAAAATCCACCTTTCAAAATTTTCATTTGAAGACACCTTGCATTATTATGAACACATTATTGCTGATATACTATCTTTGCTAGTAGCTAACGAATAATCGAAAGAAGGTATAGTATGAAAATTAATATTCCTAATATTTCGCTAGAGTTAACTGCAAGGAATTTTAACGATATTTTTAATGAAGAAGATTCAACACTTGAAATGTGTGACATCACCGATTCTGATTTTACAAATGAAGCTGTAGATAGAGTACGACTTTACAATGCATTGATACAGAATTGCAGGTTCACGAATACAGATTTTAGTAATATTGATATTACAGATGTTCGTTTTGAAAACTGTGATTTATCCAATGTAAATATGAGTAATTCTTCCATTCATAGGGTAGAATTTATTAACAGCAAATTAATCGGTTGTGAATTCCCGGAATCCTACATTGGTAATGTTAAATTTGAAAACTCGATATTAAACTTGAGCACATTCGGAAATTCTAAACTTGAAAAAGTTATATTTAAAAATGTTTCATTAAAAAATGCAGATTTTTATGACTGCAAACTAAAAAAGGTTGAATTCGATTTATGTAATCTCAATGAAGCAAACTTTGAACAAACATCACTAAAAGGAATAGATATTAGTTCCTCAAATTTTGAGTCACTAACCGTTTCAATAAATGATTTAAAGGGATGCAAAATATCAACATATCAGGCTATTCAGTTTGCATCCCTAATGGGTTTGATAATCAAAGACTAGTATTTCTGGGAACTAATTAGTTGATACATTCCTCTGAAAATAATGGTACAACCCTACAGAAAATTCTATTCCTATCTATAACAATGCGACCATTATAAAAATTACTCATGAAGCGTGATACATTCACGCTTTTCTTTTAGAAATTCATATTCGACAACTCCTTGTTCTACTCTTGCTACACAAACGGCAAGAAAATCCAAGATGTTAGAACAATTAATATAAAATTAGAAATTAGCATAATCAT
Organism: Bacillus sp. FJAT-45350; assembly: GCF_002335805.1. Taxonomy (NCBI): domain Bacteria; kingdom Bacillati; phylum Bacillota; class Bacilli; order Caryophanales; family Bacillaceae; genus Bacillus; species Bacillus sp. FJAT-45350. The sequence goes on along the minus strand of NZ_NISU01000004.1, from coordinate 2,175 downwards.
CATAAAAACAAAGTCCACATTATTACCTCACTATAACTTTATCCTCCCCGACTTTAACGACGTCGGGACTTTTTCAGATCTCATTATTTGATTCGAGTCTCTTTGAAAATCCATTCATTGTTCAACATTCCTGCTTCGTTAATGAAAAGAAGCGTATCTTCTTATTGTAAATACGCTATGCGTTACTTTGATAAGACATCAATCACTAAATTCTTTAAAAAGAGTCTCCTATTCCTTCACATCATACATATGTTTATCATTATGATTTGTCCTTTATATCTTCAAGTAGCTCAATAATTCTTTTATTTTGACTTGATTGTTCTTTTAGATACCCAATGATTGTACCCATGCCAATTACAATAATTAGTATTAATATCCACATACCAATCCCCCTATAAAATTTACTAAACTGCTTCGTTCGTATTATAAGGTTAGCCAGATAAGAAAATATTTCTGGTTGACCTTATTTTATATGGTCTTATTATAACAGTAGCCAGGGTAGAACGTAACTGCTCGTGGGGCATTGACCCCGTCTGCTAAACAGTTCGCCCCCTACTTGTAGAAACATGATTGAGGCTGGTTGGGACCTAGATCTCGTATAACAAGCGAAGCTGTGATACTGCATGGAGGATTAGGGGTTACTGGCAAATCAATAGTTTAGGAGGGAGATTAAAAATGAATCCAGTCATAGGTCTGGATGTTTCAAAGGGAGAAAGTCAGGTTCAAGCATTTCTTGATAAGGGGAATCCATTTCGTAAGAGTTTTAAAATAAGTCATACCTTGGAGGGGCTTGCTTCTCTTAGAGAATTTCTTGAGGAAGTGAAAGAACAATCGGGTGTAAAACCACCAATTATTTTAGAGTCAACAGGGCATTATCAAACACCAGTGGTTCATTACTTAGAGGAACGTGGGTACTTGTTGATTATCATTAACCCACTGATTTCCTATAAGGCGAAAAGTTCGAGTTTAAGGAAGGTTAAGACCGATGCGGTTGATGCTTATCACCTCTGCGAGCTCTTTTACAAAGAAGAGTTAGAACCCTATAAAAAGCGTGGAGTTCAACTCTTAAACCTTCGTAATCTAACAAGACAACATGAAAATATTACAGGTACACTGATTCAAACTAAATTACAATTCCAAGCCATCCTTGACCAAGTATTCCCTGAGTATAGAGGGGTTTTTGGCGATTTATATTCAGTGGTGTCGCTCTTAACTTTATTAGAGTTCCCATCTTCTGAAGATATTCTAAACGTGAATGAAGAGATACTAACTGAAAAGATAAGTGAGCTTTGTAAGAGTCGTTCAATAAGATGGGCAAACGAAAAAGCGAATGAACTTATAGCTGCGGCTAAACGTAATCCATTCGAAAAGACTGTTTACCAAAGCCATATTTTAAGCCTTGGAATGTTCATCAATATTATTCTTCAATATAAAGAGCACCTATCAAAGTTAGAGTCAGAGATAGATGCCCTTGCCAAAGAAATTGAAGAATATAATATTATCAAATCTATCCCTGGTATCGGAGAAAAGATCGCGGCAACGATTATCTCTGAAATTGGTGAGATAGACCGATTTGATAATCCCAAGAAACTTGTAGCTTTCGCTGGTGTTGATCCTAGTGTATTCGAGTCTGGTAAGTTTACAGCTACCAGAAACCGAATTACGAAGCGAGGGTCAAGTAGGCTTCGACATGCCTTATATATGGCAGTCCGCTGTGCCATACGTGATTGTCGCAAAAAGAAGACGAGTGATGAAATCATTCCTCGTAATAAGAAATTACGTGCGTTTTATGATAAAAAGCGTGAGGAAGGAAAACCTTTTAAAGTAGCTGTTATTGCTTGTGTTAATAAGCTCTTACACTGGATTTACGCCCTATTAAATAGCAAGAGTGCTTTCCAAGATATAGCCTAAACTCTATATATAACTAAATAGAACAAAACCTTCCAATAAAATAATATAGGAAGGTTATTTGGTATGTCTATTTTTAGTATAGCATGTGGTTTTTAAGATTTTTATAGAAAAATATTGACAAACTATTAGCTGGTTTAGCACGATAAGCGATAGCTGTTATTTCGCTATCGCACCCGTTCGTATTATAAGGTTAACCAGATAAGAAAATATTTCTGGTTGACCTTTTTTTATATGGTCTTATTATAGCAGTAGCCAGGGTAGAAC
>NZ_NISU01000003.1:94983-321697 GCF_002335805.1 Bacillus sp. FJAT-45350 | reverse complement strand
ACCACCTTTGGTTAGGTATTTCCTTTTTTGGCTCTAAGCAGAGAAAACATTAAAACTGAAAATTCCAACAATATTTATGCAACACTAGTGAATAAAGTTAAATAAATTAAAGTTGGTGATGTAAATGGAACCTATAAGAATTGAACATGAGGACATAAAAAAGATAATTCAATCTGGTCATTCATACATCCAAATTGGCAAAAGAAAGTTTTTATTAATGGAGGTTGAGGATATTAGTAACGATGATTGTTATGAAGTTACTGATCCTGAAGAAGAAAAGCAATTAACAGCTGCATTAAATGGAAATAATCCTATACTAACAGAAGAAGAAATCAAAAAGATATTTGAGAGGTAATCATGAAAATAGTTTGGAGAAAATCAGCTATTACCTCATTAGTGCAATTAGATCGATGGAGAAGTAGCATTGAGCTACCACCAATAGCCTCACACCTAAAAGATACAATTCAACTTTACTTCAAGAACCAAGATTTTTCAATCTTTATTCCTGGCCGGCAAGTTCTCATTCAAAAAATGCCTGTAGACTTACGAATCGTACTAGTGTCTATTGGAAAAATCAGATCCTTATAAAGTTTTTTATAGAATAACAACAAATCAAGTTGAAATATTTTTAATTCGTCACCCACATCAAAAATCACTCGAATAGAAAAATAATAAGTCAGGAGGGCCGTCCATTTACAATAAATGTTCGCTCTCCTGATTTATTAATATTAAGCAAAAACTGTTCACTTTATTCTAGCAGTCACAGCTATTAGCACGAAATTAAATTGCGCCTGTAAACTAAGTGCTTGATATGTCGTCATAGCCTCAGCCCCTTTCTTCAGGGAGTTCAGCCGCCACCTTGCTTATATAGTTGCTATTGCAATTATATCAAACACTATTTCTCTTTCTACTACTCTAGTTACCATTTCCATCAAACTATTTACACAAAAACACCAAACTGATACGAAGATTTCTTCGCTGGATACGAAACTTTCATTTTGATTCCTGAATAGTGTCCATCCACCGCGGAAAATACAGTAATTTTGTCCATATATGGTGTCTGACACCGCTACCCCTGAAATCATTTGAATACCACCTATATATTAATATCCTTATTATAAAGCATAAAGGCAGTGGAAAGTTCCGACTTTTTCAGTGCCCTTAATCAGTACCGGAGTCATCTATTAGCTGCATAGGCTATTGGTGTCTTTTTTAGACTGTCCGTTATGGGTTACAGTTCACCCCTCTACTTAGCAGGCTTATTATTTTTACTAATCTTTATAATTCTTCTCACATCAACACCCGTTACAGCACATTGCTACAAATATCACGTTTGACAGTCCAACCAAGCTCATTCTTTGCCTTAGAAGCATCGACAAAAAACTTCCACACTATAATAACAATTGTAAAATATTAATTAAAATTTGTTATATAGAGCCCCTTACTTTTGTAATTTTCTTTTTTAATGCATTTACTATAATTTCTACATCATCTACCTTCATGAAATAAATAATTACACAATACGAAATCACAGAAGCTACAACAGCTAATAATAAAGAAAAACTCTGACTTAAAATATCATTTGCAAAATTAAACGTTTTATTAGCCACAAAAGACATAATAAGGGAAGCTATAAGAATTTTTATAAATGAATTAGTCATTCGCTTAATACCAAAAGGACCTATTTTTCTTCTTAAACTAACTAACATTAGTAAAGAAGTAAAAATTGCAGCAATACTTGTTGCTAAAGCTAACCCTCCAATTCCTAGATATCTTGAGAGAAAAATATTTAAAATTATATTTAAGGCCATACCTATTGACGCATTAATCATAGGTGTTCTTGTATCTTGCATTGAATAAAACACCCGTGATAATACTTCACGTAAACCAAAACCTATCATACCAATTGAATAAAAAAATAGGGCATAAGATGTCATAGATATGGCATTTATGTCGAATGCACCTCTTCCAAATAACAACGTAACTACTTCAACAGCAAATGTCATTGTAATAAATGTAATTGGTAAAACCGTAATAAAAATACCAGTCATTGCTCCCGACAAAGAATTTTTTAATCCGATCATATCATTTTTTACTGCCATTGCTGATATTAAAGGATATAATACTGTTGCTATAGATAATACAAATATCCCCTGAACAAACTCATTAAGCGTACTTGCATAATTTAATGCAGAGATACCACCAATAGCTATTTGAGAAGCTAACGTTCTATCTATTAAAACATTAATTTGATTTACTGATATACCTAAAATAACTGGTAGAGCTATAAAAAACATTTTTTTAAGATGTTGATCCTTAAAGTTTATTGTTCTTTTATATTTAAAACCTACTTTTCGTATAGTATATACCATAAATAAAAATTGAGTTGAAATAGCAATAACAAACCCTATAGGAAGAGCAATTAAAACATTTAATTTAACACTTATAAAAAGTGATATTATTATAACAATGTTAAATGGTAATCCTATTAGAGCAGGAATAACAAATTTATTTTTACTTTGTAAATACCCTGTAAATACTGATATAACAACAAGAAAGTATAGAGCAAATAAACAAATTCTTGTAAATTTAACTGTCATATCAAATGTCTCTATATCAAAACCTGAAGCAAATACACTAACAATTGCTTCGGTAAATAACAGTGAAATAGATACTATAATAGTAACAACAATTAATAGTGTATTAATAAGGTTGTTTGTAAAATTACGAGCTTCATCTTCACCATTTTTCTCAAAGATTTTACTATACATTGGAATAAACGCAGATATTATTCCCACTGTTACAAAACCGAATATAACTCTAGGAATAGTAGTAGAAATTAAGTATGCATCACTAATATTTGATGTACCATATATATACGCTAGTGTTATTTCTCTTAAAAAACCGAATACTTTTGATAGAATTGTTAATACCATTAGTATTAGCGCAACTTTTTTCATTATCAACTTACTTTCATTATTTTTTTAAATTTAATCAATATGACTCCACTTTAATGGAGTACCTCTTTTAATTTCTTTTTTAGATAATTTACCAATAATTTCATTATAGCACTTCGGTTTTAAGCCATATCCAGGTCTAATAGACCTAATATTCTTCTTAGTGAATATTTCTCCTTCTTTTACATCTTCTACTACAAATAAAGAACGGGAAAACTCCCTACTTTTTTTCTTTTTATCTGTAAGTTCATAATCAACACAGCCTATTGCTTTCTCTGCTTCTCTAACTGAATCAACTAGTAATTTAAATTCTTCCTTATCTAAAGAAAAGCTAGCATCTGGACCACCAATACTCTTGTCTAAAATAAAGTGTTTTTCAATTACTTTTGCTCCTAAAGCTACAGATACAACTGGAACTGTTACACCTAATGTATGATCTGATAAGCCAGCTTCCACATTAAATGTTTCTCTTAGGTTTTGCATTGTGCTAAGGTTTGCATCTTCAATTTTTGCTGGATATGCAGATGTACATTTTAATAAAATTATCTGATCATTTCCTACTTTTCTACATGCTTGTACAGCATCGTCTATTTCGCTAAGAGTTGCAATTCCAGTTGAAATAATTATTGGTTTCTTTTTAGATGCAACATATTCTATTAAAGGAATATCTGTTATTTCAAATGAAGCTATTTTATAAGCAGGAACGTTCAGACTTTCTAGCAAATCAACTGATGTTTTATCAAAAGGACTTGAGAAACAGATTATATCAAGTTCCTTGGCATAAGCCATTAGTTCCTCATGCCATTCCCATGGTGTATAGGCCTCTTTATATAAATCATATAAAGTTCTGCCATCCCAAATTGTACCTTGCTTTACTTGAAAGTATTCATTATTACAATCAATCGTTATAGTATCTGCTGTATAAGTCTGCAGTTTAATAGCATCAGCTCCAGCTTCTTTAGCAGCCTTTATTGTTTCTTTCGCAATATTTATATCATGCCCATGGTTAGCTGACATCTCTGCAATTACGAATACTTTTTTAGTTATGTCGAAATTATCTATAAGCATTTATTTTAATCCACCTTTATTTAATTGAGTAAACATACTTCAATAGATAGTTATTACTTTCTTGTAATACAAAGCCTACCCTTTCAAACAGCTTATTTGATGCAGTATTATCGCTTGAAACAAAAGCTACAATGTTCTTTAATTCACTTCTTTCCTTGCGAATTTTCCCTATACTCATTTTAATTAATTCTTTACTTAATCCTTTTCCAGTAATTGATTTGCACAAACTAATACTAACTGTTGCAATTTTATCTTCTATTTTATATCTCAATTGTCCTAAAAAATTATCAGTATTATCTGTTACCACATAAAACACATCATTATCTGACTTTAAAATACTTTCAAACCATACCTTATGATCTTCCCAATCAATTTCTGCAGAATTTATTGAGTACTTTCTTACATAATCCTCATTAGAAAGTTGATACACACATAAAATATCTTCATCTTTTACGGCTCTTAAAAAGTAATTTCCTTCCATAAAACATCTCCTGATAATAAAGCATCAATAATTCTTTTACTACCAAATCCATCAATTACTTCCTTATATTTCTCAACCAATACACTCCGGGTACTAAATTCCATTAATTTTTCCGTTTCACAAATTATTTTTTCATTAAAGAAAGTATCCTTGTATTCAAGAGCTGTCTCAATCAAATTAAGTTCTTTTAAAGCTAAAATATTATGATGCTGGTTGTCTATTACCTTTATTGGAATAAAAGGTGTTTGAGTAGCTATCAATTCATAAATTGTCTGTCCTGCAGCCGTTATGGCAAAATCAGATCTAAGCATAATAGATTTCATTTCCCTAGCTGTGACATTCTCATAAAACTTTATGTTCTTTGAGGACAAACACTTTATTTCTCCAATATTATTAAATGCGCTTCCTATTACTACATTAAAAGTAATTTCTGAGTTTTTATTACCCAGTCGATTTAGGATACTTGGAGTTAAATTGTGTATGTCAGATCCACCTAGTGTTATTAGTACTTCTTTTACTTCCATGTTTATGTTCTCTCTATTAACTTGAATGAAGGGGCTTCTTAAAATGATATATTTGGGTCCAAGTAAATAGCAGTTAGTATCATTTATAGGATACTTAACTGCTTCAGTACTTAGAGAAGGGTTAACTACAATACCTTCTGGATATTCACTCCTTCCATTATCATCAATAAATAGCGACTTTTTGGATTGACTTGAAATAACTCGATATAAGTCTTGACTAGCCAAGTAAGAGTCAACAATGCAATAGTCACTTTGTTTAATATAGTTTGTTAAGAACTCTTTTGAAAACCAATTTACTACCTTGTATTGCTTATTTTTTATTATTTCAATTTGACTAGTGTCGCTATTAATAATGAATTCAACTTCAATTTCTCTGTCTGCCAATTCATCATATAAGGAGCTACATCTTGAGATATGCCCTAAGCCTATTTGACTGCCACCTTCTGTGAAAATTAACGCCCTCATACTTTTCATCCTTATGTTTAATTGATTTTCTTTTGCTCAATATGTGCATTGATTGTAAAAAGTTTCGGTTCTTGGTTAAATAAATCAATAATATCTTGAAGATAAAAATCATGTGTTCCTTTATAAAGTCTACTATATATTTCACTTATTAGTTCGAAATCCTCTTCTGTATCTAATGTCCACCGATGATTAGAATAATTAACATCATTTTTGAAGTAGTGTATTTTAGTACTTATTTCGTAAATATAAGGAGTAACATGTTCTCTATGATATTTTTCTCTCCCATTATGAAATGCCTCTTCTAATACTTTAAAAGAAAATACTTCTGTGTCCAATCCCCTAGGAAATGTTCTTTGACTTAAATCTGATCCAGCATTTGTTACGATGTCATATTTTTTTTCTAAATAGAAATTAAGAATTTTATCTAATACATTTGCATCAATTACAGGGCAATCAGAAGTAATCCTTACAATAATATCTATATTGTTTTCTTTTGCTGCTAAATAGTAACGGCTTAGAACGTCTTCTTCGCTCCCTCTATAAACCTTAGCACCACATTTAATTGCTTCGTTTTCAATGAGATTATCTGTCTCTTGTACTGTTGTAGCAATTATAATATCATCTATTAAATTAGATTGTTTAACTCTTTCTATAACATGCGATAATACAGTTCTTCCCTTTATATCTTTCATTACTTTTCCTGAAAGTCTAGTTGAACCCATTCTTGCTTGTATAATAGCTGCAATTTTCATGTAATTACCCTACTTTCGATAAGTATTTATTACTTTATTTACAGCTGCTATTACATCCATTACATCTTCTTCTGTCATTGCAGGGAAAAGAGGTAATGTTATGATTTCCTCATACAGCTTCTCTGCATCAGGGCAAATACCTCGTTGATAACCTAATTGTGAATAGTATGGAAGAAGATGGACAGGAATATAATGTACGTTAACACCGATATTTTCATTAAGTAAAGCTTCGAATATCTCTTTTCTATTCCCTAAAAGCTTTTCTAAATCTAAACGTAATATATATAGATGCCAGCTTGATGCCCCGTACTGATCCTGATATGGAGTTTGAACTTCATTTATCTCTTTAAAAGCCTCATTGTATATTGATACATACTTCTTTCTTAGGTCAACAAACATCTCAATCTTCTTCAATTGACTAGTACCAAGAGCAGCTTGAATATCGGTCATTCGATAATTAAAACCTAAGAACTGCATTTCATAATACCAAGGACCATGATTTTCAATCAACGTATCAGGTTCTCTTGTTATTCCATGGGATCTAAATTGTAATAATTTTTGATAATACTCTTCATTATTAGTTGTTATAATCCCACCTTCTCCTGATGTAATATGTTTCACCGGATGAAAGCTAAACATTGTCATATCACTTATTGCACCTATTTTTTTACCTTTATAAGTCGCACCCAAGGCATGTGCAGCATCTTCGATTATCACCAAATTATGTTCTTCAGCAAGTTGGTGAATTTCATCTATAGCAACTGGTTGTCCAGTGAAATGAACAGGAATAATTGCTTTTGTGTTCTCATTAATTAACTCTTCAACCTTTTTGGGGTCAATATTATAAGTTTTGGAATCTATATCAGCAAAAACTGGCTTACCACCTTGATAGAGAACACAATTAGAACTAGCAGCAAACGTCATCGGTGTTGTAATAACTTCATCTCCTTCTCCAATACCTGCAGCAAAGCAAGCACCATGAAGGGCAGCTGTTCCATTCGAAAATGCAACAGCATACTTCGATCCAACGTAAGAAGCAACAGCTGTCTCAAACTCACCAACCGCTGGTCCAGTTGTTAAATAGTCACCTTTTAATATATTTACCACGGACTGAATATCTTCTTCATCAATCCATTGCCTCCCATATGGTAAGTAACTGTTTCTGATTGCTTTATTACCCATATTAAACAAACTTCCTTTCATGTTTAAATAGAAGAAATAATAATTAATCTTTAATTAATTCTCTTAGTTCATCAACAGTTAACCAATGGTCATTTACATCACTTATATAGGTAAAACCTTCTGGTAATGGTTTACCACCGTTTGAAAATTCTTCTCTCCACCAAGGAAATTCTGGTTGGATAACATAGTAAGTGTCATATTCTAGAGTTTGGCGAGCATCATCTTCATTAATCATTGCCTCATGCATTTTTTCTCCAGGGCGAATTCCAACTATTTTTATTTCACATTCTGGTGCAATCGCTTCAGCCAGATCTACAACCTTCATACTAGGAATCTTTGGTATGAAGATTTCCCCACCCTTCATTCTTTGGAGATTGTCAATTACAAATTGTACACCTTGCTCTAAAGTAATCCAGAAACGTGTCATGCGTTCATCAGTTATTGGAAGCTGAATCTCTCCTTGTGCTTTAAGTTTTTTAAAGAAAGGTACTACACTCCCACGACTTCCTACTACATTACCATAACGTACTACCGAGAATCTTGTTTCTTTATTACCTGCATATGAATTTCCTGCAACAAATAATTTATCTGAAGCTAACTTAGTCGCACCATATAAGTTAATTGGACTTGCTGCCTTATCAGTACTTAATGCAATTACACGTTGAACTCCTCTATCAATAGCAGCCTCAATAATATTCTGGGCACCATGTATATTTGTTTTAACCGCTTCAAAAGGATTATACTCACATGCACCCACATGCTTTAATGCTGCTGCATGTATGACAATATCTACTCCATCAAAAGCACGGTATAAACGATCTTTATCTCTAACATCACCTATAAAAAATCTAATTCTAGGGTCAGTAAACTCTTGGGCCATTTCATATTGCTTTAGTTCATCACGACTGAAAACAATTACTTTTTTCACGTCTTGTTCTAGTACTTTAGAAATAAACTTCTTACCAAATGAACCCGTTCCACCAGTTACCAAAATTGTTTTGTTATTTAACATATATATTCCTCCATTAAAATCAAATTATCTATTCAATCTTACTATTCAAACAAAGACTATTTGCTATCTAAATGTAACCATGTAGATTTCCCAAAGAATATTCTCGAAATAAAATGTAACAAAATCACATCAAATACTATAAAGTTAAAATATATAAAACCATGTGCTGGAATAAAGGGTGCAACATATATTGATGACAATACAAATAAAATCAACGCAAATGATAATCCTCCAGAGTTATTAGGGTTCTTAATTAGAAGAATTACAATGCCTAATAACAAACCATAGATTATTGATAAAATAATTAAACCCGTAAATCCAAAGTCATATATTATAGCACCTGGTAAAGAAATAAATAAGCCTGCATACTGATATCCAATAGGTGCTTCATTCAGTATCCCTAACTGATTTAAAAAGTGGAGTATTGAGTAGAAGAATATATCTCCTTCCTTAGTTGGCAACAACAAAATGGCTTCAGTTGTCCATTGACTATGAATCAAGTAGATTATTGCAGAAAACAAAGAATAAATAATACTATTTTCATTCAATATATTATTCAGAAACAGATAATACCCATCTTTAACTTGTCCACCTAAATCATTTGAAAAAATTTCAAATAGATACTTCGAGCTATAATCTCCTAATGCAGCACTTGAATTGAATACTGATATAACATAAAGAATTGCTATTAAGAGGAAGAAATAAAATTTTTTATCTGACCTTTTCCCTCTTCTCTTTGCAGGTATTATGCTTCGATTTTTATATTTCCTTAATATAGAGATACATAACAATAAAAAAACCTGAATAAAAATCAATGAACGTGAACCATTCATTGCTGCAAATAGTAATACATTTAGTGAAGAAATAACTAAATTGTTAAGTCTTCTAATAGTTTTTAAGTCTTCCCAATACAAGAATAGCAACAAAATTGATATAAATGCCATTGGCACTAAGATATTCCCTAACATGCTAATTATTTCTGAAAAAACAGAAGGAGAAACAGCATTTTCCCACTGATAGCGTGCATGTCTTAGTCCAAGGCTATAATCGATACCTTTAAGGATAACTCTATCAACTATAAGCATAGCTATTCCCAAAAATCCTAAACTAGTAGATAGATTAATTAGAAACGATAGCTTTTTTAACGATAACAACCTAACTTTTTGAGTATTAATTTTAGTTCGCTTTTTGTGGTAAAAAAAATCCTTTGTAAATAATGCAACAACGAATATAATTGAAAAGAATAACACGTTTATTAAAAACCTATGCGAAAAGTTACCTATAGCGGATTTCACAGGAAGAACTATCTCAAATATTAATATTATAAACTGAATAAATAAAAAAAATTTAAAAATGAGAAAGTAAACATCCCTCTTCTTTCCATTTTCCGTTAAATCATTCATCAATAATGCCCCGCTGGTAATTTATCTCTTATTATATCTACCATTCTATAAATTCCTCTCTTATTAATGTCATATCTTTTATCATCTACTTCATCATTTTTTATTCCAAGAGAGATCAACTCATCCCAATTATTCTCATTAATAGAGTTTACTAATTCATCCTCATACTTAACTTCTTCTGTCACCCTAATATCATATGGTTCTATCTTACCATCCTTAAAAATTTTAATTATTTTTTCAGCGACAACATCCGATGAGAAATAAGCATTCTCGAGCGTGGTTTCTTTATTAACTAAATCATGAAATTGCTCAAACCTACCGTGATAATTATAAATGTATCTAACAGCTCTTTTTTGGATATGATTTTTATTTAGGTTATTTATCCTAGATAAACATTCTTTTAAATCCGCTTCTTTAAACACATTTGTAGTGAACCCCGCTTTGTAATACCTGCTTTTACCTATTGATACAACTGTTTTTCCTAAGAGAGCTGCTTCAATTCCTGCAGTTCCTCCATTAACGAGAATAATATCCGCTTCTTTAATTAAATCTAAAGTATTTGTATTGTCTTTACTATCTATAACATGAATACCCTTTGATTTTGCCCATGTTTTATAATGATTTTCTGATTTATCACCTTTACCAATACTCCCTAAGCTTTCATTCCAAAAAGGATGACATCTTAAAACACAATCTTCAAAGTCAACACCTAATGATCTAATCACTTTTTCGTAACCTTCAGTATAATCCTTGGTCCATTCCACTTCCCATTCTTGATTCCCCAAAAATTCAAATTTACTACTTGGAGTAATTAATACTTTTTTTCTGGTTTTATCATTAGTGTTTCTAACAGGCCAACTAGCCTCTATACTTTCAAGGTTGTGAGTTCTCCAAATCTTTTGCTTTTTCAAGAACATTTCACCGATAATTTTTCCCGCAAATTCAGCTTGTTCTTTATTTAATGGAATTTCCTTAAATTTATTATTTATAGCATTAATAAATTTTAAAGATAAACAATCCTCATTGTAATTTAAGGTTATACCATTCAAATGGTTTTCAACAGATATGAAGGGAATGTTTTTTTTCTTAAGAGCAACCATCACTGAACGAGTAACGTCTAACCGCCCATTAAACAATAACACACCATCTAACTTTTCCTCTTTTATCCAGTTTTCCGCATTTCCTAAAACAATTTCTACAGACTCAACCAACTTTTCTTTTGTATCATTTGAAAGAACACTCTCGGACTCACTATCATTTTCAATTCTACCTAAGCTTCCTATAGTTGATTTTAATATATATGATATATCTTCTTTGTCTAGTTTGGTTTTTATATTTTTATCTAATGATGTAACGTTCTCATTCTTATAAGTTTTTATTCCACCAAGCTGGCATTTTAGGCATTGAGTTAAAGATTTTTCTTTTCCTTTAAATAAATTATAATAACAAGTCGGTAAAGAAGCTGCACAAGATAAAAAGTAACAAGTGTGTCCTTCCTTTTCTAATTGATCTGACAAATAAACTAAATCTTGAACATGCGGTCTATAAGGATACATACTTACAATTCCGATCTTCAACATAATCACCCCTGTTTTAATATTTTTATAATTTATTTATTCCTACTTAAAACTAATCTTCTTATATTTATAAAATGCTCCTATCACATGCCTAAGAGTAAAGTACGCAGATTTTAATTGGTTTAAACCTATGAATCTGAACACTCTATATGTCATCTTAATAGTTTTTACTTTATTCCCCGATTTAGAATTTTTGGAAATTCTATAAATTAATAGTGGTTCATTAATTCCATGAGCATATACGCCTGTCCTTAAAATTCTAAGCCATACAGCATAATCCTCATGCATTTCGTCTCTCTCCATTTTTATATTTTTAAAGAAGTCCTTCTTCAATAGGACTGATGAACAAGTAATTATGTTTTGTCTTAGTAACTGTTTATAAGATACTTTTGGAGGAACCTTAAATTGACCACTATACGCTCTACCCTCCTCATTAATATAGGTAACAGCAGTATATAAAAATTCTGCATTTGAAGCTTCAGCATACATCATCTGTTTTTCTAATTTTGTTTTTTCCCAGATATCATCACTATCTAAAAAAGCTATCCATTCCCCTTTAGCCATTGATATACCTTTATTTCTTGTTTCTGATACACCTAAATTACGTTCATTTTTATATAAGTTTATTCGTTGGTCTTTACTACTGAGTTTTTCAATAATTTTAATCGTATTATCTGTTGAACCATCATCTAGAACAATTAATTCTATATTTGAGTATGTTTGTAACAAAACTGATTCAATAGACTCTTCAATGTACTTTTCACTATTATATGCTGGCATTATTACAGTTACCAAAACTGACTTTTGTATTTTGTCCATCACTAGTTTTCACCCTTTAAAGACATCGCTTCGGTTTTTTTGATTGTTTCTTCAAAAGGAATAGTTTCATAATCTATCATTTTCCCATTAATCACTGTCATGGGCCCCCCCGATATTTTCTTATCATAAATTAAAGAACCAAAAACCTTTCTGAACGTTTTGGATTGACTAATAGCTAATTTAATAGCGAAGTTAAAAACTATTGTTTTCTTCAATTTCTTGCCATTATATTTTGCAATTAAATTTACTAGACTTGTAATTCTTACGAATTCCTTATTTTGGGGAAAAAATAAACCACTTGCATTATTTCCCAGTAACAACCTTATGAATTCTGATAAATTATCAATGTAAATCATACTACGTTCATTTTCTATATCTGGAAAAAATGGTACCTTAAGAGCCATTTTAGCAAGTCTTGCGTAGTTTCCAGGGCAACCCTTACCATAAACTAACGGTGGTCTAATAATTGCCACATTAAAGTCATAAGCTTCAATTTCTTTTATAGCCTTCTCAGCTTCATATTTTGACTTAGCATACTTCGTTTTCGGTGCTGGTAAAGTGTCTTCTGTGATATAGCCTGTTTCAGTACCATACACTCCCATTGTACTTAGAAATATAAACTGCTTGACACCTTCTTGCTTTGCTTTCATTGCAACTTCAAGAGTTAAATCTCGATTAACTTTAAAGTACTTCTCTTCCTCGTCACCTTTAACATGAACAATTGCTGCTAAATGAATTATTGCGTCATAACCTTTAAAAGATTTACTTTTCCAAAGCTCATCTCTCAAACTTACTTTATCGACTATATATTTATCTTTATATTGCAAAACCCATTGTTCAAAGGATTTACCTATATAACTATTAACCCCTGTTATAAGCACCTTTGTCATTTTGAAACAGTCTCCTCTTTAGTAGCAGTTACTTCAGCAGTTCCTTTTTTAATTTCAACCAGACATCTATCAACGTACTTATCTTCACCTAAAAGAATTACACCAACAGTCCTAATAATAATTTTAATATCAAGCCACAAACTATAGTGATCTACATAGTAAACATCAAACTTATATCTATCTTGCAATGAAAGATAGATATTACCACTCACTTGGGCTAGTCCAGTTAATCCTGGCTTCATATTCAACCTTCTTGAAATTTCATCTGTGTAGTCACTTAGAGATGCAACACGCTCCGGCCTTGGTCCTACAAGACTCATTTCCCCTTTTAACACATTTAGGATTTGAGGTATCTCATCAATTTTACTTCTTCTTAAAAATTTACCAATAGTGGTAACTCTATCATCGTCCTTCATTACTTCTTTACCTTTAACCATTTTTTCTGACCCAGGTTTCATAGTTCTAAATTTATAGACCTTAAATATTTTTCTATGAAACCCAGGTCTTTCTTGTAAGAAAAATATCGGACCTTCCGAAGTAGTCTTAATTAATATAGCAACTACAACCCATAAAGGAAGAAATAATATAAGTACCATTAAAGAAACAACTACATCAAATAATCGTTTAATACCTTTTTGAAACTTTTTATCTTCCATGACTACCCCTCAATCTCATAATCTATAGGAATTAAAAATCCATCATGAAGCTTTATTTCACCATCATTTACATTTGTCTTAGCTGACCATATCCTAATTATCTTTTCTCCATCATTATAAAAAGTACCAGGATACGGATGAGTAACAGCTCTCACTAATTTATCCGCTTCATACATAGTCATGCTATTTAATATCTCACCGTCCTCTGGTTTTCTACCAGGCCACTCAGTAGCATCTACTTCACTCTGTTTTGTAAGTGTAACGTTGTTATTAACAATATCATCCCAATACTTTGCAATAAGAGCAATGTGCATATCATCCACTTTTGCATAAAGTTCAGTTGCTGTTGTATCATTTCTAAGGCTAATAATACCTTGACCAATAATTTCTCCTGTATCTACACCTTCATCCAACTTGAACATGGTGACACCCGTTTCATCTAACCCCTTAATAATTGCCCATGGTATTGCCGCTCTTCCTCTACCAACAGGTAATAATGTAGGATGCATTCCAATGCATCCATAAGTTGGTGCCTCAAGTACTCCTTTTTTTGCAATTTGAGACCACCCTATAATGAATAGCCAGTCAATTTGATTTTCTTTAAGTGCATCAAGAACTTCTTGGTCATTGATATTATTAATTTTCAAAAGAGGAGCATCGTGCTCCGATGCAAATTTATCAAGATAAATTCTCCCTGACTTATTTTTTGCTTTTTCGTCCTTAAGCGTGATAAGTAAATCTAAGCTACCACCAATGCGATATATTTCTTCAATACAACTCAGACCTAATTGTACACAAGTAGCAAAAGCTATTTTTTTCTTCAACTTATCTCATCCTCTCTTTATCTAGAATCCACGTCGAAATACACTTTCAAAGGCCTCAGCATAAACCATCCCAGCTTGCCCACCACGATAGGCTGCTAATCCTTTGATTGCCTCATTACTTCTAGGATGAGGATAGTCTCTCATTACTCCACGATACTGAGCTAGAGCCTCTATCTTTTTATCAACACTTTCTTCACCAACTTCTATAAAAGTATTCGGTGAAAACTGATTCAAGGTTTTGTTAAGTCCCCATTCTGTTGATGATGGAACTTCCATGAAGAGTAATTCTTTTAAAGGTTTAACATCGCTTCTTCGTTGGAATAACCTCGATGCAGCTTGGCAAGCCAAAGAAGCGTGTAGGTGATCGTTATTTAAATCTGCTGGATGGTGTGTGAATATTACATCCGCATCAGTTTCAATAATTGCATTTTCAATAAATTGTACAAGTTTTAAGTGTGGGACCATGTTAAACTCAATATTTGGAAAGTCACCAGTAATAACTCTATCAACACCTAAAATATTCATAGAACTATTTACATCTTCATTTAACTCTTCAGTGCTCGGTCTGAAGTTTCTAGCATTAACATCACCTGAAAGGATGCAGACATTTACGGAATGTCCTTCTTGTGCTAATTTATACATAGTAGCACCAGCTCCTAAAACTTCATCATCTGGATGTGCAATAACAACTAAATATGACATATCATTTACCTCGCTTATGTTTTTTAATCTCTAGGCTTTAATAGTTTCTTAGTAACTTAGTACTTAATTAAGACTCATTCCAAGTAACTACTAATCTACTAAACGTTATCTATAACCAATAGCCACCTCGTACCGAATATTCAATATGCGGTATAGATGTAAAAATCAACATATAGGATGTTATTGCAAGGAAAACTTAATTTATATACTGCATATTGTGTTTTCTTATCCTATTACAATACACCCTTGTAATATCTATTCAATCAACAACATTCAATCACGAAGTTTTTTCATTTTTACACTAATCTCAACCGTGTTTCATCCTATTAAACTGCCATTCAATCAACTCTATAAAACTACCAAAAACACTCGAAACCCTTATGCCCCAAGCCTTCCAGCACCTTATCTGATTACGATAGTCAGTTCCCCATTACCATTCAATAATTAAAGTTGGAAAGTGGACAGTTGGTAAGGAATTAGTGTCTTAATTGGTTAAGTAGTTAGGAAAACAAGAACTCCATTAAAGCATAATAAAAAGCCTTATTCATATAGTAACGGACAAGGCTTTACACTTACATATATAATTTGGACTGGGGAATTCAATTAACGCTTTACGTAAAATTAACATCTAACCTTTTCACAGTATAGGTACTCCTGTATCTCCCTTTCCTCGGGGTCTTCAGCTACCACCGAACTACACCCAACTTTTCCATCCACAAATGGCCACTTCACAATCACCCTCACAGATGTGCCCAAATTCTTGCAAGTACTGTTCAAAAACAACTTCTGAAAATTCTATTCCTTTAAGTATCAAGTGGATGTTATATGCTCTTTCTAATTGAAGCATATTTGCAAGACAAACTTCTTGTTTCGTTTTTTTAATCATTGCTGCTACTGATGGAACTGCAATTGTTGCGATGATACCTATAATAGTTAATACCGCTATCAACTCAACTAAAGCCAGCCTCTTTTCCTTCACCAACACGCAACTTTACCTCTTTATACATAATTTTCTTTATCTCATAAACTCGTTTCATCATTGCCTATCACCTTCATTCTAGTATTTAGAATTTAGTGTAGACAAGCTTTTAATAGTTTAAACTAGAGTTAGGGTAGATGGGCTCTGGACCTTCTAATACGGTTTGGATTTTCCTACTAGCAAACTAACTTCCTTACCCTTTCTCCTGCCCTTTCATTCCATCTTTCCCCTAATTCACTTCATTCTTTCCATCCCCATAACTCCCTCTAAATACTCCAACAACTCTGCTCGTAGCTCTTCGTTCTGCAACGCAAACTCAATTGTCGTTTTCACAAATCCCATCTTCTCTCCTACATCGTATCTCTTTCCTTCAAAGTCGTAGGCAAAGACGCGTTGGATTTCATTTAGATTTTGGATAGCATCTGTTAATTGAATTTCACCGCCAGCTCCAGTCTGCTGCTGGTCTAAGAACATAAAGATTTCCGGAGTTAATACGTATCGTCCCATGATTGCTAGATTTGAAGGGGCTGTTCCTGGCTCTGGCTTCTCAACAAATTGGTTGACGCTGTACCTCCGACCTATACTAGTAATCGGGTCAACAATACCGTATTTATGTGTCTCATTATCAGCAACTGTTTGCACACCAATAACTGACGCTCTTGTTTCCTCATACTGCTCTATTAACTGTTTTAGGCAAGGTTTTTCTGCTGTCACAATATCATCACCTAGTAAAACTGCAAACGGCTCATCGCCAATAAATTTACGTGCACACCATACCGCATGACCTAGACCTTTTGGCTCTTTTTGGCGAATGTAGTGAATATCAACCATATTAGAAGATTTACGAACCTCACGAAGAAGTTCAACCTTTCCTTTTTCCATTAAATTTTGTTCTAGTTCAAATGCATAGTCAAAATGATCTTCTATTGCACGTTTCCCTTTACCTGTAACAATAATAATATCCTCAATCCCTGACATAACTGCTTCTTCCACTATATATTGAATTGTCGGCTTATCAACAATCGGTAACATTTCTTTTGGCATCGCCTTTGTTGCAGGGAGGAATCTTGTACCTAACCCTGCAGCAGGTATTATGGCTTTACGGACTTTTTTCATTGATTAAACAAATCCTTTCGTTAATAGTTGGAAAGTTGGTAAGGGGACAGTTGGAAGAGGTTGGGTTTCCCTTATTCTCTTAATACTGCTTTCTCCTTTAATGGAGCTTGTGGTCTTGATTAATTATTAGTAGGAAAATTGGTAAGGAGACAGTTGGAAAAGGATTTTGCCCTTTCCTTTCCACCTCTTCCAACTTTCAATCTATCCCTTCTCCACCGCTACTAATACTCCATTTAGTATTCTTCCGACTTCTTGTGCTAGGTTCAACACTTCTGTATACGTCTTTGTATCTATATACTCTAAGTCTCTTGCTAGTAATAGTTGATATTTGACTTCTTCTAGTGAGCCTCTAGCCATTAATAGAAATCTTCTATATTCTTTAGCTGAACCTCTGGCTTTGCCCTCGACGATGTTGCTGGGGATGGATACGGCGGCTCTTCGGATTTGGGAAGTTAGGCCGTATTGTTCTTCTTTCGGGAAGAGTTTGGTTATAGCATAAACCTCTAGGACCAGTGTATGTGCTTTTTGGTAGACGATTAATTTACTTGTATCGTTATACATAGGAATACTCCTTTTATAGGTGAATGAGTTGGTAAGTTGGTAGAGTTGGAACAGTGTTCTTTATTTTATATCTTAATCATAGTCTTTCACCTTTGATTACTGTTCTTAATTATTAGCGTATTAGCTAAGTTTCTTTGGGTTTGAATCTTCACTTCCAACTTACCCCTTTCCATCTTTCCAACTAAGAATCTTCTAAAAGTTTAAACTCCACTTTCTCTTTTTATAGAATCCACAGTTTAAGCTTTTAAATTTATGAGGCATTTAACCTCACCTCACACCATACCACCGACAACTTTGTGTCTAAGAATCCTTTTAAGGGAATCCACAGCATGACCGAGTGCCACCGTTGATATAGGTAAGATGGCATCACCTTTTTTATTGATTTAACTAAGTTGTCCCCATACTACTAAAATATCATCGCTGTCAATATCCTCATTTAGACAACCTTTAGCCAACACTTTGACATCAACTTTTCTTTCTATCATTCTTTCTGTTTTCTCAACTAGATTCTTTAAATAGTTACTATCGACCTCTCCAATTATTACTAGGTCAATTGTTCCTGAATCTATCCCTCTGGCATAATCTCCTGTAATGTATGCTACCTTTACATTTCCAAGCTTATTAACCACTTGTTCAACTAACTGGTCAATACCAATAAATTTCTGAACAATGGTATGCAGGTCTTTAAATAGCTTATGACTCTTGTTTGCTTTATAGATTTTCTTTCGTCCCTCTTCTGATGAATTAAGTAAACCAGCCTCTGCAAAGCGATTTAATTCAACCCGGACCGCATTAGTCGATTCACCAAATTCCTCTGCTAACCCACGTAAATATGCACTTGTATTCGGGTTTAGGAAGAACTTCAACATTAATTTTAATCTTGTTTTCGATGTAATTAAATAATCTAACAAAGGCTTCACCTTCTACGTAATATAAAAAACCTCTTTACGAGTAATAATTTTACTCGTAAAGAGGTTTTTTATCAATGCATTTAAAGGAATTACCTAATTTTATATTATTTTACAAGTTCAATTAAATTACTCTCTGTTAATTCTTTATGGTTTGCAAGTCGCAATAAAGTGTCTCTTAATGTTACTTTGTTTGCTTTGTTTTGCTCTATTTGCCTTAGAATATATTCAGTATTTATATGAAGTGATTTACCAATGTATATCTTTGGATAAACTTGTTCTGGATATACTTCATCTTCATTTAAAAGTTCTTCATAGAGCTTTTCACCCGGACGCATTCCTGTATATTCAACTTTAATTTCCTCTTTAGTAAAGCCTGATAGCTCAATTAAATTTCTCGCTAAGTCAACAATCTTCACAGGCTCACCCATATCTAAAACAAAGACTTCTCCGCCTCTGGCTAGTGTACCTGCTTGGATCACAAGTCGAGAAGCTTCTGGAATCGTCATGAAATAGCGCTCCATATCCGGATGTGTCACTGTGACAGGTCCACCTGAAGCAATTTGCTTTTTAAAAAGGGGGATAACACTTCCACGACTACCTAGGACATTACCAAAACGAACAGCTACAAAGCGTGTATCAAACTTTTCATCAAGCTCTTGAACGATCATCTCAGCAATTCGTTTTGTCGCTCCCATGACACTTGTTGGGTTCACGGCTTTATCGGTGGAAATCATCACAAATGTATCAACTCTAGCAACAGCTGATGCTTCGGCAACATTTTTTGTCCCGTAGATGTTATTTTTTACCGCTTCTTCAGGATTTCGTTCCATTAATGGCACATGCTTGTGAGCAGCTGCATGAAAAACAAAGTTTGGCTTGTACTCTTTTAGAATTGAGAAGATTTTTTCCCGATCCTGAACATCTGCAATTTCAGTTAAAAACGTCACTTCATTAAAAGTTTGCTTTAATTCTTGTTCAATTAAATAAATACTATTTTCACCGTGACCAAGCAAAATCAGTGTTTCTGGCTTAAACACCGACAGTTGTCTACACACTTCTGAGCCAATTGAACCTCCTGCTCCTGTTACTAGCACTATTTTTCCAGAAATAAGAGAGGCAATTCCTTTTACATCTAGCTCAACTGGTTCTCTCCCCAATAAATCATCAATTGATACATCTCTTATATGATTAACTGATAAATTACCTAATGCTAATTCTTCTATTTGTGGTAATATTTGCACGTTTTTACATACCTTTTTTGAGGATGTAATAATTTGATTTAAACGGGTTCTTGATAGCGATGGGATAGCAATAACAATATGCTCTACCGCTAGACGTTTGACAACTTTCTCGATATCAGAAATTTCCCCTTTAACTTGAACACCATCAATGTTTAAGTTTTGGAGCTGTTTATCATCGTCTAAAAAGCCAACAGGCAGCAATGTTGAAGTTGAGTGTTCTCTTAATTGTCGAACAAGCATTCTTCCTGTTGAACCTGCACCTATGATAAGAGTTCTTTTCATTTTTCTTTGGTTTTTACTTTTATGAATGTAGTGAAATAATTCTGTTTGATAATATCTCCAAGCAAAGCGGATACCACCCAAAAGTAAAATATGGAGCATAAAGGCAAGGGATAGTCCTCTTAAATAAATATTATCGAACGTTATTTGCTGAACTATGGCCGTTAAACTCAGTGAGGATACAACAACAGCCACTAGAGCCAATAGTTCTCCCATACTGGCATAACGCCAAGCTCTTCGGTAAAAGCCAAAGATAAAGGCAAATAGATGATGAGCTACTAATAACGTAACCGAGGTGATTACGATCATTTCATTCACATGAGCAGCGAATGGATTTAAAAAGAAATGTGACAAATAGATTGAAAATAAAACAACAAGTGAATCAATTGAAACTAGTAATAACAACCTCATGCGGTAGCTCACCATAGCTCACCTCTCTTTATTGATTTTCTCGGCGTATTGGATTGTTTTTAAAATACTCCATTAGAAATGCAATCCCTACAGCTAACATTCCTCCAACGACGATAGCAATTGCAGTATTTAACATCTTATTTGGTGAAGAAGGAGAGTGTGGTAAAGATGCTGTTTCAAATACCTCAGCTTTTTCAATATCTAATAGTTGTAATTGTTGCGATTGTAACTGAGACTCAATACTTACAATCTTATTTTCATCAGCTGTAATATAGTCAATCAAACGAGCTCTTGTTAAATCTTTCTCAGCATTCGATAATTCTTGATTTTGTTCAACATCAGTTAAAGCTTGTTTATTTCTATCTAAACTTTCACTCGTTCTTTCATAGTGTGCTAGTGTACTATCATATAGTTGTTCAACTAATGCTAACTTTTCTTGATAGCTAGGATCAGCCTTTGTAATGAAAGCATCAATAATTGCATTTGCAATTTCTTGAGCTTTCTCAGGTTCATGGTATGATACTACTATTTCAATCATTGAGGATGGTAAGCTGTTAACACTAATGATATTTCTAAAGTTTCTTACTCTTTCGTACTCTAATTCAAGCTCTTCCATAACAGGAGTCAGAAGGTCTCTACTCATTATTACTTGTTCCGCTCCATCGGAATTGGTATACATTTCATTACCAAAGTTCCCTAAGTAAAGTTTTGTACTTGACTTATACGTAGGTGTCATAAATTGGCTGGCTGTAAAGGCGATTATAGCTGCTACTAGAGGAAGTACGATAATGAGTACTTTCCACTTCCATAATACCGCTATTATTTCCGAGAGCTCTATTTCATCATTTTGACTATAGCCTTGATTTATTTTTGTTTCCTCCATTTTTATCCTCCACTAACCGTTTCTTCTTTTTTAGTTCTCAAACTGTGCAGTAAAGAAACTACTATTCCAAACCCTATCCAAAAAACAGGAAAAGTCCCCATTATCGGGTCATTACCTATACCTTGAGCTAGTACAGCGACCCATGCTAACGAAAAGGCTAGTAGGAATAACATATTTTTATTAAGTGTACGTGATTTAAATACTGTTTTCACGCTATTTATTCCCCAAAATGCTAGACCGCCTAGAAAAGCGATAAAACCAAGTACCCCTGAACTATACGCAATTCCGATGAAAATATTATGAGGTTTATCAACCATTGTTTCCATCTGTCTTAAACCAGCTTGTTTTTCCGGTTCATATTGAGGGAAGGCATAGATAATAGTGTCAAAACCAAAACCTAGTAAAGGTCGTTCTAAGACTAGTGATGCGGTACGGTCCCAGATGTATCCACGACCTGTCCCAGCCGAAATTTCACTACTAGGGAATTCGGGAAGTTCGATAGATCTTTCTACTACATTACCTGATGCATATACTTTGCTCCCAAACTCAATAGCCGAACTGAAAGAGCCTCCTTCTGTTTTCGGGTATTCCAACGCTTGTTCTCTAAACGGATTCTCAATCTTAAAAAAGCCGAATGTTTCATTCCATACACGATGATTCTGTTCTTGCATGATATAAATAGAAGTAAAGAATAATGCAAGCATCACAAAGATAGGAATGGAAGTTCTTTTCAATTCACCAAATAGCAAAATTAGTGCAACTAGTAAAACGAAAGCGATGACAAATGCAAAGAATCCATTTGACGATAATGACGTTAGTAGCATTACAAAAGACGCTAACGACAATAATAGGAATGCAATCTTATGTCCCCATTGTTTGATAAACAATCCAAGTGCTAGGAATAGGATAGTCGTCATACCTGCATATCCACTTACGTAGTTGGGATTGTTTATTGTTGCTTGCAAACGTGAACCACCTGACATTGCATCTGCACCAATTGACGAAGGAATAATTAACTTTTGGATGAACTCCTGCTCCAGTAAGTTCACACCATAGAAATTTAATAGTCCAAATACTAGGTTCACTAGAATAACTGGTGTGAATGCATATGCAATGATATATAATTGTTTCTTTGTATATGTTAAGTTTGAAGCAATAAAGAACAGGGTAATGACTATTATCCAAGCAATAGCCCCATCATGTCTATTATACATCCCCCACAGTGCTAATGATGTGTACGGAGACGCTACTGCTGATGCAGCTATGATAACCATAAAAGCTAGCATACTAAGTTGGATTGGCCCAAGTTGGACTGAGTTTCCTAATGCATAGGTTCTGTATAAGAACAAACCTAATATGATGGCTGTTACGATGATTAGAAATATAAATTTATAATAAGTAAATACATCCGCCTGTGGCCCACTTGCCATGATAGATTCATTGGTGATTGTTGGACTGACAAAATCGATTACTTTTGCCCTTACGATTAGTGGCATGATCGCAATAATCGCGATTAGCGCTGCAAAAATAAACTTATCTATACGTTTTGTTTCTTTATTGTCTTGTTCTGTGTCACGGGGGACGTTGAGTTTATAATCCATCTTGCTTCCTCCCTATGATGCTTCAGTTTCTATTTCTATGAATTCAAGCCAAGTATCGACTAGCTCTATTTGTTCTTCTGTAATTCCTCGTTGATTTTTACTATGCTCTAAGTACACCCTTGCTTCATCAAATCGTTCAGCATTTAGCATGACATAGGAAAATTGAATTAGAAAGATTGGTTGACGTGTTAATACAGGATTTATTTCTTGAGCATCTAGGAAGTAGTCAATGGCTTCTTCTAATTCACCAAGTTGACCATGTGCCCATCCTTTTTGCCAGATTACTAGATGGTTGTCTTTGTAATCTCCTTTTAATTCTTCTAAGAAGGTTAATGCTTGGTCTGGTTGGTCTTGTGATAGTAGCTCTACTGCGTAATTGAATTTCGCTTGGTCTTCAAGTGATTGTTGATTTTCTTGATTCCCAATAATGTTTGCAATAAATAATAGGATTATCGTTAAACAAATCGCACCTAGGAAAATCCAATTGCGATATTGGTTTATGTAATTCATTCGTACACCTCTCTCGACAGTTTCTCACAAAAGCTGAGGATATTTAACATGACTATAATACCACAATTGAATTGAACTGTGTCCACAATTAAATAGAAAAAAAGAGATTTCCTTCTTTTTCAGGAAATCTCTTCTATAATACTTATTTCTCTTTATCCTCATCTGATAATATAACCGTATCGCTATCTTCTTTTGCAAGGTCAAGCTCACTTTTGTATTCGGTAGCTGATTTCATCAGAGTAATGTGTGCTTTAGTATCTATTTGGTTTGTTGTTTGTTGTTCATTCTTCAATATATGATAAAAGCTATATTGACGCGTTGTTTCAATGTCTTTCCCTTCTTCATATGCATCTCGTTTTCCTTGCATGTTTAATCGCCATGTAGCTAGTCCGACATCTTTTTTCACAAATGCTTCATTTGGGAAGAAGAAATGCCAGAAGTAAATTTCGTTTTGCTTTAGCACAGGAAGATTTGCTTCAGCCATGTAGCCCGCAGCACACAACTCATCTTTTTCGTCATATAAACGAAATTCGATATTTTTGTCTTGGACCTCTTCTGTTGTCGTATTAAACAACAGCACGAACACAAGTAAGCCTTTTTCATTTGCTTGTACGTCAAGAGAAATAATACCTGCTTCATTTTCTGGTAATGTTATTTCTTCTATTGTTTCTTGTATGTTCGTGAACTGCTGCTCTGGGATTGATTGCACGTAGTTGTCAGGGATATTTATGGTGTATGAGTTTGCTTGTAATGTTTTCATTTTCATGCCTCCTCGTTTCTTCTAGGATAGTATAACAAAGATAGTACGGGATATGAAATATGAATTGTATATTGTGGATGATCACTTTTTTCAAACCTTAAAGTAGAAGTACCACTTCGATGAAACTAGAGTGATACTTCCACCTTTGCTTAATTTATATATTCGTAATTGTATGGTATTGATCTGGCTACTACCTCACCTGCTTCAAATATTTCTACAATGATTTCAAAATTAGTTTCACCAGGGTAGTTGCCTAAAGATAGATAATATTGACACCCTCCCGTTCCAGAAGCTCTTTCTACATCATTTATAAAGAGTCGGTAGGAATCACCTAAACTGCATGACCATGTGACATCAAGTGTGTCTTCCCCAAATAAAACCTCTTCCACAACAGATAATTCAAAAGTATCAAGTTGTGTTGGATTCATCGTATAGCTCATAACCCCAGTAGCAAGCGGCTGTCCATTAGTATCTGAGAGAGCAACGATTTTCAAACGATATGTGTCTCCCTGCTGAATATGCTCTGAGATGTCATAGCTTATGTTATCAATCATTACATTACCATGCTCTAATTTTATCGTATTATTTGCGGAGTCAGTTATATAAATTTCATAATTACTAGAGCGATAGCAGCCAGATATACAAGGGTAATGAGCTTCCCATTGTAATATCACTTGACCATTATTTTCTTCAATATTAACTCCGTGTACTTCTCTATACGTTCTATATCGAACTGTTGAAGCTTCTAATAAAGTCATATCGTTCCAGGCCTCAACTCTAAAAACATAGTCAGTATTAGGGATGAGCCCTTCAAATGTATAGTGAAAGTGGTTGGATGCATGCAATGGCTCAACAAAGTTCTCATTAAATACTCTGTACTCTGTTGCATTAGTAACGGGCTCCCAGCTCAGTTCAATTTCATCGTGTAGGATTTCAGATGCTTCAAGAGAATTCATCAATGCTGTTTCCGTCGTTTGTACGGAAATAATCGAATGACCAGATTGGGAAAAGAAATCGCTCGCACCCTCATACGTCTCTACTTCTATTTCATAATCTGTAGATGGCTCTAAATCAATGATTGTATAGTATGGAGTAGTCGGTGTGGCTAGATACTCGCCATTCACTGTAATATCAGCTCTATAATAGGATTCAGATTCAGTCCATTGCAAAACAATCGCATCATTTTTTGCTTCGACTGTTAGCCCCTCAACTTCCCCTACTTTCAGACTTTCCAGATGCTTTTCTCCCCATGTTGAAAAGATAAAGTTGCCGATTATCACTGAGTCTTCACAATATCCAAATTCACCTAGTTCACATTCTGTATCTTCCACTGTTATAAATAGAAAGTCCGTTTCAACCACATCGATTGTGTATTCATCAGCTTCTAACACCAAAGGGCCTTGACCGTCATAATAGCTTTCATTATCATATACGGAATAAATGATTTGATTTTCATTGTCACCGATACGGAATTTCACCTTCACTTCATCCTCACTTATTTCAAGTATATCAGTAGTGAGGGTACTATACGGAACCGAGAGATGATTATAGAAATATAAATCTACTTCTTCATTTGTTTCCCAAACCTGCTTTGGTTTGGAATATACCGTTTCAACACCTAACAAAGAATGTGGAAACTCTGCTTTAATTATGAACCATTCGTTCTCTGGGAGATTATCTAGTCTATAAAAGCCAAATGAATCTGATGTTCCCTCCTGTATCACCTCTCCTACATGATTGATCACAGACAAAGAGGCATATTCAACTTGGCTTACTTGTGGACTTTGATTGAAAAAGTCATCTGCTATCACTTCATATACAGTCCCTGTGATGGTTCCTGGTTGACTAACACTGAAGAGATAAGGTCTGGTTGATACATGTCTCACTTCATCATTTGTATCATAAGCCTCTAGCTTTACCTCGTATGTTTCCCCGTCTTCTAGTCCTATGAGAATAAATTCATTCTCATCTACTGCTGTTTCTCCTACTCTTTCACCGTCTAAATAAATATGATAGTAAAATCCGCTATAATAGTCCCAATTTACTTTTAAAAGATTAGTAGAAGTAACATTTATAATCAGACCTAATGCACGATGTATGGATTGATTATTTATTTGTTCGAATGGGGTTTCGTTAATAAGAAGCCAGCCTTCTTCAGCGCTAAATGTATGTTCTACTAGGAAAGAATCAATAAACTGCTGTCTATCAACCTCATCTAAATTGAAAACTAAACTATTTTCTCTGATACGGTATGTACCAGGGTCATCAATATAGCCTTCTGCTTTCGTATAATGACCTTGAAACTGGTATCCTGTTGTATCATCAGTAGGTTTAATAGATAATTTGGTTGTATCTATGTCAATATCTTCTGGAAGTAATGCATTAAATAATAGCTCTAATCGACTTAGTTCACCTGAGGAACGGTAATAAATTACTGATTGTAAAGTACTTAGAGTCTCTCCAAGTGGCTGAGCGACTGTTACACGTGCGGTTGCTACCTTTGCTCCGTCACCTGTTTTTACGGTAATCTCCGCTTGACCAGTACTAACTGCTGTTACGTTCCCCCTTTGATCAACCTGTGCTACAGATGGATTACTTGATTCCCAGCTAACAGCTTTATTAGTTGCATTGCTCGGATGAACGGTTGCTTGGAATTGGTAGCTCTCACCTAGGTTTAGGGAGATTGAGTTTGCGTTCATCTTAACATCGGATACTCTAATGACGGTAGTTCCCGTATTACTGCTTCCACCACCTCCTCCTGTATTAGTAGTTGGTGCTTGTGGTGATTGACTTGGTTCAGATGTTGATTGTTCAATCTCTTGAATAGCCCGTTCAAGCGCTTCTCTCTCTCTGACAATTTCCTCGTGACGAACACCTACTTCTTCTGCTGCCCTCTCAATTCGGTTTCTTGCTTCCTCAATCCGTTGCCTTGCTTCTCTTGTTCTTTCTTGTAGCTGATGGAGTGATTGTTCTCTTGCTTCAAGCCTAGCTTCAATCATTTCCACTTTCGTAGCTCTTGCCCCTTCTTGAATCATTCGATCAGTAATTGCTGATAATAATTCAGCTTGTTTGGATACCTCTAGTGCCCTTCTTGCTCGTTCTTCCTCTAACACTCCCTGAAGTCTATCTGCCTCTTGTCTTGCTTGCTCTGCCCTTTCCTCTGAGGCTTCCACTGAATCTACTATGATTTCTACTAGTAATGCAGTATCTAGTTGCTCTACCATTTGCTGATACTGAATACCACTTGGTTCGATTGTCGGTTCATTATATAATGATGCTTGCTGACCTATTGTGATTGTTGGTTCATTGGCTACAGTTGTTCTCCCAGTTGCTTTTGAGTTTTCAATCCCAACAACGCCGTCAAAAACAGTGATATATTCCTGTTCAAGCCTTTCGTTGACATACGTCAAGAACAAGGTCCCACGTACTCCCATGACAGCAGTAGACGTTTCCACTCGGTGACGATCTCCTGCACTAAACACACCCTTTACCTTACTCCAAAGACCACCTGATTGCTGCTTTACTCCCACCTTTTTCCCATTTCGAGAGGCCATCTCTATGACCCCTGGGAGTCTCTCCAAGTCACTTGATAATTCTGCAATCGTAACTTTCCCCAGTTCTCCTAAGGTAGCTTCGTTCCTATCCCCAAAATCGATTTTCACCGACGACTCTGTTCCTGTTCGAATCGTGTCCCCTAAGTAGATTGCCATTCCTTCTTCTGCACTAAATTCTCTTTTCCCTCCCATTTTGGTGACAACTACCTCTCCCTCAACTTCCTTTAACAAAGCCGTAAAACTTGCTTCAGCTTGATTAAATGGAAGAAAGAGAACACATAATAATAGAAAACTAGAAATAAAATATGGCGCTCTCCTTCTCACCGTTTCTCCCCCTTTATGTACTTATACTGAGCAATCAAGATAAAAAATAACTATATATTATTCTAGGTCAGTATGGATTTTCCTTCTTTATTCCTTCATAGAAAGAAAAAAAAGAGGTTATCTCAAATCTTTACCTTTGAGATAACCTCAATATCATATGGTCGTATAAAAGCAACAACTTCCTAACCTAAACTACCTAATATAAACAGCTCTTGATTCACTAAGCCACGATACTTGTTTATCAAATGCTTCGGAAACATAACGTAAAGGAATCATTGTACGCTCATCTTTGATAAATGGAGCTATGTCCATTTCGATGTCCACATCTCCTGTAATCGACTGTTCTCCAATTTTCATAGAGATTCTCTTTTCATCATTTGTAAATGTGACAGTTTGATGTGTTGGATTCCAGAATACATCATAACCAAACACTTCTGTGATTTGACGGATTGGTAAGAAGGTTCTATCTGAAATAATTTGTGGTTGAACATCGTCAAATTCTAACACATTCCCCTGATAAATAACGTGAATTTGATCTTTACTTTTTAACTCCTCTGGAAGCTTAAACCACTCAATCATTCGAAGAGAATGATTCCAATAATCCACGACTAGTAAATCACCATTGTCTACTAAGACAACATCATAAGGATGGTCGAAGCTTGCATGTAAATCATCCGCATCTATTTGCCCATGTTCATTGATACCGGCTACTGTACTTACTTTTCCTTCATAAATCATGCGGATTTTATGATTCAATGTGTCTGCTACAAATAAACGGCCATCTTCTGCGACTGCAACACCATGTGGCGAATGAAAACGTGCTGCATCAGCTAAGCCGTTGGCAAAGCCGCCGTAGATATAATTCGTACCATCAATTGTTTCTACACTAGAGCCAGCTACTGTTGTGACCGTTCCGTTAGGGGTAACTGCACGAATGCGTTGATTGCCTGTATCTGCGACGTACAGTGTTCCGTCCTCACCAAGTGCTAGACCTGTTGGCTCATTAAACTGTGCAGATGATCGTGTTCCATCTTGCAGCCCACCTAAAAGCCATCCATCTACCTCACGATAGCCACCACCAGCATGAATCGTTGCGCTTCTATTTGCATCCAATCTAATAATACGGTGTCTTAATGTGTCTGAAATATATAACTCCTGGTCTTCTCCTAGCACTAAGCCTACCGGTAATTCAAAACCAGTAACTAGAGTGGAGACTTGTCCATTTTCGATTACGCGAATCGCACCATTTTTTGAGTCAGCCACATAGATAACCCCATTACGATCTACGGCTATCCCTTTTGGTTCATTGAACATAGCAGTGTCAATGTCGCCATCTTCGTATCCACCAACTGGTTGACCATACTCATCTCTTTCGGACGTAACGCCTGCTATAATCGATACGGTGCCATTGCTATCAATCATTCTGATGAGATGATTTTTGCTATCTGATACATAGACATTTCCGTCTTTGTCAACGGTAGCATAGGACGGGAAGCGAAACTGTGAATCTAGTTTCGCTCCGTCTTGTAAGCCTAAAT
Source organism: Bacillus sp. FJAT-45350 (assembly GCF_002335805.1). NCBI lineage: Bacteria > Bacillati > Bacillota > Bacilli > Caryophanales > Bacillaceae > Bacillus > Bacillus sp. FJAT-45350. The sequence goes on along the minus strand of NZ_NISU01000003.1, from coordinate 291,717 downwards.
AGCCGTTTCCAGCATATGTGTGGATTTCTGCTGGGAGGGGTGCTGCAAGAATTGAATGACAAGGTAAAAGTAACATTACCGTTAAAAAGAATAGTTTTGTACCTTTCGCTAACATGGATTTCACCTACTTTTATTATTAGTAAAGAAAATTAGCATAAGCCGATTCTTCAGTTATCGGGGTCATACTTAAATCAGAATCTTCAAATTGAATTTTATAATAGTTTTCATTAATGAAACTGTAACTTAGATAGGTATTGAATCTTGTTTCTACTTTTATGATAATATTATCTATTTCACCTAATGGTAGATCGATACCTACGAAATAATAAGCTAAATTCTCTGTTGAAGTATGACAGTTTACTCCATATGAATAAGAACCACCATTCCATTCATCCTTTAGGTTAACATTTACAATAGAGAGATTTGATCTAAAGGTATAGTTCGTGTTTGTTATTCTTGAATGATGGATGATGATGTCGTCTTCTTGTAAGTAAGCACCTGTTGGTAAATAGTAACCACTAAAGTCCTCATCATCCTTGTTTACTAGACTATTTTGCACTTCATTAAACGCATTTACATAATCAATCAGCTCCTGCAACAGAACATAAGCAAATTCAATATTCCCCTCTGTTATTTCGATATCAAAATCTGCTTGTTTCAAAATATATTGCTCCATATAGTGTTCCTTATAGTTTGCGTTTACCCTTTTTAACAAAAGGTCTTCAAGAGTCTGATAAAAGCCCTCTACATTTGTCTCCATAGCTATTCCTAAAAGCAATGCTGCTGCATTTTCTGGAACTTCAATTAGGACATCGTCTATGAAACCTTCGCCCCAAGAGCTCGTTAATTCAAATTGATAATGAAGGCCATATTCTAATTCGTTAAAAGTAATACTGCATATCCCATCACTACATATCGAACTTTGATTATAATGGCTAGAACTTCTAGAAGTGTTCCCTTCATGGTAAGGTAAATACCCACCATAGGACACATGGAAATGGTAGTGTCTGTTAAAGTTTTCTATTTCCCATGTTAAGGTTACTGTATCTCCATTTATAGAAGGAGTTAGCTCAAACTGTTCATAGTAGTTCCCAGTTACTTTATACTCTAGGTCTTCTCCCCTAGCGATAACCTGAAAGAGATTACTTTCCATCTGCTTAAACGTTTCTATATCGTCCTCATATAAAAATACGTAAAACGTAGAGTTCTGTTCTATATAAGTACCTTGTAAACCGATGCTATCAGGAGATGCCATAGTATAGGCATTTTCAGTTTCTATCCCATCGAGAACAAGATGTACTTCACGATCGCCTATCGAAAACCCAGCATTTCTATAGTTGACTTCTATATGTTCTACATCAATCTCATTATTTGTGTACTCATAGCTCGCCTCTCTGAAAGGACTAGTTGATACATTTATCTCATGAAAGACACTTACCTCTTGGGCACCTTCATGCCATGCTTCAACTCTTACTTCATAATCATGATTAAATTCTAATTGGTGTGTAAACTGTTGTACATCTTGTGTAGAGACTAATTCATCATTTATATATATCTTGTAATTATAAGTAAAATCAGAGTAATAAATGTGATACCATTGGATACTCATTTCGTTATATTCATTAACAGAAGAATAATGTACGTACAATGATTCTCTTTCATAAGAACAAGCTAACAACACCGTTCGTACATAAGTACCATCTGTTGAAATTGAAATGGATTCACTGTCATCAACGTTTCGAACTGAGACGAAATAATAATATTCAGCCCCTGGTGTTACTGAGTAATCTATGTACTCCGTTTCCGTTGGTGAGATATTATTTGCTACTATAGTTGCACCTTCCATAGAGTTAGTCGTATTTCTTGAAATTTGATAGACTCCTTCATCAGCACCTAGAGTTTCTTCCCAAGTGATTCGATTATAAACCTCGTATCCGCTTGTGATACTTTCAGTGCTAATTTCAGTAGGTGGAGTTAATGTGGTTGGTGGAGAGATGACATGATTTTCACCACTTCCCGTACTACCTCCTCCTCCGCCACCTCCTGAAGATGGCGGAGATGCTGTCGGTTGACTTTGCTCAGTAGTTGTTTCCTCTATTTCAGTTATGACCCTAGTTGTCTCTTCTCTCGATTGTTCAATATCATCTTCACTAACACCAACTTCTCTTGCTCTTTGCTCAACATTGCTTCTTGTTTCTTCAGCATTCTGTCGAACCTCTCTTGCTCTCTCAGCTAGTTGTTCAAGCGATTGCTCTCTAATTTGTAATCTTGAGTTAATCGCTTCAACCTTATTGGAACGTTGTGTTTGCTGAACAATTGTTTCTGTAATTCTTGAAAGTAGTTCTGCACTAGCTGCCATTTCTAATGCTCTTTTCGCTTTTTCTAAATCGTTCATTCCATCTAACTCTTCTACTTCTTTATTAGCCTCTTCCGTACGTTCTTCGGCTGCTTCAATTGCATCGGTGATCATTTCCACAACGAGAACATCATCAATACTTTCTATTGTCTCTTGGTAATTAATCGCTATCGGTTCACTGGAATCTTCATCAAGAGATTGCTCTTGGCCTGGTCTTACCCGCGGTTCATTCAATGGATCAGTAACCCCTGATGCTCTAGACCTTTCAATTCCTAGTTCACCATCAACTACAGCGACTCTTTCGTTACCACTCTCTTGGTTAACTACAGTTAAGAATAATGTTCCTCGTACACCCATGACAGCAGTTGATGTTTCAACACGGTGTCGATCACCAGCGCCAAATACACCTTTTATTTTACTCCAAAGGCCTCCTGACTCCTGTTTGACACCAACCTTTTTTCCATTGGCTGATGCAATTTCAATCATATTCGGAATGCTCACTCGATCTGTAACTAACTCAGCAATTGTTATTTTTCCATATTGCCCTAAAGTGGCTTGATTATTATCCCCAAAATCAATTTTGACTGATGCCCCTTCACCTGTTTGTATCGTATCACCTAGATGAATACTCATGCCGTCATAGGCTTTGATTTCTTTCTTCCCACCTACTTTTTGAACAAACACTTCTCCCTCTATCTCCTTTAATAGAGCCGTTGAACTCGCTTCAGTATTAATTGTAGGAACTAAGAAAAATACTAGAATAGTGGATAATAGAATAACCCATTTTATCTTCATTACTTCTCTCCTTCTACTTGATAAATCATTACTTTTTTTTCTTTCCCTTTTACGCTGATTACATCTAATGGTTTTATTTCAAAATCACCTTTAACCCTATGATATGTATCTTCACTAATGAGAATCTGACCTGGCTTTGCATTAGACTCCAAACGAGCTGCTAGATTTACTGTGTCTCCTATCGCTGTATATTCAAGACGCTCCTTTGAACCAATGTTTCCGATAACGGCTGGCCCAGTGTTGATACCAATTCCGAAACTGACTGTTCGGCCATATTTTTCTTCTAATTTTAACGCTAAATGTCCTGCATTTCTTTTCATTTCTAAGGCTGTTTGTACAGCTCGCTTAGCATGGTCCTCTTGTGGAACTGGTGCTCCAAAGATAGCCATAACACCGTCACCCATAAATTTATCAAGTGTTCCCTCATACTTAAATATCGCTCGTGTACATAAATCTAAATATTCATTTAAAATATTAATTACTTCTTCCGGCTCAATCTTTTCTGAAAGGGTGGTAAATCCACGAATATCTACAAACAGTAATGTTACATCCTTCCGTTCCCCACCAAGCTGGATTTCTTCTCGATTTGATAAGATTTCTGTAACAACGCTTTTTGCAACATATCGCCCAAAAATCCCTGTTACTCTGCTACGTTCTCGACGTTCCTTTAAATAATGAGAAACAACAGATGTCACGTAAGAAAAGACAATTGCCAAGAGCGCATAGAAAAACGGTAAAATCATATTCTGAGTTTCAATTAAGAAGTTAAATAGCATTGTATATAAAGTTATGTAGGTAGCACATACCAAGATGGCCCACTTTGCGGTAACGCGTTCCATAGTAATGAAAGATATCACCGTTACCATTCCTATTATTAAAAGCCCAATTAGCTTTGAAACTTCATAAAAGATTGTATGCTCCAGCAAACTTTGAACGATATTCGCATGAATTTCAACACCGAACATCCTCGTTTGGCTTTGCGGAACATAAAATAAATCTTGTAACCCAACAGTATAAGGTCCAATAAGGACAATACTGTCATTGAAATAACCCGCTTCTACCTCTCCATTTAAGACACTACCAATAGAGTAAGTTGCAAAGGATGATTGGGTAGGGGTAGATGTATAGGAGAAGTAGGCTTCACTATAGGAACCAGTTTTGATCGGTTCCTTACCAAAAAACCACTCATTGTTTTCATTCCAATTGATTTGTTTTTCTTCGGGTAATTTCAGATTTGCCAATTGTACTCCCATTGCAGGAATAATCTCTCCTGCTTCATCAGGAACTCCTAACAAAACCTCACGTACAACACGGTCACTACCTTCCCACGCATTTATATGTCCTTTTCGACTTCTATCGATTTGATAGATTGGTTTGTTTAATCTTTGATAGGAAAGATAGTCTCGATTCACTTGGTACTGATCTAAATGAAAATAAACGGGTAAGAAGATATTTTGATGCTCATTAAGTACTCGTTGAAACTCATCATCTTCAGCATGGGTTTCACTTGATTCAGTATATAAGACGTCTACAAACACAGCTGTGGCTCCATTTTCAGCTAATAGCTCCGAAACTCCAGCAATCACGTCACGTGACCACGGCCACCTTCCTACCTGTTCAAGACTCTCGTCATTAATCGCAAGTATTTTAATAGACGGATCAGCCTCACCAGGCTCTTGTACAAATAAGTCTGTTAGATTATTAGAAAATATGTAAAAGAAATTAAAGAAGTAGAGTGTTGCAACAACTAAAAAGATTGATATCACTGATAACAGCTTTCGCAAAAAGAATAACACCACCTTTGCTAAATTTAATTAGGCTTGAATTATAAAGTATTATTTACATACAATTACATAGTCTTTATAAGAATACCATATTTTTGCATAATTAATGAGTACTTTCTATCATTTTTGATAGAGTAGAAGTAAATACTACAAGGTACCTTGAACGTCCTCTTCCACCGCCGTACGTCAGACGTTGTACTCCGCTAAAATTCATTTTTCTTTTCTATTCTATCTTCAAATCCAAACTTCTAATGACTCTATTGATAAAATTATGTTTCTTATAACTTTAAATATTTCAATCGAAAACACCATTTTGTTGGGCACTGTTTCCAGGAAGGTATGGTGCTGAATTGATTGATTCAAAGCAATATGAATTAAAAGTAAGTAAATATATTACCTCAATCCATATGAAGCAAATATGGTAAAAAATCCTGAGCATTATCCATATAGTAGCTATAGGACTTATATTTTTTATGAAAAGAATGACCATGTACAAACTAAGCGTTTTTTATCATACTTCCCCCAACCACATAGTTTTCATTATCAACAATTTGTTGAAAAGGAAGACGAACTGCCTTAGCCTCCCGACCACAATAAACCCTTTCTAAATCTTTAGTCTTAATATTAAAAGCGAATTGCTAATGGTTAAGTGCTATTCCCTAACAAAAGGAGTGAGAAAATGACTTCCATTTTTCATAGTTTTGCAACTTGCCGTGTAGACGGTCACATAATTGAAGTTGAAGCTGATACGATTAGTGGACAGCAAAGTGTTTCGATTGTAGGTCTTGGTGACACTGCTGTAAAAGAATCAAAAGAATGAATTGAATCTGCTATTACGTATTGTAATTTTCAATTTCCTGAGAAAAAGATGATTATTAACCTCCTTTGCCTTATTTGAGAACTTTCTCTAAATGCTCAGATTAGTCCTGTGGCTGGGGTTCTACCAATGGCTATTGCCACAAAAAGGAAAATGGCATTTCCACTTGATTGTCGCTTGTGAAAACTTACAAAAAGCTACACTTGTCAAGGGCATTCAAGTGATTGGTTGTCAGACACTTTTTGAGATCATTGATGTTTTGAAACATCGAGAACAAATTCCCACTATGATTTTATCCGAATCAAACAAACAGAAGACTCATCATCTTAGATTTTGCAGATGTAAAAGGGCAAGACATACTGAGTGAATACTTAGCTGTGGCAGCTAGTGGTCATAATATGCTCATGATTGGTCCACCAGGATGCGGTAAATCGATGCTCTCTAACGACTGCCGACCACTTTACCACCAATGACCGAGCAAGAAGCGTTAGAAATCACAAAAATCTACAGTGTTGAAAAAAATGGTGGTTTGATTACGAGTCGACCGTTTCGTGCTCCTCATAATGCCTCAACGAATTCTCTCATTGGCGGTAGAGATCGTCCCTTAACAGGCGAAATTGCCTTAGCTCACCATGGTGTTCTTTTTCTTGATGAATGGGAACGAAAAAATATCGAGGAAGCATATGTTGGCTACCTTACTATCTAGAGATTTAGAGCGTTAGAAAAAGAATTTGTTATTGTTTAGTTAACCTCCTAGCTACTAGTAAATTGAAAGCGTGGTAGCCTTGTTAGAATATTGGATATGGTTTAGTACGAGGTAAAGGAGTCGGTCCTGTTTTACAAGAGCGATTAATTGGGTATTTTAAATCACCAAAAGCGGTTTATGATGCAGGGTTGGATGACTTGTGTTGTGTTAAAGGAGTTGGCATATCACCAGCTAAAGAAGTAAAGAAGCATCCAACTTAAAGAAAACTATGTGGGACCAAATGGTTAGAACCAATGCGGGTTAGCCCACATTGGTTCTAAAGAGATAGAATTAAGAAATTGTGTCCTTAATTTTTAAAGGAAGGCCAAATAAAAAGGGCTATCCCAAGTCCATTTTGACTTTTAGGATAGCCTGTTCTTCTTTATAGGGCTAAGTTAAATACCCTTATTATGAACACCAATTTTAGTTTATTCTAATATCAGGTCCTTTATCGTTTTTGAATAAAGGAGTAATTACATTACCACTGTTATCGCGAATAATCCAATTACCACGTACAGCATCTAAACGCATTCTTGTACCCTCAAAACCAGCTTCGCTTAAGTCAGCATTAAGTAAGAATGTTTCAGATTTTGTACCACCAACTACACGGCTTCCACCAGTTGCTGTAATAACATGATTACCATTGGCATCTGTAGAGAATACTGACGTACCGCTTGTAACCGGGTTTAAATTATTTCTTCTAACTACAAATGTAAGTACATCATTCGATGTTGCAGCAGCAGTAAAGTTAAATAAGTTTTTAAACTGTACTTGCTCTAATGTTGCACGTTTCTCATTAGTTTCTACGCTAGCAAGATTATCTACAGTGAACCTTAATAGGGTACGAGAAGTTCCCCAACTAGTATCAACCGCTTCATTACTTACATCAACTACAACTGATGTATCACGGAAGTTGAACGTTTCGTAAACACCAGATGTACTAGTTTCTTCAGTTAAAGACTGTGTCAAACCAGTTACTGGAACAATGTTTCCTGTAGTAGAACTTCGAGTTTCATAACTAGTTAAATTAAGGTTAAGTACATCTGCAGTTGTTACACTTGGAGAGTCCAGAACATCTGCGTATAATTGTAGTTCAACTTCTTCATTTTTTTCTAACTGGTAAGCTGTAGATAGGTCAAATCTAATTTGGTTGCCGTTAAATGTACCATAACCAACAACTGTATCTTCAACTTTTAATACAGGGTTAGCTAACACATTATTTAATGCGGTACCTGAACCTAAAGCAGATGCATTTATATATACTTTACGAAGGTCTACATTTTCATTTTCAGGTTTAAATGTAAATCCTCCTAAAGAAGCCTCAGATAATCCTGATGATAAAGAGTAACCCTTAATTTGTCCGCCATCATCACTAATTTTCACTGTGCCTTCTGCAGCCACTTGTTTAAACTGTGCTGATGTTGGTAACCCACCATTATGAATAGTATTATCAGTTCTTGTATCCGTTAGCCTATATGTTAGTTCACCAAGACGTACATCTACATAGCGAACAGTTGAACTATCAGCTAAAATCACACGAGTTTGTAACTCCGATGTCTTTGCACGGTCAAATAACCAATTAATATTATTAACAGTAAATGTATTTGCACCTGTACCAGTTAAATTAGTAACATTAGCTACTACAGAACCAGAATTTTTATCAATAAGTTGTACTTCACGGATTTGGTTAAGTGCAACAGGATTTTGTAATGCATCTTGTGCATTTACATGGAATGATACGTTACGAAGCTCTAAATCTTCACCTTTAGTTACAAAGTTATACTCACGTACAACACCTGCCTCTGAAGAAGTAGCAACGATAGTATCATTAGCTCTTGGTGATTTTGTACTAATTAATAACTCAGGTAGTCCAGCATTAACTGTAATTTGACCCGATAACTGAATTGGACTTGTTACAGTAGTATTGTTATTAAAGCCACTATTTAGTCCTTTTGCAATTATATCGTAAGAATTCTGAATTTCAAATCTTGAATTAGGATTCCCTCCAGTTACATCAGTAGGGTCAGCTTTAAGTTGGAACTGGAAACTTTGATTTCTATCAACCTTAATTGGATTGTTTGCTAAATTAAATACTACTTTATCGTTTGAACGTATAATACCTTCAACATCAATACGTTCACCAGTACGATTGTTATATAGGTAGTAATTGGCAAATTTATCAGTATCTAAATCTCTAGCAGTAAGCGTTACCGATCTTACCTCTACAGCTTCATCTACTGGTTGTAAAGAGAATTGTCCAATAGTCTCTTGTTCTTTCCCTACTTCAACAGTACGTGGTGTTGTATTTTGAGTAAGTGATAAACTACCAACATTACCTGCAATTAGTGAGAATGAGTTACCTATTGCTGGAAAAGAACCGTTAATATTAGCATTAGCATTAATTCCATTTACACTATCAAGACCAAACTGAACTGTTCTTGTAGCACCTGCTGTAGAGTTAATGTCAGCTAAAACCACAAATTCAAGAGTTGAATTTTTGGGCACTGTAACTTGGCGGTTTAAACGAACTTGACTATGAGTATTAATAGTACCAGAAGTTACGATCTCTCCATCCACCATTAAATGTATATTTACAATATCTTGAGTAGTTGTTCTAGCAGTACCATACTGATTTAATTGGATAGAACGTAATGTAATATCATCATTTCCAGCAGTTACTTGGAATTTAAATACTTCATTTAAAGGTGCTCCAAAAGCTAGAGTAGTAGTCTGTGGTTGATTTTCAAATGTTATTGTTCCAGGAGCTGCTGTTACATCAGTAACACTGAACTCAACTTCAACAGCATCCACATCTTCAGCAGATACAACAACTACGTAGTTTCCGTTAGCAAGTTCCTCTGAAGTGAATTCAAATGAGTCATTTTGTACTTCTACTTCTGCTGTTACTAATGCTTCTTCAACATCCACTTCAAAGATTTCAACAGTTACTTCATCAAGAAGTGCTGCATCACCAGTTACTAGTACTGTTTTGTTAGCATTTACTGCTGCATCAACAGATACGATTGTTGGAGAAGTGTAAACAGGCTCGTCACGAGGTACGTCTACACGCTCAGTTGGTTCTAATGTTCTGTGTAAGAATACAGCTGATTGAGCACGTGTTACAGTTGCACCAGGTGCAAATGTAGTGTCAGTCATACCATTAACTACACCTAATGAGAATAAAGTATTTACATAATCTTCATACCAAGCACCAGCTACAGTATCAGTGAATGGGATAATAGCAGTTGCGTCTTGCTCTAATTCATAAGCTTCAACTACCATTTTAGCTAATTGAGCACGAGTGATTGTTGCATTTGGAGCGAAAGTTCCGTCTGGAAGACCTTCGATGATTCCTTCTTCAACTAATGCTGCAACGTATGGTGCGTACCAAGCGTCATTCTTAGTATCAGAGAATCCTAGAGTTGCAGTTGTGCTAACTTCAAGCTCTAAAGCTTCAGCAAGCATCTTAGCTGCTTGTGCACGAGTAACTCCTTCGTTTGGTGCGAAAGTTCCGTTCGGCATACCTTCGATAACACCTTTGTTTACAAGGTATTCTACTGCATCTGCATAATAAGCATTACTTGCTACGTCCGGGAACTTAGAAGCTGCTTCTGTTGTTGTAGGTACTGCTAATGGTGCTGCTACAGTAGCTACCATTGCTGCTGATAATGATGTTGCTAAAAACTTACGGTAAGACTTTGGTTGATAAGCCATTTAAAAAATCCTCCTTTTATTATGTACAATTTTAAGGTTGTACGATGTACTAATTTTAATAGGGCGTTTTACTAGAAACAATCTAAGCTGTTAGTCAGTTAACTTTAATAGTTTAATATGTTTGTTTCTATTTCAATAACTCGCCCCCTTAAATTAGTGAGTCTCCAATTTTACCTGCAAGATTAGTATAATTACCTTTCATTCCAATGTCAACTGCTCTAAAAGAAAATCTGGCAATTACCAGGCATTTACTAAATTGTTCACATTTCCAATTAAAATACTAGTCTTGTGGCAATTAACATGAGACATATTATCATCATTCTACTATATTGAAAGTAATTGTCAAAGCATTTTTCTACATTTTTTTTACTTTTACTGTATATACCTTCTAGCCTTTTAGTTACTTCCTTATTATAAAAATAAACGTTACTTATGTAAATCATTTATTATTTTTTTGTTACATGACTGTAATATTAATCTAGTTTATGTATGGTAGACTGTATCTTGTGTTACATAATAATGTCGAAATATTGATAGTCATAGATTATATTCTTATTTCTTAGGAGGGTTTTTGTGAGTCGAAAGAAATTAACTATAGTTTTAGTGTTTACTATGATAGTTTCCATACTATCAAATCTTCAAACTACATATGCAAGTACAACTGATACCATTGTTGCAAACGCTAAGAAACATATTGGAGTTCCATATCGGTTTGGAGGTACAACACCTAACGGCTTCGATTGTTCTGGTTTTATCCTATATACATTTAAACAAGCAGGGATTACATTGCCACGTACAGCCACTGAACAATATAATACAGGTATGGCTGTAAAGAAGTCAGAACTTACTCCTGGGGATTTGGTTTTCTTTGAAACCTATAAACCAGGTCCATCCCACTCAGGAATATATGTTGGAGATAACCAATTTATTCATGCTTCTTCATCAAGAGGAATCACAATTTCTTCTATTAATGATCCTCACTATTGGGGACCGCGGTATTTAGGAGCCAAACGAGTGTTAGAAGAAGAAAAGGGACAAGCAGTCGAGGAAGAAAAAACACATCACATCCTTGCAACATTACCGGTTGGACAATTTCATGATGTAGCGAGAGACCATTGGGCTGTTGCAGAAATCAGAGAGTTAAGTACAAGAGGTATTATTAATGGATTTGAGCAACAACTTTTTAAACCTAATGAACTTGTAACACGAGCACAAGCTGCTGTTATGTTAGCTACCTCACTTGGTTTAGAAACAGATGACTATACATCGCTTTTAAATGATATTTCAAATGACCATTGGGCAGCTGGTTCCATTAAAGCTGTAACTGACGCAGGGTATTTCGGTGGTTTAGTGACAGACTCATTTAAACCTTCTCAAGCACTTACTCGTGAAGAAGTTGCTTACCTTATTGCAACAGCCTTCGAGCTACAAAATGAATCTACGAGTATAACATTCACAGATATAGATCCTTCTCATTGGGCTTATGAAGAAGTTAATGGTTTAGTATCTAGCGGAGTGATTAGCGGTTTTCCAGACAATACATACCGTCCTTCCGAGGATGTTACACGAGCACAATTTGCAAAGATATTGCATTCAGCCTTGAATTAAATATAGATAGAAAGAAACCCTCCTTGCTTTGAAGTGCAAGGAGGGTTTCTTTCTTATGGAAGATATTATTTCGTTTGATAGTAATTGAATTCAAGCAGACTGCGTGTCAAATGGAAAGAAGTCTCCTTGTCCTTGACTTTTTAAATCATGCAACCTTTTCGAATAATGATTCTAAAAAAGCGACTTTGTTCTTAATTGATTAAATCTGGTGCAAGTACTCTCGCTAGGAATGTTGCAAATTCTCCTCTTGTTACTGAACGATGTGGGCCGAATGTTCCGTCTGGATACCCTCTTGCAATGTTAGCAGCTGCTACTCTGTTGACTGCATGATAGGCAAAGTAATTTGAATGAACATCAGAGAAGGTTAATTGATTTGTGCCTGAGACATTATAGGCTCGTGTTAAAATTGCTGCTACTTCTCCTCTCGTAATTTGTTGTTCTGGTTTATATAAGCCCCCGTCATATCCACCTATTAGTCCACGATTGAACGCTGCTTGGATGTAATTTGCAGCATAGTGTGTTGATCGTACATCGCTAAATGCCTGATTATATTCAGTTGCCGGTAGATCTAACGCTCGCCCCAGCATGATGGCTACATCAGCACGTTTGATTCTGTCATTTGGTCTTGCAGTTTTGTCTTGATAGCCTTCGATAATACCTTTTTGTGCAAGGTACGTAATTGATTGATAGAACCAATCGGTGTTACTTACATCATTGAAGTTGAGTCGAATGCTTGGTTCTTCCTCTTGAGGTGATGGCTCTATTGATGGCTCTGGTTTGTTATTTTCAATCGGAGCTTCTAGTTCCTTCTCTTGAAGGACAAGTTCCAGAACGACTGGCTCACTTTTTCTTGATTCATCTCCAAAACTATCAAAGGCCGTGATTTCATATTGATGAATTCCTTCATCTACGTATTCTGAATAGAAAATTTCTTGAGAAGTCAACTCCTTGATTCTCTTCCCATTTCTATAGATGCGATAGCCTTTTATTAATGGATTGTCGACGGACTTCCATGTTAAACGGATAAGTCCTTTTTGTTCATCAACTGCAACAACTTGACCCTCTACTCCCTTTGGAGCAAGTGGTTCTGGCTTTTCTAACTGAAGTGTTGATGGCATTGAGATTCTCCCATGTCCAAACCATGGGTCTTTTCCTTGTTCTCCCAAATCGACCGTTTGCTCGTGTAGAAGTACACGTATTTCTTCATGTGTGTAGTGAGGCCTTGCTTCCATTAAAAGAGCAAGGTGACCCGCTACGTGAGGTGCTGCCATTGACGTTCCACTTATTAACTCATAGCCGTTATTTAAGTATGTGCTTCGAATACGTACACCTGGTGCTGCTATTTCTACGGCATTTCCTGTTGCTGAAAAGTGCGCTCTTCTATCATTTTCATCAGTAGCCGCTACTGCGATTACAGCACTATAAGAAGCCGGAAATTCAATCGTTGTTCCTCTTCCAGTTGGATTCCCACTGTTACCAGCTGCACCAACAATTAATACACCTTGATCGTAGGCATTTTTCAATGCTCTTTCTAATGAAGTGGAATGGTCCATACTTCCCATACTTAAGTTGATAATATCTACATTATTTTCTAGTGACCATTCAATCCCTTTAATAATAGCTGAGTGATAGCCGTTGCCATCAGCATCTAGTGCTTTTACGGCGTATAGATTTGCTTCTGGTGCTACTCCAACAATTCCTCTTCCATTGTCTCTAGCACCAATAACACCAGCTACATGTGTTCCATGTCCATTATCATCTTCATAGGAGCTCGTATAAGAAACTACAGAGACTCCCTTCTTCACTTCTAAATCACTATGAGTGGCAATTCCGGTATCGATGATAGCTACTTTAACCCCTTTTCCAGTGAGGTTATTTTCCCATACTTTAGGGGCATTGACTTTACTGACTCCCCATTCAATTCGCTGCTGCTGCACCTGAACCTGTCCATCTTCTTCTATTGATTCAATTTCAGGATACTGAGATAGCATTTCTACCTTTTCAGTTGGTAGTGTGATGACTAAAGCTGATATACTGTCCAAGCGTTCTTCTATTGTTCCTTGGTATTTCTCAACTAGCTGTTCATTGATTTCTTCTTGGTAGATGACAATGTATCTACTTTCAGCTGTAATCGCTGTAACCGTTCCTATGAAAGCAAAAAGAAAAGCTAGTAAAATCATTGGTGCAATAATTCGTTGCTTCATATGATGAGACACCTCTACTTTTAATAGATTCACTCTTATAGATTAGCATAAACTAAGCTTATGCGCTTGAATATAGGGAAAAATTGTTATATACATATCAGTTTTGTTATCAAAAAAGGCTATTCCAAAAGAGGAAACCTTTTGGAATAGCCTTATCTTTTTTTGGTATTTATTGATAGAATTCAACAATCCCTTTGTAGATCGCTTCTGCTGCTTCTTCATGGAACGTATTTGTACTCATCCGTTGCGCTTCACTTCGATTTGTAATGAACCCAAGTTCGACTAGTACACTTGGCATTCTTGTCTCACGGATAACATGGAAGTTTCCTTCCTTCACACCTCGGTCTCTTGTTTTTAAAGTAGCAATTAAATGTTTTTGAATCTTCTCTGCTAATTCTTTGCTTTCCTTGTCTGATGCCGTACGATTCCAGTATGTTTCTGTTCCATGTGCGGCTTCACTTCCTGCAGCATTGGCATGAATGCTAATAAAGGAATCTGCATTGTGTTGTCTTGCAATCGCCACTCGTTCTGAAAGCTCAAGAAATGTATCTGTCTTACGGGTCATGATGACATTGACTCCAGCATCTTTGAGCTTCTTCTCTAGCTTAAGGCCAACAGCTAATACCACATTTTTCTCACTCACTCCATAAGCTGTTGCTCCTGGGTCTCTCCCCCCGTGACCAGGGTCAATTACAATAGTCACTCCCTCTAATGAACCTTTTTGAACTTCTGATTCCCCACTACCTACTAATGATAGGAATTGCAAGGAGACATATCCAATCTGTCCGCCATAGTTAATTTCGACCCAACCATTCGTTGTAGTGGTGTACTCAACTACCGTTCCATTAGAGATACGACCTAATGGTGTGTTGTTTGTTGATGGTGTCGGACGGACATTTAAGCCATTTGGAGCATTAACTACAGTCGCTCGGTGTAATGTTGCTCCTTTTTGGTCTGTGATCTGTTGAACCGACAGACGAAATGCTGGTTCAATCGTTCTAGCGAGAAAGAGCGAGAACTCTAATCTTGTAGTTGCTTGATTTGGACGAAACGTTCCATCTGGATAGCCAGCAGATATACGAGCTCCGGTAATACGATTGATTTCAGCTGCCCCAAGTGTCCACGAATGAACATCTGAATAAGTTTGGTTACTCGTTTCCGTTAGCTGAAAAGCCCTTGCAAGGAAAATCGCCATTTGTCCCCTTGTGACTGGTTGCTCTGGACGAAAGGTTCCATCCTCAAATCCACTAACAATGCCTTTTTCCACAGCTAGGTTTATGTAATTTATAGCAAAGTGGTTTGCAGGTACATCACGAAAAACAGAAGACTCATCCTCCATACCCTCGTCTAGTTGTAAAGCTCTTGCAATCATTGTGACTGCTTGGGCTCTTGTCACATGCGTGTTCGGCCTGAAACTACCATCAGGGAATCCTGTTATAATACTTTGATCAACTAAGGTTTTTACCTCAACTCGACCGGACGTTCCTAAGTCTGGAAACTGCGTATTAGCCTGTGCTGTTCCTTCCTCTCCTTGATAAATGAACTGAGACGTTACTAATACGACCGCAAGTAGGAGCAAAACAACTCTCCGCATAGTATCACTCCTTATACTCTTTCAATCTACTTTTATTAGATAGTGCACCTTACTTGACTTGTTTTCATACAGAAAAATTGTACCATGAAAGGTTGTCGATTAGATGGTTATATTGTCTTATTTTCATGAATATTTTTATGTAATTCCTGCATTAAAAAAGAGAATCAATCATCTATTGATCCCCCTTGCATATATTACTTATATCGTTTAGCCCCAAGGTAACGTTCACTCCAGTAGGGTGTATGTAAGCTACTCACCGTTACTCCAGTTGATGTACCACTATGGACAAATTGTTGATTTCCAATATAGATTCCTGCATGAGAGGGCCCTTCTGTATATGTTTCAAAGAATAGTAGATCCCCTACTTGTGGCTCATTTGTTTTTTCTCCTACTTGATACATAGCAGCTACAGTCCTTGGAAGCGTGACTCCATTTTTCTTAAAGACATATGTAAGGAAACCACTGCAGTCAAATCCGTCCGGGGTTGTCCCGCCCCATTGATAAGGTACTCCTACTAATTCCGCTGCATCTGCAACTATGTTGATTATACTTGACTTCGTAGTTGAAGCTTGTCCCATGTTTATTATTGCTACTTGCTCTAGTAGCCTTGCTTTTGTTTCTGAATCAACCTGTCCTGTGTTCTTTAACAATTGATCCTGTTGAAATTTTCGTACAGCTGTCTCTGTGACCGTACCAAAGTAGCCTGTTGGCTCTTGTGAAAAGTAGCCTAATGACTGAAGCTGAGTTTGGAGGCTAGCTACCGCTTGACTGCGGTCACCATGTTTTAAAATAGAAGTAGACTTGACTTCTTGGCTCGTTTCTCCTGTAGTAGTCTGAGGTGTATTTATACTTGCTGATTGGTTTAGTGCTCCTATCGTTTTTGGGCCCACAATTCCATCAATAGCTAATCCATTTTGTCTTTGGAATTCTTTAACCACTTGCTCAGTTACCTCTCCAAAGTTCCCTGTAATCTCTCTGTTAAAAAATCCTGCATCCTTTAAAAGCTTTTGCAAGTGAATGACTTGCTCTCCCTTTGCACCAATACGGAGGATCTCTGAAGTAGAGCTTGTACTAGATACTTGTGATGACGGTTGATAGATTCTCGTTGAAGTGGCAATCGCCATCGGCTGAAGTGTAAGTGCTGATTTCGTTTGTTCTCCTACGATTCCATCAACTGTTAATTCATTCTTTAATTGAAACTCTTTTACCGCAGCTGCGGTAACTCTTCCAAAGTACCCTGTAACTTTGTGATTAAAATGTCCCTGCTCCTTTAACAATTGCTGGAGCTTCTTAACTTCATCCCCTTGAGCACCTAATGTTAATACCTTTCGTTGTGTTGGTTTTGTTGTTTCTCCATTATTCGCAGAACTTACTTGTAATAGAGCTGTTAGTGTTTGTTTGCCAGCGACTCCTGTTGATTGGATACCATTATCCCTTTGAAATTGCTTAACAGCTTCTTCTGTTATTGTCCCGTAATACCCTGTAGATGTATGGTAATCAAAGTATCCCTTTTCCTTCAATAAATCTTGAAGTTCCTTCACGTCTGTGTGATTCATCCCACTCTTTAGTGTTTGGTCTCCTAACGCTGCATCAATTACTAATGGAGATGTGAATAGAACGCCAGTCGCCATTGTCGTCGTCAATACTGTTTTTCTCAAGCTAGTTTGCTTCATATCTAGTAGCCCTCCTTACATCTGGGAATCTTTTAGTAAATTAATTATCAATTTTTTTATTATTCTTTCATTTTATCTATTTGTTACCAATCAGACTAGTGTTCTTTTAACTATTTTTCAGACATCTTCATACTTGTTTTTTATTTGGACAAACTCATGAAAGCTTTCGATAAATAATTCAGTTAAAGTGGGATCAAAATGTTGACCTTTTTCTTCTTTAAACAGATTGAGGATTCGGTCTAGCTCCCAGGCTTTTTTATACACTCGGTTACTGGCAAGGGCGTCAAACACATCTGCAATTGCAGTAATTCGACCATATAGGTGAATTTCATCCTCTCTCTTTCCGTTAGGATAACCTCGACCATTCCATTTTTCGTGATGTTCGTATGCAATAATGGCAGCGGTTTGCAGAAGTTCCCTTTTTGACCCTTTTAAAAGATTGTAGCCAATTGACGAATGCATCTTCATCTCATTAAATTCTTCGTCTGTTAGCTTACCAGGTTTTTTCAAGATTGAATCTGGGATTGCTACCTTTCCTATATCATGCATCGGTGAAGCCATTTTGATTAATTCTGCCTCTTTTTCAGAAAGTCCGTACTTTAAGGCGAGTAACTGGGAGTATTCTGCTACACGCTTGACATGGTTGCCTGTTTCTCTTGAGCGACTTTCACCGATTTCACCCATTGTAAAAATGATTTCTCTTTGCGTATCTTCTATTTCTTTGTTTAAAAGCGCCGATTCTAATGATTTACCCGTATATGATGCTGCTAAAGTTAGGTGTTTCTGGTCTTTTTCAGTGAACTTTTCTCCTTCTGTCATTTTGTTAATAGCCTGATAAGCACCGATCACTTTACCTTCATTGTTACGAATAGGAATGACTAGGATAGCTTTTGTGCGATAACCTGTTTGCTTATCTACATCTTGATTAAATCGGTCATCTTCATATGCATCATCAATATAAATAGGTTCACCTGTTTGTACAGCATGCCCGACTAATCCTGCAGTACATGGAACTCGGATGTCATCAATGTTATGCGCAACCTTCGTCCACAATTCTTGACGTTGATTGTCTAACAGCCAGAGTGTACAACGGTCAGATACTACAAGATCTCTTCCCATATCAGCCATTAATAAAAGAAGTCGATCCAGAACCTTTTCATTAGCTATCTTGGAAGCATAGTCAAAAATGACAGAGAGCAATTCTTCTGATGTTAAATCTCTCTTGTAATAGGACTTATCAATATCTAAATCATGTTCATTATGCATATAGATTCTCCTTTTAATCTTATTTACGAGGTTTTAATACAAAAGTATTGACCACCAATTATATTTTATTATAATTTTACAGACTATTAACAAATTTTTCTTATTATCGTATTTTTATTATCATACCATTTTATAAAGTTTGGAAGAAGATATGATTTTACTAATGTTTACGTAAGTGGTTACTGCCTTCTATAGAAAGCTAGAGAAAATCATGGTAGAATTATATTTAACGGAAGTATTTGGTACTAACTATGAAATAGATACATATTTAATCCTAGCTGTGGAAATAGCAGAGAGAAATGACATAATACCTGATTATAGAAGGGAAGAGAACTCATGTCTCCTTTTGCATTTTTATTTATTGCTCACCTTATTGGTGATTATTTATTTCAAACTAGTTGGATGGCAATGAACAAAGCCAAACATTGGGGAGCACTCATTACACACTCATTTGTATACACATTGATTGTGTCAGTAGTAGCTTATATTGGTTTTGGTGGATTATCAATTTGGGCGATCTTATTCATTTTTCTATCACATGTGTTTTTAGACCGAAGAACTTTTGTCCAATGGTGGGTATCTACAATAATGCAAGCAAAGGGAAAAGAATCATTTTGGCTTGGGATTATAGCAGACCAAGTTTTTCACTTAATTGTACTTGTTGTCGCACTATATATATAACGAAGTGGGATACATCTCAAGAGATTTTTTAATCTAACTAGAAGACAAAAACAACCTCACCATTATGGCAAGGCTGTTTCAATGTATGTGTATGATTTTATAACAAGGGATTACCCTTACGCTTCGTCTTCCTCATCTTCTTCAATATCTTCTGCTGGCTCTTCAGCTTCTTCAATCTCAAGCTCTAGCTCTTCTTCCTCAGCCGGCTCTTCGTCGATTGGTGCTTCCTCTCCTGCTGGCTCTTCGATATTTGTATCTTCATCTACTGGTGCTTCTTCTTCTGCTGGTGTCTCTCCACATGCTGCTAATACGCTTAATGCTAATGCACCTGAAGCTATTGATAATAAGAATTTTTTCATAATTATAAACCCCCTAATGGTTTGTATGTAGGATTAACTTCTTCGTTAATCTGAAGTTATCTTAGCAAATCAGATTCCGGGGGTCTATAGTTTTCGGGATTTTTTGGTATTCATTTGACATTTTTACATATTTAAAGAGAGTATCCCATAGTTTGAGTTGATTACTCTTCTTCAATTACTTCCTTCATTTGTCCCATCATCGCTTCACATTTTTCGTGTGTAAGCGGTTTACTAAAAAGGAACCCTTGAGCATGGTGACAGCCCTCATTACGGATAAGAATTAGTTGCTCTTCTGTTTCTACACCTTCACATGTAACGGTAAAATTGAGGCTTTTTGCCATCGCGATTATTAGTTTTACAATCGCATCATTTTTACCCCCACCGCTTTGTGTTCGAACAAATGATTGATCGATCTTCAACGTATCAATTGGGAAGTTTTTCAACTGACTTAATGATGAATATCCCGTTCCAAAGTCATCAAGTGACACATGAATACCCATTTCTTTTAATTCAGTTAATTTATTCACTGCTTGCTCAACATTATTAATTGCCATATTTTCAGTGATTTCAAGACAAACAAGATGAGGGTCAATTCTAGTTTCGAGAATTGTTTGCTTCACCTTATCAATGAAGTGGTAGCTTTCAAATTGCTGTTTAGAAATATTAACAGAAATCATTAAGTCGCTATGACCCTTCTCATGCCACTTTTTCGTTTGAGCAAAAGCTGTTTTCATCACCCAGTGGTCCATCTGAACAATTAGGCCTGTGTCTTCAGCCAAAGGTAGAAACTGTGCTGGTGAGATAAGGCCCTTTTTAGGATGGTTCCAACGAATTAACCCCTCTACACCATATGGCATTCCCGTTTGTACATCGACTTGGAGCTGATAGTGAACTTCGAATTCATTATTCTCAATCGCACGATGGAGTTCATGCTCTAAATAAAATTTTTCCAACGAGCCTTCATTCATATCATGGTCGTAAAATTGAAAATTATTTCGACCCTCATCCTTCGTTCGATACATCGCACTGTCGGCATTTTTTAAAAGCGTATGAATATCACTACCGTGCTCAGGGTAAAAGCTCGCTCCTATACTTAATGTAATATAAATTGATTCTCCGACTACCTCTATCGGTAAATCTAACGAATGGAATATGTTATTAATACACTTATGGACTTCATCTTCAGATTCAATTGGATGAAGTAATATCGTAAACTCATCCCCACCAAATCGACTCACAATTCCTCGGTCGCCAATTACTTGCTGTAGCCTTCGCGAGACTTCAAGTAATAACTGGTCACCAGCCTGATGGCCCAGTGAATCATTAACGTTTTTAAAACGGTCCAAATCTAAAAAGAGTAGAGCCAGTTTTTTATTACTCTCACTTGCCTCTTTTAATGATTGTCGTAATTTTTTTACAAACAGTGCTCTATTTGGTAACTGAGTTAACGTATCATGATAGGCTAAATGTGATATTTTCTTTTCGTTCTGCTTTTGCTCTGTGATATCTCTCATAATCCCGATGTAATAGCAATCTTCTTTTCGTTTTTTCTTTATATAAGTGATTGTAATATACGACCAAAATTCTTCGCCGGTCTTCCGTTTATTAATAATTTCGCCAGTCCATGTTCCTTCATTACTCAATGATTCCCACATAGAATGGAATGTCTTGGGCTCTGTTTTACCAGATTGCAAGACTTTAGGGTTTTGCATATAAACCTCTTTGTATTTATAACCTGTAATCTTTTCAAATGCTGGGTTTATGGCAACAATTCGTTGATGGTAGTCTGTAATAATCAAGCCATCCTTCATAAAGGTAAATAATTTCCATACATTCTCACTATCACTAGTGAATTTTTCAAATAATGTTTTCATATGCTGTGGCATTCCCTCGATGAGCCTAAATTGGGGTGCTGCCTTCCCCCTTCCCTCTAAAAAATATCTGTTTCTTCTATTATAAATATCTTACAAGCTTTTTGATAACTAGTTAGTCTAAATTAGTTGAATCTTTTAGTGAAATTAATCATTTTATTTTGAAACAAAGCTATTTTTAAATATCTAATTACTAAATATTCTATAAAAAGTGACAAATTCCTCTTTTATTTTTAAAACTTGTAATAAAAAGAAATAGCCGCCTATACTCATTTAAGTAAGGCGACTATTAACACTTTTAACATTTAATTTTTACTTCACCGCAAACATTAACTCTGTCTCACAAACAGTTTTCCCGTTAACTGTTGCAATACCTTTACCTTTTCCGATTGGACCTTTCAGGCGAACAATTTCTACTTCTAAACGAAGTTGATCTCCTGGTTTTACTTGCTCCTTAAAACGGCAGTTGTCAATTCCAGCGAAGAAAGCTAACTTTCCTTGGTTTTCTTCTTTTTTAAGGATTGCTACTGCGCCAACCTGTGCTAATGCTTCAACAATGAGAACGCCTGGCATAACAGGATAATCAGGAAAGTGTCCATTGAAGTATTCTTCGTTGGCTGATACGTTTTTCAGACCAACTGCGCGCTTTCCTTCTTCTACTTCCTCAATACGGTCAATTAATAAGAATGGGTAACGATGAGGAATGATTTTTTTTATTTCTTCAATTGTTAACATAGACATAGTATGACCTCCAATAAATTTTTCATATGTATAGGAAAAACATCCTTTGCTTTATTTTTCTACGCCGCTAAGGATGTTAAAAATATGCTGCCATGTTTCTGCTTTTAGAGCGTCTGTAGGAGTACCATCCCCGACAATGCCGTAACCGAACATTACACCAGCTATTAGACTGAGGAACACAAGAACAGCAACAATGATTAAACGAACCCAAATAGGAATGAGACGAATACGTTCTCTCTTTCGTCCTCTACTTCGCTTCTTTTCCTTTTGCTTTTCTCTTTCCTCTTCTCTTTTGCTCAGTCGCGACTGCTTTTCTTCAGTACTCATAGTTTCTCCTCATTTGTTCCTTTTTTTCATACTCGTATACTATATAAAAGAGGTAGTTACTAGGATAATCTATCCTACCTCCCCTTATCCACGAATACCATTTACTAGTCCCATCATTTGGTCCGCCATGCTTATTGATCTTGAATTAAATTGATAAGAGCGTTGTGCAAGCATCAGGTCATTCATTTCTTTTTGTAAATTGACATTGGACATTTCTAACATGTTTTGTTCAACGGAAACCTGACCATTAGGAATAACTCCGAGAATATCTGCAGCTACATATCCAAGCTCTGCTAGGTTACCAGGTAACCCAAAGTTATTTTGACCCATTTGAACTAACATTTGTGGTCTTTCTACATTTACAAGCTCAAGCTGACCGACTTGTTCTGTTGTCCCATCTTCAAAGCGAGCAGTGATCGTTCCTCGATTGCTAATTTGAATCTCTGAATGATTAGCAGGAATCGTAATTGGACCACCTTGACCTAAAACATAGTCTCCATCTTGTGTAACTAAGTTTAGAAGTGCTTCATTTCCCGGGACAGGTGAAAAATAAAAAGCTCCGTCCCTTGTGTAACGGGTTTCAAGTGCACCGTCAACATTAACCCCAATTTGGAAGAAGTGACCCTTTTGAGTGATTGCCACATCTAAAGGTCGGTCCGTGCTTTGCAAGGAGCCTTGTTCAATCCGAAGTGCAGTCTGTCCTATCTTCGCACCAGAACCAACACGTATTCCATTTGGAGTTAAACGTCCCTCTTCATAACGGTCAGAAGACTGATTATTTACTTGTTGAAAAAGAAGATCTGAAAATGTAGCTTCACGACGTTTATATCCTTGCGTATTAACATTTGCTAGGTTATGAGAAATTGTATCTAGTTTCTTTTGCAGTTGACCCATGGTAACAGACGACATTAGCATTTGTGTGTTCATGTTAACTTAACACCTTTCTATCCAATTCGACCAACCTCATTAACTGCCTTTTCTAAGCTACGGTCGTATGCTTGCAATACTTTTTGATTTGCTTCAAATGAACGGAAGGCATTCATCATCTCCGTCATTGTTTGTGCAGCATCTACATTTGAACGTTCAATAAAGCCTTGGTTTAGCTGAAACGTCACATCACCGTTACCGAATGCAGTCGGCAGTACGTCAATGCCTTCTGCTTCAAGTCGGAGTAGTCCGCTACCTTCTTTTACAAGTTGCATTGGATCAGCAGCAAATGCAACTTCTAGTTGACCTAGGTTGGCTCCATTTTCGGCTAGAATCGTTCCTTCCTGTGTTACACGGAAGTTCTCATTCCCTACTTCAATTCGCTCACCAGCTGCATTTTGGACATAGAAGCCATCACCGGTTACTAAGAAGCCTTGTCCATCTACAGCAAAGTTGCCGTTTCTCGTATAACGAATATCTCCGTCTTGATTTTCAACAGCAAAAAATAGTGCACCTGGGCGACCATCTTCATTTAATGGCATTGCTCCTTGCAAAAGTGCAATATCCGTATTGTTACCTGTTTCATTTATATCTCCTTGACGGAAGTTCGGCATTCGTTCTTGTAAGTATACACCCGTACTTATGTCCCCAATGACTTGAGAACGGTTTGGTGGGAAGTTTGATGTACCCATCGATTGAATTAGCATATTTGGAAACGTCCGTAATGACGCTTGATCCGCTTTATATCCAGGAGTATTAGCATTGGCTATGTTATTAGACAACATTTCTTGTCGCTGTTGCTGAGCAATCATCCCAGCAGCAGAGCCGTATAAACCACGAAGCATCGGTAAACCCCCTTTTTAGTGCAATTATGAATTATGAGTGCTTAATTATGAATTATAGGTTCAAGTGCTTTTAATTCATAACTCAGAATTTATAATTATTTAAATCCTTATTTTCCTTTTACTTTTAAAGACAATTATGAATTATAAGTGCTTGATTATGAATTGTAGGTTCAAGTGCTTTTAATTCATAACTCATAACTCAGAATTTATAATTAAATACGTATTTTCTTACTCGACATTCTATCTAAGTTTTCTAGGATGATTCCTGTTCCTTTGGCTACGCAGTGCATTGGTTCTTCTGCTATGAAGACAGGGACTTTGAGTTCTTCGGCTAGTAGGAGGTCGATTCCGTGTAGGAGTGCGCCTCCACCTGTTAAGATAACTCCTCTGTCAATAATGTCGGCAGAAAGCTCTGGTGGCGTACGTTCTAAAACTGATTTAGAGGCTTGTACAATGTAAGAAACAGGCTCTTCTAACGCTTTTTGAATCTCTTTTGAGTATACGGTAATTGTACGTGGAAGTCCACTTACCATATCACGTCCACGGATGTCAATTTCTTCTTCTCGAGCACCTGGAAACACCGTTGCTACTTGGATCTTAATGTTTTCAGCTGTGCGCTCTCCAATAAGTAACTTGTATTCCTTTTTTATGTAGTTAAGAATCTCTTGGTCAAATTTATCACCAGCTACTTTAATTGAAGAGGCGGTGACGATATCACCCATTGAAAGAACAGCAACATCTGTTGTTCCACCGCCTATGTCTACTACCATGTTACCGCTCGGCTGAAATATATCCATTCCTGCACCAATAGCAGCTACTTTCGGTTCCTCTTCAAGATAAACATTCTTTCCGCCACTTTTCTCTGCCGCTTCTCTTATTGCCTTTTGTTCAACAGACGTAATGTTTGTTGGGCAGCATATGAGGATACGCGGCTTCGCTAAAAAGCTTTTCACATTAATCTTTCCTAGGAAATGTTTTAGCATCGATTCTGTCATCTCGAAGTTTGCAATAACTCCATCCTTCATCGGTCTAAGAGCAACGATATTTCCCGGTGTTCGCCCAACCATGCGAAAAGCTTCCTCTCCAACAGCCAACACTCTCTGATTACCTGTATCTATCGCTACAACTGAAGGCTCATCTAGGACGATTCCACTTCCCTTCACATAAATGAGGACGTTTGCTGTCCCTAAATCAATCCCTATATCCCTACCAAACATTTTGCTTATCCTCCCTGTCTTCTTCTCGATCTATAATCAGCTCGTTAGTATACTATATCCTAATGATTCATTTTATCATATTTTGTTAAATACAGGGATTGATTTTCCTCAAGATTATGAATTAGTTTTTGATTACCATGTCACCTTCTTGGTCCGTGCTCCTCTTGTATTTCACCTTCGTCGCTTCTCCACCACGCAAATGCCTAATCGACTTATGATATTCGAGAATTCCTTTTACTTCATTGGCAAGTTCCTGGTTGATTTCCGGCAGTCGTTCGGTTAGATCCTTATGGACGGTACTCTTTGATACCCCAAACTCCTTTGCAATTGTTCGCACCGTCTTTTTTGTCTCCACGATGTACCTGCCAATCTTGATTGTACGTTCTTTGATGTAATCGTGCACACCACTCGCCTCCTAATCTAACTTGGTGATTTGTAACATTTTATTAAGGAGGAAGGGTATATATACCAGGTTTTTCAACAGAAAGCCTTTTAGATAAAGGGACAAGGGGGATTTTTCTGAAAATTATGAGTTATTGGTTATGAATTATTAATTGAAGTTCGAGAGAGAGAGAAGGGAAATAATTATTAATTGTTAGTGGTTAATGGGTAATGTTTTTTCTATCTGGCTGTGCCAGGGTGTTAGGGATTTAGGTTGTTGATTTTGTGATGTACTTATTACTATTTCTTTAATTAACCATTACTCATTCACAATTAGCCATTAAAAAATCTATTTTTTGAGGTACAGCAAAAAATCGCACTGTCTTTGACAATGCGATTTGTTAGTATATTAAAATTGCAGGACGCGGTTTTTGTTGTTGATGTCGGTTACTTGGATTAGATCTGCTAGAGTTTTCTTTCCTCTATCTTCTATTAATCTTAGTAACTCTACATAGAGATGCGCCGTTGTTAGTGCATCACCTAAGGCGCTGTGGCGTTGGAAGATTCCTGTTCCAAATGTGCGGGCGTAATTCTCTAAATCTCTCATATCCCAAGACGGGTTTAAATAGCCTATTAAATCTAGCGTATCGATATAGAGTGGTTGTTCAAACGTATATTTTTCTCGCTGTAATTCCTTCTTTAGCACCATTACATCAAAACTTAAATAATGACCTACCCACCCAGCACTTTGTGAGTCCTCAATAAACTGAAAAAAGTTTTCGATCGCTTCTAGTGAAGATGGTGCATCATCTACTTGATGCTGGTGAATACCTGTTAGCTTCGTTATATTATCAGGGATCTCCCTGTGTGGATTTACATAGGTTTGAAACGTATGGTCCGTTACACGTAGCCCTTCCACATGTACGGCTCCTATCTCAATCATTCGGTCTTTTGCTCCAACAGCAAATCCAGTTGTTTCTGTATCAAATACGGTAAAAGATAAATCACGGAGTCGAGTGTCTAACGGCGGTTGATGATCAAGCTGATAATGCAATTGCTTCTTTTTCCAGAACATCATCATAAAACTCTCCCCTTGTTCGTAACTATTCTCACAATCGAGCGTTCAATAAGTTTTAAATGAGAACGTTTACATTTTTGTCTAAATCAAATAACCTTCACTACTATTGTTATAAAACAGACCTAATAATTCCCATTCTATACTAGTTAAGGTCATTTGTCAGTACTTTAGTTAGAATTTTCTAAAAATTGGTTAAACTACTATTTACCAACTAGCAGTTTAGTAAACTTGAAAAATTTATTTTAGAAGAAGCTATCTCAAAAGTAGCGCCCCAAAAGGTTTAAAAACAACCTTTTGGAACATTTACCTCATATACTACCTACATCATCCCAAATGCCCCTAATGTTTGGTTTTGTAGTGAGCGGATTGTTTTTAAGACGATCATTAATTCTTCTTTGTCTCGTGAACGAAGATGAGTGAATTTAATTTCACTTGAATTCTTTTCTCCTCGCTTATAACGATTCCACGACTGGTCAACCCGTAGCTTTAGAACGACTTCATAAGCAAAACGAAGCTCATCAGCAAAATCCTCTGCAAAGACATTTATTTTCAGTAATGCATCTATACGTTGCAAAGGAGTTCCTTCTACCACACCATGGTGAGCAGTTAAAATTTGCAAACAATGATGAAGTGGGAATAGAGCATGCTTCTTAATATCAATTGAATCTCTTTTTAATCTAAAGAGCGCGCGAATCGGATGATCTAAATTAGGAACCTGACTCGTCTTCTCTTGTTCTGCCATCCGGTATAGGAATATACGTGATTTCCCAAGCTGCTCTTTTATCATTTTTACAAAATGGTCATGAAGGGTATCGTCACCGTATAAGAAACGATAAGACAGGAAGTTATGGCCTAGTAAGACGTTATCATTTGTTGCCCTTAATCCCCAGCCACGTAAACGGTCACGCCAGCGGTCCAGAGAGCCCTGCCATTGTTCTTCACTTGCCATCATTTTTCCGTCACAAAGCTTATACCCTGCTGTGTGGAGATGATGAACTATCTCTTTCCCCAGGGCATCAAAGTACGCCTTCACTTCTTCTGCTTGCTCCTCTTGTGGATTCTCATAAACTAGAAAATGATCCTGATCTGTTAATAGAAACTGCTCTCCTCTTCCTCCACTACCCATTTGGAACCAACCATATTTCACAGGTGGCTCTCCTTTTCCTTGCTCTTTTAATGTCGCGACAGCGAGCTCGACACAATGCCTCACTAAACGGTCATATAGCTTCGTAATAATTTCTAATGTATGAATTGTCGGTATTCCATCATTTATTAAGTTTGATAACACATCATATATCGCTTTTTTCACAGAAGGTAAATTATCGAGTGTCGATTCCTCTATTTTTTGTAAAATTTCCATTGTGCCACGGTTCTTCTTACGTAATAAATCAGAGTGGGTAACCATACCAATTGCAATTCCATTTTCAACAACTGGTAAATGCTTAACACCATTCATTAAAAAGCTAGACATGGCCTCATAGTAGTAAGCATCCCTAGTGATTGTGTATGGATCTGGCGTCATGACATCCTCTGCAGTTAACCTTGCACTGTTAGGATTTAAAATTACTCTTTCTACTAAATCATTTTCAGTAATAATCCCTACAATTTTTTCATTCTCATCTATGACTATTATTGAGCTAGTAGAGTGGTTGACCATTTTTTGAGCGACTTCTTGGATTTGTTCTGTCTTTTTACTAGATAGAATCGGTTCATTCATCAAATCTTGAATTCTACGAATAAATGGTTCACTTTCACCGAATTCACTTGCTAGTTGTACTTGTTCAGCAAGTGAAGCGTATATATCTCGTAATCGTATAGATACTTGACGTAACACATAATCACGTACTTCTTCTTCATCCCACCTGGCTTCTAGTACAGAGTAAGGAATTTGTAAACAAACTGAATCTTCTACTGCGCGAACTTCTACTGTATACTTTCTGACATGATCATCCGGCTCCCCTAGAAAATGAGCTAAAGAAGAAAATCCGATCATATCTCCTGTCTCTAATACTTCTAGTACTTCCTTTGAAAGATGTGCCTCTTCACTATCTACAAAAACCTCAGCCATCCCAGTTAAAATTAGTAGTAATCCTTCTCTCGGAGTTTTCGAATAGAGTACTTTATCGCCTTTCCCGTAGGCCTTAAGGGTGCATTTTTCCATCAGTTGTTCAAATTGTTGTTCAGTAACTCCTTTGAATAAAGGGTGTTGTTTAATTTCCTCGTATAATTCCTGATTTTCTTGGTATCTCATCCATACATACCTCGCCATCTATTAATTCTAATTTAGAATTGCGAATTTAGAATTGCAAATTAAAACCTTTAAAGATTGTTTAATTCATCTCTTAATTCGCAATTTGAAATTTGGAATTTGCCATTCGCTCTTCTAATTTATCATAAGGTATAATTTTCCACTAGATAATAATTATGTATTTTTTAAGTACATAGTTTATAAACCTTCTCACGATATAACAAAGGCTTCTGCCACCCAAAAGGGTAAGCAGAAGTCCTTTGTACATCATTTATAATGTTTTTATTTACCTTCATCCATCCAAACTTCGCCATCTTTGTACGTCATTTGCTCTGGATATTTCAAGTCTTCTGTTTCTTCCATTTGTTT
Organism: Bacillus sp. FJAT-45350; assembly: GCF_002335805.1. Classification (NCBI taxonomy): domain Bacteria; kingdom Bacillati; phylum Bacillota; class Bacilli; order Caryophanales; family Bacillaceae; genus Bacillus; species Bacillus sp. FJAT-45350. Next base: position 262,117 of record NZ_NISU01000003.1, on the reverse strand, counting down.
TTGCGTTGGAGCTGCTGTCAAACTTGCTACTACGATACAAGCAATGAAGTTAAGTGGTACAGCGATTATACCAGCTCCAGTATCTTGAATTCCTGCAATCGTAATGCCTTGACGTGCAAGTAAGATGTAAAGTAATGCAGAACTTAAACCTACTAACATCCCTGCGATTGCCCCTTGCTTGTTCATACGCTTCCACCATACTCCTAAAAGTAATACTGGGAAGAACGTACCACCCGCTAATGCGAATGCCCAAGCAACGATTTGCGTAATAACCCCAGGTGGGTCAAGAGCTGTAATACCAGCTACTACTGTAGCAAGAACGATTGCCCAACGACCAGCTGCTAAACGCTTCTTGTCGCTCGCTTGTGGATTTACTAAACGATAGTAAATATCATGTGCGAATGAAGATGAAATTGTGATTAATAAACCACCGGCTGTAGAAAGTGCCGCTGCCATTGCACCAGCTGCAACTAAACCGATAACGAACATCCCAAGGTTTGCAATTTCCGGTGTTGCCATTACAACGATATCATTACTGATAACGATTTCTGTCCACTGAAGGATTCCATCTCCATTTTGGTCAGCTACTTGTAAGCGACCTGTGTCAACCCAGCTTTGCGTCCATGCAGGAAGACTATCAATCGGGTTACCAGCAACTTGAGTCATAAGAATGAAACGAGAGAACGCTGCATATGCAGGTGCTGATAAGTATAGTAAAGCGATAAATACTAGCGCCCAAGCACCACTCCAACGAGCTGCTTTCATTGTTGATACTGTAAAGAAACGTACGATTACGTGTGGAAGTGCTGCCGTACCAACCATAAGCGTGAACATTAATGCAATAAATTGAGATTTATCACTTGCAGCAAATGGTTGTAGAATTTCCGTAATACCTAACTCTTTATCAAGTTCACCTAATTGTGTAATTACATTACCATACGTTAACCAAGGTAATGGGTTTCCTGTAACTTGTAGTGACATAACAACAATTGGAATAATGTATGCAATGATAAGGATGATGTACTGAGCTACCTGAGTCCAAGTAATCCCCTTCATACCACCAAGAGTTGCATAGATGGCAATGATAACTACCCCAATCATTGTACCGTACATTGAATCAATACTTAAGATACGTCCGATAACAACCCCAGAACCTGAAAGCTGACCAATAATGTATACGAACGAGATAATAATTGTTGCAATCGCAGCAATTAAACGAGCAGCATTACTGTCGAATTTATCTCCAATGAATTCTGGCACTGTGTAACGTCCATACTTACGTAACTGTGGAGCTAATAAGAATGTTAATAGTAAGTAACCACCAGTCCAACCCATGATATAAGCAAGACCATCATAACCAAGAATCATTACCGTACCGGCCATACCGATAAAGGAAGCGGCACTCATCCAGTCACCACCGATGGCCATACCGTTCCAAAATGGCGGTACCCCACGGCTTGCTACGTAGAAATCAGACGTTGCTTTTGCTCGGTTATATACAGAAATACCGATATAAAGTCCAAATGTTGCCAAAATCATTATAATGGAAACCAAAGATTGTTGATCCACAATATTCCCCCCTTAAATGTATACATTCTGTCTTTTCTCAATTGAATATAGTAAAATAAATTCGCAATGTTTTTCTTAGGCTCACGTTTGAACCATCAATGTGAGCCCTTTTTCCCTGTTAAATTCTTCATAATGTAAGTCCTTACTTTGATTTTAGTGGTCTAGTGCTTTACCTGCACTTGTGCTTTCATTAATAGACTCATCGATACCATATTTCTTATCAATCTTGTCACTAATAACTGCATTAGCAAATAGTAGAATAACAAATGATAATACCGCTCCTTGAGCACCCATATAGTAATGAGCTGGCATACCCATAATAGTAAATGTTGAGAATGCTTCAGCAAATGCTACTACCCCAAAAGAAGTTGAAGCTCCAATAATTAGACAAATAATGACGAGTGTTGTACGCGCTTTGAAATACGCGTCTGCAACTGACTTATCGATTTTCTTCATGTCTTTCACCTCCTAATTATTTAAAAACCTTACAAACTTACGAATTTATCCCCCCTCTATTTAATAAAAATGTAATCGCTTTCATTTTGATAGGTTTTAGTACAGATTGCTTACCTATCAAATCGTTTCACATCACTCTTTCTTACCAAAGGAAACTTGTTTGCACGTTCGGCATACTGTCATTGGTGTCTTCTTGTTTGCAGCTCGATTATTAATAAAGTAGATAATAACTAGCATTGTTAAAAAGATTGGATGAACCCAGATACTAGCGACAATTGCTACTATCATCGGCAATGTTGAAAGTAAGAAGAAGTACCTCCACTTTTTCATCACGATAATATCTTCACTATCACACTTGCTACATACCTGTTCAGTTTCATAGACTTGTGAAATTACTTTTCCATTTGCCATCTTTATCACCTTAAACTAAAAATAAATTTTACTGTTTCAAAAAATGGTAAAGGCACCATTGCGATTTGAACTATCATATAAACACCCATTAGGACAAACGGAGCGGTTAGAGCAATCGGTTTCTTTTTCCAAAAAGTAATTACTAAGCTGAGCACCGTTATGAGTAAAAAGACATAAATCATTTAACTTTCCCCCTTAAACATAGTAACCGACTAAAGACTGACTACAGACTCAGCCTTTTGAAAACGCTATCATTTTGACTAAATTAAATAGGGTAGATATTCTTCTAGTTCTATTACCTGCCCCTGTGATACATGCCCTATTTATTTATACTAAGCGTCACTCGATAGTATTCCATAAAATTCTAATTTATTTTTCTTAATCTGTTACTGCCTGTTTCGGCTATAATGCTATGTTATAACACACATTATTCCAAATTTTCAGATAGTTAGTCAACACTTTTTTTGAAATTTTATAAATTATTTTTTTAACAACTCGTGAAAACTAGCTCATTTCCCTTGGGATATAAGCGTTTTTCCCTTTTAGTCCCTACTAAATTTTTTTATCCTATTTATATGTATTTCGCAAAATAAAAAAAAGTTGACCCAGGCTTATCCTAATTTCTTTTAGAAACTAGTTACCTTGAGTCAACCTCATTTTTGCATTAATTATCGTCGTTATCTTGCTCTTCTACTTCGTCTACTTCATCTTCTTTTTCTTTATCTTCGTCTTCGGCTACTTCTTCATCTTCTTCCGCATTGACAGCATTTTCTTCAACACTATGGCCAGCTTCTACAATTGTTTCAATTGATTGATTCACGAAGTCTAATGGATTAATAGCATCACCGTTATGACGAATAGCAAAGTGTAAATGTACCCCTGCATCACTGTTATACAGATTACGTCCAGCTTGCCCTAATAGGTCACCTTGCTTAACTGTTGCTCCCTCTTCTACCTCAATAGACTCTAAACTTTGATAGTGAGTAACAACGCCATTATCATGATTAATTTGAACGATGTAACCTAATAGTGAATCTTTTTCTGCTTTAACAACTGTACCACTTAATGCTGCAGTAACATCAAAACTTTCACCGCTCTCTTTAGCTAGGTCGATTCCTTTATTTTGGTAATAAGTATTATTGTAATATACAAGAGCAGCTTGCTGTTCTTCTGGAGACGCTTCATAATCATAGAAATATCCAACAACTTCAACTTCATTTTCATCGACTACTGGCATTTTTACAACTTCATTTTGATTCGTTACAGGAATTGCTTCTTGGTCATAGCCTACAAGTTCGTTTGTCTCTTGCTCTACTCCCATTTCATCTGGCGGTAATGCACCTTCATCCTGTTGACCTTGCATTACAAAGAATGCACTTAACACAATAGCTGCAGCCCCTAGATAAACTGCTGGTAAAGCCCAACGCTTGCGTAAAAATCGTTGTACATTAAAAGACTTGCTTTCTTCTGTTTTTGAAGATTTGTTTTTTTCTTCATCTCTCATTTGATCATCACCTCAGCAATCATTCTGATCAAAATCAAGTAAATATATACATTTTCACAAAAGTTTTTTACTAATTATTTTTCGACAAAGCCTGTTTTTTTATGCACTATTTTAAAAAAATAAAATTGCAAATTGCAAATTGCCAATTTCTAATTAAACAATTTCAAAATCCTAACTATTAAATTTGCAATTCTAAATTCGCCATTCGATTTTCTATCTTGTCCAAATAAAGAAAAGACGCTTGTAGGAATTTTACCTACATAACGTCCTGAGAGCTATTGTGTGTTATTCGCGGTTAAACTAGCTACGTATGGTTCTAATTCAGTGATTGCTACTCCTTGGTAGTAATGGCTGACAATGTCGGCATAGGTCTTGCCTTCCTTTGCCATTCCATCTGCTCCGTATTGGCTCATACCAACGCCGTGGCCCCATCCCTTTGTTTCGATAACAATGTTATTACCTTGTCGTTTCCATCTAAAGTCAGAGGAATCCAAGTCTAATTTTTCTCGTACTTCACGTCCTTTAAGAACAGTTCCATTGACTTTTACTTCTGCTACACGTCCTCCATCAGTTCGCTCCACTATTTCTCCAACTGTACCGTCTGACGGTACTTGGACTGATAACTTTTGCTCAAATTCCCTGATTGGGATAATCATTTCCCCTTGATAACGCGGAGATTCTTGATCCCAAGGACTTTCTACACTTCGTAAATAAGGTATTGGATTTTGCCAATAGTCCTCTGAGTTTTCCGTATATCCATTGCTCGTCGAAAAAAAGGCAGCATCTATCGGCTGTCCCTCAAATGTCAATACCTTCCCTGCCGTTGAATACACAGCATCCTTTATCCTTGTCATTTTCCAATCATAATCTGTATTCCATCTTTCTTTCAATTCATTATTATTATGATAGACCTGATGCATGACTGTATCCGTCACTATCGCTCCATCTGGTAAATTTATTTCTCCTGGCTGTAACATTTGCTTGATGACATATGTTCTTGCTGTTAAGCTCTGAGCCTTCAATGCCTCCATCTCAAAATTTGCCGGCATTTCCGAAGCAACAACACCCACTACGTATTCTTCAAGTGGAACACGTTCAATTTCTTCTTTTTGACTCCTGTAAACTAACACATCAATTTCATTTGTTGGTACGCTCTCGTTAATAGTCGTAACATCAGCTACTTCAGCCTCGTTAGTCGTTGCTGTTGTTTGGCGCCCCTCTGAAAAAGAAACAACCATAATAGTAGGAAGGATAAGAATAATGCTGCATAAAATAATACCTATCACAATGAATGGTTTCATGACGATGCCCCCAACATAGAAATTTCTACTCTCTATTATGTATATGAAGCATGTACAGTTTTAGAACAAGTTTTTTTGAATTATGAGTTATGGGTTATGAGTTATGAATTGAAGAGATTTTACTTTTTTAATTTTGATTGGGTGGTTAGTATGATTGAGGATAGGAGTTTTTGGATTTCAGTTACGTCTTGAATTAGGCTAGTCGCTAATTGTTGTTCGATATAATCCGTTTCGATTAATAGGAGTAACCAATAACGAGTTTCAGCAGCTTCCTTTTTAGAAATACCTAATTTAGAAATAAAATCACGTGTGGATTGAGCAACTTGTGCTTCACTTATATTGGCACCGATACTTGTGCCGGAACGGAGAATTTGTTTGGAGAGGATGTACTCATTTTTTTCTTTGGTCAAATATTGATATAGCTTAATCATTCTTACTGAAAATTTAAATGACTTCTCGTAAATAACATTTTCTTTTTTCATTAAACAATGAACACCAACCTTTGGGGAATTTTGAGTTATGAGTTATGAGTTATGAGTTATAAATTGTTCATTAAAAATCGGGGGAGATTGAGGATACTTATATATTCTTCATTAATAACATTGAGCCCTTTTAATTTCCGACATTAATTCTTTTAATTCATAACTCATAACCCATAATTCAGCATTAAAAAAAGCCCTTCCGGGCTTTTTTCAAACAAAGTTCGTATTCATTTTAAGTGGTGCTGGGGCGTCTAGGTTTTTAAGTTCACTTTCGGCTACTTCGTGAATTCGTTCTACGTCTGCTCCGATGCTTTGTAGCTTTCCTGCGAAGTCTACATAGCCTCTGTCTACGTGTTTTAGTTCGACAACGCGTGTTACGCCTTCTGCTACTAGACCAGCTAATACTAGCGCTGCACCTGCGCGAAGGTCTGTTGCAGCTACCTCAGCACCTTGTAGTTTACTTGGGCCTGAAATAATAGCTGAGCGGCCTTCAATTTTTATATTACCATTCATGCGTCGGAACTCTTCTACGTGCATGAAGCGGTTTTCGAATACTGTTTCTGTAATGACGCTTGTGCCCTTAGCACTTAATAATAGTGCCATCATTTGCGATTGCATATCTGTTGGGAATCCTGGGTGAGGCATTGTTTTAATATCAATCGGCTTTAAATTTTCTGGTCCGATAACACGAAGTCCGTTTTCCTCTTCTATTATCTCTACACCCATTTCCTCCATCTTTGCAATTAGTGGTCGTAGATGCTCAGAAAGTGCTCCTTCTACAAGAACGTTTCCTTTTGTAATCGCAGATGCAATCATAAAGGTACCTGCTTCGATTCGGTCAGGGATGACTGTATGCTCTGCACCATGCAGTTCTTCAACACCTTCAATTCGAATCGTTCCAGTGCCTGCTCCTCTTACTTTTGCACCCATTGCATTAAGATAATTTGCTAGACATACGATTTCTGGTTCTTCTGCTACGTTTTCGATAACTGTAGTACCTTCCGCCATAACAGCAGCCATCATAATGTTTTCTGTTGCACCAACACTAGGGAAGTCAAGATAAATTTTTGCACCTTTCAGTTTTCCATCGACTTTTGCTTCAATAAAGCCATTGCCGATTTCAACAATTGCTCCCATTGCTTCAAATCCCTTTAAATGTTGGTCAATAGGTCGTGAACCAATTGCGCAACCACCAGGTAGAGCTACTCTTGAATGCCCTACTCTAGCAAGCAATGGTCCCATAACAAGAAATGATGCTCTCATTTTACGAACATATTCAAATGGCGCCTCAGTCCCTAACTGCTTTTGTGCATCAACTTGAAATGCACCATTCTCATAATCCACATCAATATTTAAATTTCGTAAAACTTCTTTCATCGTGTATACATCAGCCAGTGTTGGCGCATCATAAATTTTGCTTGTGCCTTTACTTGCCAATATCGATGCTGCAATTACAGGCAATACTGCATTCTTAGCACCCTCTACTTTCACGGTGCCCTTGAGCTGCCTGCCTCCATGGACAATAATCTTTTCCAACATATTCCCCTCCGCGTCTTTATTTGAGCATCTACTAAGGAGGTTCAAAAGTTCGGAAACGATTGCCAGCGATAATTTCCGCTACATTCTCGATTCTGTCACCGTGATCCGTACCTAAAAGTTCCCACTTTAAATGGCACTCGTATCCTTACTTGAACACTCAGTTCTATTACATTAATATTCAGTCGTAATTATTGGCGTGCCAATTGTGACAGTCGTCTCACCGCCCATTCGTGGACTTTGTCTCAAGGCAACTTGAACATTCATTTGATTTTCATTTGTTTGAATTGAATCCATCCACTTCCTATTATATGCAGATAGGGAGACGAACGTTTCTTCATTTAACTCTTCAATTTTTTCGCTTGAAAGCTGGTTAAGATACAACTGTGCTGTTTCGTATAAGCTTCCTACTTCAATTGAGTGAGTCTTACCAGTTACTGTTGTAAAAATTGAGTTTTCATCCGGAAATAATTGCTCATATCGTTCGTGGAATTCATAGGCAATGTGCTGCCATGTATCTTCATTCCAGCTTGAACCATGGAGTTCATAGATGAGGTACATTGAATAAGACTGTCCACTAGGATAGGCTAGAACTGTAAGCTGTTCAACAAAGGGAAGTTCTGAATGAGCTTTCTGACCTTGAACTTTCCAATGTTCATCATCAATCTGTTGCCATTCAAACCCATCAAATCTCATTTTAAAATTGGTAAGATTTTTTTCGTACTCCTCTTTATCTTGTACGATCTGGTGCTCACCTCTTGTGTACAATCTCCATTCCGTCACATCAACCTCATTAACTTCCATTAATTGAACGATTTCTTCTACATGCCCAGCTTGTAGTTCTAATTCCCCGTCTAGCGGCAGTTGCGTAAATGCCATTGCAATAAAGCTTACTAAAATAACTATATTTTTCATCTCTTTATTTCCCCTCTCCGTACGATAACGGCGCTACGTTATTACTAACATTTTTACCATTGAGGGGAGCTACATACATGGAATTTGTAGTAAATGTTCGACAAATTCCAATAATAAGCAGAATTAAACATAGTTATTAAACTTTAGAACAAATACCTCAGCATTGTAGACCAATTCAAATAATCTAAAAAGAAACTGCTAACTAATTGGGCAATTGCGATGGTTACAATAATTTGCAGTGCTTTTGCCTTTGGTCCATTGGGCTCTTTTACAAATAAGTCAAATTTAAATGATTGCAATGCCCACCATGTTATGGCGAGGAATAGCAAATTGACGAAAATATGTATTAATGCTTGTTGTCCAAAGCTTTCAACCATCATAATTCAAAAAACTCCTTTGCTGTCTAAAAGCAAAATAAGCGACTTGTTTAATATACTTTAAACTACTTTTCCAAGAAAAGAGACATTTTACCCATTCATAACATATTAACAAATCCAAAAACAATCATACATAATATTTGTAGAAAAATCTATAGTTCTTATTAAATAAGCTTTCTGCCTTGAAACGTTCACACTTTTTGTGTTTTAAGTAATCTTAAAGGAACACTATCAAAATACATTTTTTCCCTTCACCACCACCTTTTATTTATACTCTGAATACCCTTAAATAGACATAGAAAAACTAAAAAAATTCACTAATTGTAGTTTTACATATAGAAAAGTGGATACCTCATTAAATGAGATATCCACTAATCAAATTACTTAAATAAATTTTCACCGTCACCATCTTTACGCTTGGTATAATAATGGTCTTGTGATGCTTCTTCTATTTCTTCAAATGCCCAATGCTCTTTCAATACGTCTGGCCAACTAGGTGTTGTAACTCCGTATAGTGGACCTCTTTCAAACATTCGATTAACAACTTTTGCTGCTTCTGCTCGTGTTAGATTTTTATTAGGACGAAACGTTCCATCTACGTAACCTGAAATGATACCTGAACTTTGAGTCGCTTCAATATAGTTGGTTGCCCAATGATTTTGGGCATCACTAAATGCAAACTCTGTTGGTACTATGATTTCTAATTTTCTATACCTTGAAGCTATTGCCGTCATTTCAGCACGTGAAATAGAAGCATCTGGTCTAAAGTTCCCTGTAGGATCCCCTTCCATTAGTCCTACTTCCTTCATAAACTCGATTACACCTTTAGCCCAATGAGTTTCCCGTACATCAGGGTAAGATGTTGTTGCTTTTGGCATTGACTCATCATATCCTAAGTTTCTTGCTAGCATTGCTGCCATTTGTGCTCGCGTTACACTCTCTTCTGGTTTGAATGTCCCGTCTGGAAAGCCGTTAATATACTTTTCATGAAAGCCGTGAGCGTCTTCTCTATCTAGCTCAATTAGTAATTCACCTAAGAACTTTGATAAGTCCTCACCTTCCCAGTTTAAGATAGTAAACGTACTAAATTTCTCAATATCAATTTGTTGACCTAGCTGTTGTTTATCATACGTAACTACTTTACCTCGTGTTAGAACTCGGTCGCCATCACTATGTTCAATAAATACCGCTAGACTGTTCAAGAATTTGTATCTTTCTTCTTCTTTCTCTGGTATTTCCACATCTTTTAGTGGTAATACTAGTGTTACTGGTCTACTTGGCATATTTGTTTCAATTGTCATCGGACGAGCAACAACATACGGCTTTAAAACATCCGATACTTTCTTAACAACATCTTCATTAATAGCTCGATTACGAACTTCTTGTTGTAATACGTCATCTTTAATTGGGATTAACCTAAAATATAAGTCTCCTGTTAGTCCCGCTAAAGAAGTTGCTGGTATGATTACTTTTCCGTTTTCAGTGACAATTTCTAAATTTATTCCCGAGCTAGAAAGCTCTTGAGCAGACTTTAAAGGAATTCGCACCATTATTTCACTAACTTCATCTTTTAAGTCAGGAATTATAATACGTGCAGTAGTTTGCTCAGCACCCTTTACTTTTTCCACTGTCTCAATTGCTTTTTCCGGTGTAAAAATAACTTCATCTTTTTTCGTTCCGTTCGGTGCTGTTGTTCTAATGATTGTTGCTGTTGATACGATAGTAGCTCCAGTTTCTCCTCCTGTTTCAACATCAATTGTTATAGTTTCTGTTGTTGGAGCAGGAGCACCACCACTCGGAGGTGGGTCTTTTAATTCAACTACAGTAAATGTACTAAATTTACTGATGTTAATTGAAAGACCTATTGGTTGGTTATCTTCATAAACAATCGTTGCCCCATTATCTGATACTCTTTTTAATACTTTATCTCCGTCACTATGCTCAATATAGATAGCAAGTGATTGCAGGAATTCATCTTGATTAACCATTGGTAATGTAATGCCATTACTGCTAAAAGTCATTATTAAATTAGTGTCATAATTAGCATAATTCGTTTCAATTTTCAACGGTGATCCTAATGTTTCTACTTGTTTGTTTCCGACATTAGCTTTGAGATTAGTATCATTTTGAATTGTATTTCTTACTTGTTGTTTGTGATTCTCTTCTTTTAATGGTAATAGGCGGAAGAAAAGATCTAAGTTGTTTTCTTTCATAGTGGCAAGTTGAGCTTTTTCTAATGTCAAATGAGCAAAGTCTGTTTTAACTTTAAGAGCGTCAACTCCTTGAGAAATTGCAGACACTGCTGTTCTTGGTATTTCTATTGCAAATTCATCTGCCTTGTTGTCCGGATCTTGAGGTACTGGTACCACCGCTGTTTTCCCATTAGCTGCAGCTGCTTGTGAAATAGATGTGGCTACATCATCAGATAAAATAACCTTATCAATCTTTGCAGTAGAATTTACACTACGGTCTGTCACATTAATTCTAGTAACTGGTATAGAAATTGAATTACTTCCCGTCCCAGGAGTTGTGATTGTACGACCATTGTCGTTATCTACTTGCTTATCTATTGTACTTGCTTTAACAATTAGTAGGAATGTTCTTTGCTTACTTACTTCGCCTTTAGTTACTGTTGCTGTTACAATGACACTTCTATCTGTTTCTTTTCTCGCAACATCTGCTACTAGCTCGCATCCTTCATTCTCACTCCGTGCAACGCAGTCAGAATCTGTAATAATAACCACTTCATTATTACGACTTGCTGACCACTTTACTTCCGTTTCATGACTATCCAACCGAATTAAATAAACATCGTCCGTGACACTTTCCCACGTATCACTTTCCTTTTTGTAACCTACATTTAGATTTCTTAACGTATCATCTACTTCTTCTTCATCTGTTAATAAGCGAAATGGTAGTGGTTCGCTTTCTACACCATTTACTTCTTGAGTAACAGTGTAATCCACTCCTTTTTCCATATCACTAAAAGTAAATGTTCCATCTTCATTTGCTGTACCACTCGCCACTACATTACCATCTTTGTCTTTCAAGATAACGGTTGCGCCTGGTACTAGATTACTTATTTCAACCGTACCATCAGCATCATTTACTTTTCCTTCAAGCGTCACTGGCTTATTTGGTGCTACATCGACGGCATTAGAGTGACTACTAGAAACTCCATTTACCGTTTGAACAACAGTATAGGCCTTACCTGGTGGAACATCTGTAAACTCATATGTTCCATCTGCTATAATTGTTCCGGTTATTATCTCAATACCATCTTTGTCATATAGTGTTACGATTGCTTCTGGAGTTCCTTCGCTAACAGTTAGTTTCCCTTCACCACTTACGCTTCCAGCAGCCTTTACAGGTGGTGGGATTTTCTTAAGGACAATATCATACTCTTGATTTAAACCTCCAGATGATGCTACAACTATTGCCTTATCAGCGTCTGTTATCGCTTCTACTGTAAGCTCCCCTGTCATTTCATCTATACTTACTCCTGTTACTACTGACTTTAGGCTCCACGTTACATCTTCTTGCATTTGAGCTCCGTATTGATTTTTCACAACGGCTGTATAGCTTTCGCTAGTGCTTCCCGTTGCTGGAACCTCTATTTCACTGGCGCCACTTACTTCGATCGTTGTCGCTACTTTCTTAACCATCGAAAAGTCATATCTCATAATCGTTTCACCAATGTGAATTACACCATCGCGAATCCAGCTATCTCCAATTTGAACATCCGTTGTTAGATCAGTACGACTATCATATTTCACATATCCATCTTTTTCACCGACTAGATAATAATCTCCCTGAGCAAATACCATCCATGCATAGTTACCAATTTCGGCAGTATCTTCATTCTCTAGCCAATCCGTCGAAATTTGAGGATTCTCATTTTGATTCGGTGGGAAATCAGGTAATACCGGCAAAGGTACAAGCTCTCCAGGGATACGTCCTTTTTCTTTATTTAGGTCAGTATCTGCCCAATACAACTTCATATTAACTCCAGAAATCAGTTCCCCTGTAACAGAGTCAGTTATGAGTCCGTATGGGTCAATGAGCTCAAATTGAACGACAATTTGACCATCTTCACCAACTTTAATTTCTGTATATTCTCCCGCCATACGATTTCCATCAATTTCTACATTAAAAACAACTTCATATGTTTTACCGGCTTCAAATCCTAGTAATTCGTATTTCCCATCATTATCAATTGTTGCGGTTACTCGATTATCCGGGTCATTCAACACTTGCACAACTAGATTTGAGTTTTCTGGTAGTACTTCATTCATTGTTTTAACTATTTTATTATTTGTACCAACAAATAACTGTCCACTGACTTTTCTTTCTGGCTTAAACTTCTCTTCTTGCCCTGTTGCTTGAACACTTACCTGCTGAGTAAAAGTCGTAGTAACTTCTCTACCTCCAAACATCATCGTAACTTCAATGTTAAGGGTATAATTACCACCACGGGGTACAATAATACTGTAGTTTCCATCTTCATCAGTAGTAGCTTCATATTTTATACCATCAATTTCAACCCAAACCGTTGCATTACTAATCGGTTCTCCGTCTGCATCAAGGACTTGCCCTTGAATTATTGGCGGTGCAAAATGAATATTAATTTCTTCTTCAGCAAATATTCCATTTTGAGGACTATCTACAGTAGCTTTCACTACTTCAATAACTGGTTCTGTTCCTTCAATTTTACTTGAAGTTAATGTTACTGTTGCTTCTCCATCACTATTTGTTGTTGCAATTGGAGAAGACAAACTACCTGCAGTTGCTGCGAATTCAACTTCGATGTTAGGTATGGGGTTACCCTCTGAATCTTTTAATACAGCCTTTAAAGTAGCTTGAGAGTATCCATCACCTACTATCGATGTTGGATTAGAAGTTAGGCTTAAGTCTACTTCTTGTTGCAAGACTGGTAATATCATTACTAGATTTTCTTCACTTTCCGCTTTTCCTGTTGCTTTCGCTCTTACACTTAATGCGTCAGTTGCGGATAACGTCTTTCCTTCGGTTACCTCGACAGTCCATGTTCCATCTTCTTTGACTGTGCCTGTTCCAATTACATCTTCTCCTCGTGTAATCGTGATCACTGCACCTACTTCTGGCGATGTCCCGCTTACTGTCTCCATTCCTGCTCGAACTGGCTCTGTCACGACTGGTTTCACTGTTTGTTCTTGTACTGTTACTTTTACCGTCCAATTTTTCGTTGTTCCGTCTTCGGCTGTCACGACATACGTGACTTCATTTGTAAAGTCGTTTGGCGTGGCTTCACTTGTTTGTACTGACTCGCCTACTTTGGCACTCGCTTTGTCAGATAACGTAAACGTTGCGACTAATTGGTCTACTTCTGTTCCGTGTGCTACTTCGATTGCGATGGTTCCTGTTTCACTATGGATCGTCGCAGCTCCTGTCTGTTCTTCAAAGCTGTACGATGTGATTTCTTTTTCATTACTTAATTCATTCTGGACTACCACTGGGGTTACTTCACTTTCCGCTTTTCCTGTTGCTTTCGCTCTTACAATTAGTGCGTCAGTTGCCGATAACGTCTTTCCTTCAGGTACCTGTACCGTCCATATACCATCTTCATTGACAGTGCCTGTTCCGATTACATCTTCTCCTCGTGTAATCGTGATCACTGCACCTGGTTCTGTCGATGTTCCTCTTATTGTCTCCATGCCTGCTCGAACTGGATCTGGTATGACGGGTGTAGCTGTTTGTTCTTGAACTGTCACTTGTACCGTCCAGTTTTTCGTTGTTCCGTCTTCCGCTGTCACGACATACGTTACTTCATTTGTAAAGTCGTTTGGCGTGGCTTCACTTGTTTGCACTGCCTCGCCTACTTTGGCACTCGCTTTGTCAGACAACGTAAACGTTGCGACTAATTGGCCTACTTCTGTTCCGTGTGCTACTTCGATGGCGATCGTCCCTGTTCCACTATTAATCGTCGCAGCTCCTGTCTCTTTTTCAAAGCTGTACGTTGTGATTTCTTTTTCACCACTTAATTCATTCTGGACTACCACTGGGGTTACTTCACTTTCCGCTTTTCCTTCTGCTTTCGCTGTCACACTTAATGCGTCGGTTGCGGATAACGTCTTTCCTTCGGTTACCTCGACAGTCCATGTTCCATCTTCTTTGACGATTCCTGTTCCGATTACATCTGGTCCTCGTGTAATCGCGATCACTGCACCTACTTCTTGCGATGTCCCACTTACTGTCTCCATTCCTGCTCGAACTGGCTCTGGTATGACAGGTGTAGCTGTTTGTTCTTGTACTGTCACTTGTACCGTCCAATTTTTCGTTGTTCCGTCTTCGGCTGTCACGACATACGTTACTTGATTTGTAAAGTCGTTTGGCGTAACTTCACTTGTTTGTACTGCCTCGCCTACTTTGGCACTCGCTTTGTCAGACAACGTAAACGTTGCGATTAATTGGTCTACTTCTGTTCCGTGTGCTACTTCGATGGCGATCATTCCTGTTCCACTATGGATCGTCGCAGCTCCTGTCTGTTCTTCAAAGCTGTACGATGTGATTTCTTTTTCATTACTTAACGCATTCTGGACTACTACTGGCGCTATTTCACTTTCCGCTTTTCCTGTTGCTTTCGCTGTTACACTTAGTGCGTCGGTTGCCGATAACACCTTTCCTTCACTTACCTGTACCGTCCATGTCCCATCTCCATTAACGGTACCTGTTCCGATTACATCTGCTCCTCGTGTAATCGTGATTACTGCACCTGTTTCTGTCGATGTTCCACTTATGGTCTTCATCCCTGCTCGTACGGGCTCTGTTACAACTGGTGTAGCTGTTTGTTCTTGTACTGTTACTTGTACCGTCCATTCTTTCCTTGTTCCGTCTTCTGCTGTCAGGATATAAATTACTTCATTTGTAAAATCGTTTGGCGTAACTTCACTTGTTTGTACTTCCTCGCCTACTTTCGCACTCGCTTTGTCTGACAACGTAAACGTTGCGACTAATTGGTCTACTTCTGTTCCGTGTGCTACTTCGATTGCGATCGTCCCTGTTCCACTATGGATCGTCGCAGCTCCTGTCTGTTCTTTAAAGCTGTACAATGTGATTTCTTTTTTATCACTTAATGCGTTCTGGACTACCACTGGGGCTACTTCACTTTCCGCTTTTCCTTCTGCTTTCGCTCTCACACTTAATGCGTCAGTTGCCGATAACGTCATTCCTTCAGTTACCTGTACCGTCCATGTCCCATCTACATTGACAGTGCCTGTTCCGATTACTTCTGTTCCTCGTGTAATCGTAATTACTGCACCTGGTTCTGTCGATGTTCCTCTTATTGTCTCCATGCCTGCTCGAACTGGCTCTGGTATGACAGGTTTAGCTGTTTGTTCTTGTACTGTTACTTGTACCGTCCAATTTTTCGTTGTTCCATCTTCTGCTTTCACGACATACGTGACTTCATTTGTAAAGTCGTTGGGCGTAACTTCACTTGTTTGTACTGCCTCGCCTACTTTGGCACTCGCTTTGTCAGACAACGTAAACGTTGCGATCAAATCCTCGACTTCTGTTTCATGGGCTACTTCGACAGTGATTGTTCCTACCTCACTATCGATCGTCGCTACTTTAGTTTGTTCTTCAAAGCTGTACGCTGTGATTTCTTTTTCATTACTTAACCCAGCTTGCACTGCAATGATTCCTTTCGGTGCCCCTATATCTTTATCATTATTTACTCCATTTGGTAACGTACCGAATGTTCCTGAAAACTCATACTCTCCTACATTATTCCCTTGGTATTCTGGTGTTGAATTATCACTCCATGTTATTGGTACTGTAACCTCTTCACCATCTTCTAGCACGACTGTCACTTCTGTTCCCAATGCGGCTTTTGCATCTTCTATACTCGTTCCATATGCTACAGTTTTCGTTACGTCAGCTACGTCTTCAATACTCACTGATCCTCCAGCAATAGAAAAAATACTAGTAGCCTCTGCTTCATTGCCATAATCATCATAAGCAATTGCTATTACTTGATAATCTCCTTCTAATAATGGTGAACTAACATCATATTCCCAAGTTGTACCGGTCGGCACAACTTCTTCTATAAAAACAAACTCATCTCCTCGCAACATTTTTAAGTTTACTAATGATCCAGCCTGAACAGTACCTCCTATCGTCGGTTCTGTTTCTGCAATAAATCCGTATTCATCTGGTACAGGAGCAGTAATATTTACAAATGTACTTGCAATAATTCTGAGTTCCTGAGTTGCCTTAATGTTATTATCTTCTACCAATTCCGCATTTATTGTATAATCAGACCCTGTTAATTCGTTATTAACTTCTAGGAACCATCTATTATTTACTACATCTACTGTTTCCTCTATTCCTCCAATTTTTACTCGTACCTTATCTAGACCATCATCTAAATTTGTTGTACCCCTTATGATGGGTGTTCTATCATTAATAACTACCCGATCAGGTACTCCACTTCCATTATCAATCGTAATGGACTTCTCTGAAACTGTGTGGCTTTTATATGCGTACGCAAATTCAGTGCCTGCAGCATTCTTAGCAATTGCTCTTACTGTGTAAGTTCCTACTCTTAACGGTGTTTCTAACGGTTCCACAGACCAATTATTATTATTTCGTGTATCACGAATTTCTATTGTTCTGTAAGGTCCTCCGTCTCTCGAAATTTGTATTTCAACAGATTCAGCACCACTAGATTTACCTGTTATTTCTGGTCTAGCTGAACCTGTTGCATGTATCGAATCAATAGAAACGGATAATGGAGTAATTATTTCCACGCCATCTTTCAAATAAATTAATTGTTGAGTCACTGTTGCTAATACAGTTCCTTGTCCTTGCTGATGAATTTTTACAGTAATACTATTGTTCCCTGCTTGTAATTTACTTTTATCTATTAAATAACTCCAAGTAGTGTTAGTATCTTTGTTTGCATCTGCTGCTTGCTCATTATGAACAGTAGTTTGTATATAGTTACCATTATTACTTACAGTAAATGTACCATTAATCCTTAATTTCCCATTACCATCAAAATCATTATCGGTTACTTCTCTAATATTTCCATCTTCAATTGTTATCGTGTTTGCATTATTGGTTTTTTCTATTTCAATCTCCTTAGAAGCCTTTACTTTTACAGACTTATCACCAACTTCATCCTCTACATATGCTACTAAGGTATATATACCATTTCTATCTGGAACCATAGCAGTACCGGATGATAAATTAGTTGTCCAGCTATAATCACCATTTGTTCCGGTTGGTGTGATCGTTCTTGTCTGGTCGTTAATTTCTATTGTTACATTTTTATTTACTGATACTTTTCCACTAACAGTAATATTATTTGATTCAAATTTTTCCTTTGCTGGTCCATTTATTGAGATCGTTGGCGGCGAACTAGTTAACTGTGGAACTAAATCTTTATCTGGATCTCCAAGTTCAATCGCCTGTAATCCACTAAAACTAGTCGTACTTCCACCACTACTTCCTGTATCCATCCATTCCTTATTAATCACTGATAAATTAGCAGCTTTTGAAGTTCCAAAAAATACTTGAACCGGAGTCGTTTTAGTAATTTCTGGTGCAATCTCATTTATCCGTTCTATCGGCACTTGAAAATCTAAAAAGTAATGTCCATTTCCATCAGGCGTAATTTCTGTACCTGGTACGGAGTTTCCACCTTGAGTTGGTGTAACATAAATAGGCTGCACGTTTCCTCCACTAGAATCAGCAACATAAACATAATCATAATGTGGTGACTTACCATTTACACCAATAGTCGCTTTATGTTCACCACCTACTGCTAGTTTTACTAACCACACAGATGATAGAAATCCACCTTTTCGATCATACGGGTCCCCTTTTAACCTTAATCTTACAAAAAAGTTCGAGCCATCCGATGCCACATACATAGATGGTAAATTGCCTACTCCTCTATCAACTCCACTTGTGATATCGACATCAATCGGATTGACATCTGCACCAGGATCAAGTATTGATTTTCCATCACCAGTTGTATATGGAGTAAAAACTGTTGGCCAAGGTTTTGGCGTATCTCCTTTTGTTAGAATTTCTTGAGAATTTGCATCCACAATACTCGCAGGCATTGCAGGTAGCACTGTTAGAAACAACATAATAAAAATCGAAAAAATATTAAGTGCTCTTGTCAATTTTCTCTTTACTTTTATACACATATAAACCTCTCCCTTAACCTCAACTTAAATTTATTGTTTTTTAGTAATAAAGCTTGAAAATTCAGGTAAATAGCTACTGCAAACATTTTGTATTAGTATAAAAGTTTCATTATGCTATTATAGTTACTTTAAGTCACTAATATGTAGTTCTTTATACCTATATTTATTATTATTTTATAGAAGTTCATATTAAAAAGGCGGTTTATTTATTAGCAGAAAGAAGAAAACATAAAAAAACAGAGAAGGGCTAGCCTTCTCTGCACGTAATTGTTAAAAATCTTTTTAAGCTTATTCTATTACGAGCGTTGGAATATCTCCGAAAAATCCAAGAACTCATTAAAGAAATCAAACGCAATATTCGGGAAGAACCCAAGTCCGATTGTTCCAACTACTGCAATAATAATCACAACATAAACCCCAATCGGAGCTTTTATTGGCTCAGTTGATTCAGCTGGTCTGAAGAACATCTGTGTCATAATTCCAAAATAGTAGAAGTATGAAATAACCGATGTAGCGATCATAATTGCTGCTAATACGTAGTGCTCTGTACTAATCGCACCGATAAAGATATAGAATTTACCCATGAACCCTGCTGTAATAGGAATACCAGCTAAGGATACAAGGAAGATTGCCATACTAATTGCAAGCAGAGGTGCGCGTCGGTATAGACCGGCAAAGCTTGAAATGTTTTCTGATTTTGTTTGCTCTGTCACCATTTGTAAGATAGCAAATGCTCCTAGGTTCATAAATAAGTACGCAACTAGGTAGAACCAAACGTTTTCAAACATCATGATTGACAGTGTGACAAATGGTACAAGTAAGTAACCTGCTTGCGCGACACTCGAGTATGCAAAAAGACGTTTCACATTCGTTTGTCTTAATGCCATCACATTACCAACCACCATTGTTACTACTGCCATTGCAGCAATGTAAATTTGTGCATCTAGTAAAAGTGGCTGTGTTAAATCAGTACCTGGTGCTCCTGCGAAAATAACTAGCAAGAAGCGAAGAATAATTGCAAATCCTGCTGTTTTTGATACTACACTTAAAAAGGCTGTAACAGGTGTTGGTGACCCTTGATAGACATCAGGAGACCACATATGGAACGGTGCTGCTGCTACTTTAAATACAAGACCTACTAGCACTAGGAAGAAAGAGAACATTAGTAGAAAGCTATTCTCCATCACTACAGGATTTTGCATTGCTGCACTAATTTCGAATAAGTTCGTGTGACCAGTTAAACCGTACACATAACTCATACCGAATAGTGTAATTGCAGTTGCAATTCCTCCATTAACTAAATACTTGAAGGCTGCTTCATTTGATTGTAGGTTGTTCTTTCTAAGACCAGCCATTATATAAGAAGATAAAGATAATAACTCAAGACCAACAAATAATGTAATCATGTCGGCACTTGATGCCATAATCATACCACCAAGTAAGGCAGTTAAAAGTAAGTAGAAAAATTCTCCTCTGTACGTAATTTCATTTTTTCCATAATCAATTGCCATCAATAGTACAAGTAGTGTACCAACCAACATTATTAATTTAAAGGCAATCGAAAAGGAATCTAAACGGTACGTGTCATGTAAAATCATTTGCACTGGCTCATTTAACTGCCCTAGAAGAAAGATAAGGGCAACTGCCACACCTGCAACAGCAAACCAACCTAGTATATTTCTGTTTGTTTTGTCTTTCATGAACAAATCAATTAGCGATAAGAGAGTGGCAACAATGAGAATCGTAAATTCTGGTGCCATTATCCCCCATGGGTAACTAAGTAACGTTTCGAGATCCATTTTTGTTTACCCCCCTATCCCTGAAAGAATGATTTGCAATGAAACTTGAAGTGGTTCTGCTAAAACGCTTGGGAATATCCCGATTAGGACGATAAATCCAATTAGTACAATCACAGGCACCATTTCAATTGGACGAATATCTTGAAGCTCGATCCACTCATCTTTTGTTGGACCAAATGTCACATTTAGAACAGCTCGTAATAAGTAAACAGCTGTCATAATGATCCCCAGTGTACCAACGGCTGCAATAATAGGCATTTCTCTAAATAAGCCTAAAAATGCTAGAAACTCACTTATGAAACCAGACATACCTGGCAACCCTAACGAAGCCATTGCTCCTACTAATAGGAATCCAGATGCTAGTGGCATCGAACGTGCTAGACCACCAAGTTTATTAATATTCGATGTATTCGTTCTTTCATAATAAACTCCAACTAAGAAAAACAGTAAAGCTGAAATTAAACCATGAGATACGACCTGGAATACAGCCCCTTGAACCCCTACTTCATTTAACGCTGCAAGACCAATCAGGACGATACCCATATGAGAAATACTTGAATACGCTAGAACCATTTTTAAATCTGTTTGAATAAAAGCCAAGTACGCTCCATATAAAAGGTTAATTACCCCTAAAATTGCAAGTAACACTGCAAGCTGTTGTACTTGCTCTGGGAAGAAGCCAACTCCAAATTGAATCAATCCGTATGCCCCGATTTTTAATAGAACACCAGAGTGAATCATTACGATCGCAGGCGGTGCTTGAACGTGAACTCGAAGCATCCACGTATGTAACGGGAATATTGGTAGCTTCACACCAAAAGCAATTAATAGGGCAATTAGTACTCCCCATTTGAAGTTATCAGCTTCAGGTCCAAACATTTGTAATGTCATCGCTAATTCATCAATGTTTAATGTTCTTGTATGAACAAATAACGCAACAAAAGCAATTAACAATACTGCTGAACCTAATCCATTATAAATAAGAAAGCTATTAGCCGCTTTCTCTCTATCCATATAGCCCCATTTACCAATAAGGAAGTACATTGGAATTAATGTAAGCTCAAAGAACAGGAAGAATAGGAATAGGTTTTGAGATGCAAATACACCAAGCATCCCTATCTCTAGTAAAAGGAATAGCATGAAATAGCCTTTCCATTCTTTTTTAATATGAATGGAAGCAATCGCAGCTAGACTGGCTACTATAGCAGTTAATAAAATTAACACCATTCCAAAACCGCTTAAACCTAGTTCATAATCAATTGCTAGGTCCACACCGAACATTTGTAGTCCAACATTACTGAAGTTAATCCATTCTCTTGATTCAGCAAATTGGTTTCCAATGACTGTGCGGTCAAAAGAAGCATAAGCCATAATTGCTAACGCAAGTGGTAACAACGTAGCTGCAAAGCCGACTCCTTTAATTAACCCTTCATTTTGCCTTGGAATAAAGGCTAACAAGATAATCCCTAGGATTGGGGAGAAGATGAGTAGGCTTAGAAAATATGATTCTGTCATCCAAAATACCCCCCTGTAATCGTCAAGACAACAAGGATAACAACAAGACCTAGAAAGGCTACTGCACCGTACGTTTGTACTTGACCATTTTGTAATCTTGCATTTGCTCGACCGAGCGTTTCAGTGAAGTTCACAATACTTTGAACCGCAAACTCAACTATATACTTTTCAATATAGTATAAAAGATAGCTAAACACTGTTGTTCCTTTTACAAAGGTACGGTCATATGCTTCATCAATGTAGTATTTGTTGTACAGAAGTTTGTATGGTCCCGAATTTGCTTGAGCGATCTTTTCTCGGGAAATACTTTTCTTACCATAGATTAACCATGCAACATAAATACCAAGTAGTGATACAAATACTGCTAACGGCATAATCCAGCCTGGATCACTGACATACTCATATCCAATTGTCCAAGGCGACTGTGCGAGCCAATCCCCTAAGAATGTTCCGAACCAGTGAGTATGGACAAAACCAGATACGACAGCAAGAACTCCAAGTACCATCATTGGTACCGTCATAATTGCCGGAGATTCATGAACCTTGCTAATATCTCCTCGAGGCTTACCTACAAAGACCATAAAGAATAGACGGAACATATAAACAGCTGTTAAAAATGCAGTAATTACTGCTAATGCAAACAGCCCATAACGACCATCAGCAAATAATGTTAAAAGAATTTCCTCTTTACTGAAGAACCCTGAGAATAATGGGAAACCGGCAATTGCCAAGCAACCAATTAAGAATAGGACCCCAGTTGTTTTCATCTTGTTCCAAAGGCCACCCATCTCTTCGATGTTTTGCGTATGGACCGCATGAATGACACTACCTGCAGCTAAGAATAGCAATGCTTTGAAAAAGGCATGAGTCATTAAGTGGAACACCGCTGCAATATAGCCTGCAGAACCAAGTGCGAGCATCATATAACCAAGCTGACTTACTGTTGAATAAGCAAGTACACGTTTAATATCCTTTTGTGTTAAACCAATTGTCGCAGCAAAAATTGCTGTTATCCCACCGATAACTGCAACAGTTGTTAATGCAGTTTGAGAAGCTGCAAATAACGGGAACATTGTTGCTACTAGGTATACACCTGCTGCAACCATAGTCGCGGCATGAATAAGGGCAGAAACTGGTGTTGGACCTTCCATCGCATCAGGTAACCACGTATGTAGCGGGAATTGACCTGATTTCCCCATTGCCCCAACAAAGATTAAAATTGCTGTTAAGGTAATCATACCTTCTGTTAAACCGTTGTCTTGAACTGCTTGGAAAATGACATCAAATTCAAAGCTTCCTACTTGCCAGAATAAAAGCATCATCCCAATGAATAACCCTACGTCCCCGATACGAGTTACGATAAAGGCTTTTCTCGCAGCTGCTCTTGCTTCTTTTTTGAAAAAGTAGAAACCAACGAGTATGAATGAACATACCCCTACTAATTCCCAGAAGATATACAATTGTAAAAGATTTGGTGAAATTACGAGTCCAAGCATTGAGAATGTAAACAATGCTAGATACGAGTAAAATACAGGTACTCTCTCACTATCAGTAGCTGTCATATAGCCTTTTGAATACATATGTACTAAAAAACTAACTAGGGTAACTACCACAAGCATAATTGCATTTAATTGATTTACGACAAACCCCATCGTAATTGATATATCCCCAATTGTTAACCACTCAAATTGATACTTTACATCCATTCCAGTCATACGTTCAAATAAAACGAGGACGGACATAATGAGGGCTACTAGCATTAGGGCCATTCCGACAAAGGCGCCACTTTCCTTCAACCTGCGACCAAAGAGGACGAGGATAATAAAGGATAGGAGCGGTAATAGCGGTATTAACCATGCAATCTCCATCATAACTATCACAATCCCTTCCTATCGCTTCATAAGGTCCATTTGGTCCACATTGACAGTCTTCCGGTTTCGGTAGAGAGCTATCAGTATGGCTAGACCTACGGCTGCCTCAGCAGCTGCAACAGTTATTGTAAACAACGAAAATATTTGTCCTGTAATTCCTGGATTCATTCCATGTAATGAAAAGGCAACTAAGTTAATATTCACTGCATTAAGCATCAATTCAATTGAAATAAGGATAACAACTGCGTTTCTTTTTGTTAACACACCGAACATACCGATACAGAAGAGTAATAAGGCGACAACTAGATAAACAGATAAAGGAATACTACTCACGTGTTTCCGCCTCCTCTTCCTCGTCATTTTTAGCTAGTGCAACTGCTCCAACAAGAGCAACTAGTAAAATGACACCGACTGTTTCAAATGGGATAACAAATTTGGAGAAGATTTCAATACCAATTTGGCGAACATTATCTTCATGTAAACCAACCGCTTGTTCTTCGAAAGATAAATCATTAATCCCAACAAACATAATAATAAAGAATGCTACAACCCCAACTAATACTGCTAGAGAACGCCAAATGCTAACCGTTAGCACTTGTTTGTCGTCATGCTTTGTCAGCATGATACCAAATAGCATGACAATTGAAATCGCCCCAGCATATATGAGTACTTGAACAAAGGCAATGAACTCAGCTGAAAGCAGAACATAAAACCCTGCAATACTGATAAATGTAAATGCGAGAGCAACGATAATATGAACGACTTTCGTTAAGTTAATCATCAGAACGCCACCACTAATGGCAATAAGGGCTAGAGCAAAGAAGGCGAGTAATTCTCCATTCATGCTTTGTTCTCCTCCCTCACGTTCGTATCGTTTTCATCAAGCCATTCTAGGTTCTTAAATAAATCATCTCTGCTATACTCTGCCAATTCAAAGTTATTCGTCATTACAATCGCCTCTGTCGGGCAGACCTCTGTACATAAGTCACAAAGGATACAGATTTCGAAATTAATATCATATGTGTCAATGATTTTCCCCTTTTTATTTGGGTCCGGATGGGGCTTCCCTGTTAGCTGGATGCAATCGGTGGGACAAATAGCTGCACATTGATTACAAACAATGCACTTTTCAGGATAAAACTTTTGTATCCCACGAAATCGGTCCGGCATAGGTATAGCTTCATCTGGATAACTAGTGGTCACATTGTTTTTTGTAAGGTTACTTAATGTGTATTTCAGACCTTTGACAAGACCTTTACCAAACATGTCATTCACTCCTTCGTTTGATGTAAAGCTGAGTGACTGTTTTCTTTATATAAAATACCAGGAGACAGCTCTCACAATCGAGAAACTGATTCCTACCAAATCATCTTATCCATTCATTACAATCTCTCAGCACAATACTAGCCCGCGCCCCTAAAGAACCAGGCTACATAACTGCACCACTGCGCATTACAAATCCTTTATATTTTATAAAAAGAATTCTTTTACTAGCGCTGTGATGATAATGTTAACAATGGCAATTGGTAATAGAACCTTCCATGCCAATCCCATTAGTTGGTCTCCACGGACACGAGGCATGGTACCACGTAACCAAATCATAAAGAATACAACAGCTGAGAACTTTAACGCAAACCACACTACTCCTGGGATGAATTCTAAGAAGATAATCGGCTGCCAGCCACCTAAGAATAAAACTGTCGTTAACGATGCCATCGCAAACAGGTATACATACTCAGCTAACATGAAGAACGCCCAACGGAAGCCTGAGTATTCAACATGATACCCTGCGACGATTTCAGATTCACCTTCTGGTAAATCAAAAGGGGTACGATTTAATTCTGCAATTGCAGCTACTAGGAAAACTAAGAAACCAAGGATTTGAGGAACAATAAACCAAACATTTGCTTGTGCATTAACAATTTCAATAAGGTTTAAACTTCCTGTTAGTAATACAATCCCCACTACTGATAGTACTAGTGGAACTTCATACGAAATCATTTGGGCAGCAGCCCTCATTCCACCAATTAAGGCATACTTATTATTAGATGCCCAACCAGCAGAAACCATCCCAATTGTCGTAATCCCTGAGACAGCTACATAGAACAATAAGCCAATCCCAATGTCAGTGAAATAGAGATTTTCAGAAAAAGGTATAACTGCTAACACAACGAACGCAGGTACAAACGCAATGATGGGTGCTAGGATGAATAATGGCTTATCTGCTTTTTTCGGAATAACATCTTCCTTCAGTAAAAGCTTCAAAACATCCGCTACGGTTTGGAATAATCCTAAAGGACCGAGTCTATTGGGTCCAACACGTAGCTGCATATATCCTAATACCTTTCTTTCAGCCAAAATAGCATATGTAACAAAGCCTAGTACGATCCCTAGCATAGCGGCTGCCAAGCCCATGAAGATAGCTCCATTAAGCCAACTAGGTGCTGATGTAAGAAGCTCGTTCATTAGCCATCAACCTCCCCAAGTACAATATCAATTCCACCAAGAATGGCAATTAGGTTGGCGATAGACTCTCCTTCTAACAGCTTCGGTAGAATCTGTAAGTTGTAAAATGATGGTCTTTTAAATTTCAGGCGATATGGCTCTTTTTTTCCTTTACTTGCAATATAACAACCGATTTCACCACGTGGCGATTCAATGCGGACATACGTTTCTCCAGCTGGTGGTTTAATGATTCTCGGTGTTTTGGCTTGAATGGCACCATCTTTAGGAAACTGTTCGACTGCTTGCTCAATAATTTTCAACGATTCTTCTATTTCTTGCATTCGAATGAAGTATTTTGATAAACAATCTCCATCTTCATGTGTTGGTACATCAAAATCAAAGCGGTCATAAATTGAATAAGGTTCATCCTTACGTAAATCCCACTTCACACCTGTACAGCGAATGTTTGCTCCACTCATTGAATAATTAATTGCATCTTCCTTCGTATACTTCCCTACGCCTCTCATACGTGCTAAAAAGATTTCGTTTCCTGAAACAAGGTTATGATATCCTTGTAGCTCTTCACGTAAGTAAGGAACTAAGTCACGTACCTTTTCAATCCATCCGTCTGGTGCATCCCACTTAACACCACCAACACGCATGTAGTTAAATGTTAACCTTGCACCTGAGATTTCATTTAATAGGTTAATAATCATTTCACGCTCACGGAAGGCATACAAAAATGGACTCATCGCGCCTAAGTCTAATAAGTACGTCCCAAACCATACAAGATGGCTAGCAACCCTTCCAAGCTCCATTACGATGACTCGTAAATACTCTGCTCGTTCTGGGATTTCAAGCTCCATCATCGTCTCTACAGCGTGACAGAGGACATAATTATTTGTCATGGCCGATAAATAGTCCATTCGGTCAGTATAAGGAATGATTTGTGTATACTGTAAGTTTTCAGCTAACTTTTCTGTACCACGATGAAGATAGCCAACTACTGGAATAGCCTCTTTAATGATTTCCCCATCTATTTTTACAACTAAACGGAATACACCATGTGTACTCGGATGCTGTGGACCTACATTTAATAACATTTCTTCCGTACGAATCATTTGTTACACCTCCTCATCATAAGGCTCATAGTCTTTTCGTAGTGGATAACCAACCCAGTCATCTGACAGCATAATTCTCGTAAGATTTGGGTGATCCTTGAAGATAATCCCTAATAAGTCATACGTTTCACGTTCCGGCCAATTAGCACCTTCCCAAACTGATGTAAGCGACTCAATTTCTGGATTATCTCGGTCAATTTTCACTTTTACTGCAATGTTCTCATGTGTTTTAAATGAGTATAAATGATAATAAATTTCCATGTGTGTTTCAAAGTCACTTCCATGATGTTCACTTAAGTAATCAAAAGATAATTGCTCATTATGCTTTAAAAATTGTGAGACACGGTAGTAGGACTCCGGTGTAACTACTAGTGTTGGGACATCCTTTGCTAGCTTATTAATATACATGTCTTCTAGAACATCATTTCCTAAATTCTCTTGGATCACTTTTACATATTTATCTAATAAAGGTTGATTTGGTGATGGCTGTTCTTCAACTACATCTTCTTCTGCACTTGATTCGCCACCAGCAGCCTTTGCCTTTGCTGCCGCTGCTGCCTTCGCTTTCGCTACTGCAATCGCTTTGGCCTTCTCGTCATCTCCTACTCCACCTTGAGCCTTTGCTTTCGCTGCTGCCGCTGCTTTTGCTTTGGCTACTGCTGCTGCTTTCGCTTTGGCCTTCTCATCATCAGTGCCAGTCCCTGCTCCAGCTTTTGCTTTTGCCGCGGCTGCTGCTTTTGCCTTTGCGGCTGCTGCCGCCTTTGCTTTCGCTGCCGCCTTCGCTTTTTCATCACCTTCTGGTGGCTCTCCTGCTCCATCAGCTTTCGCTTTCGCCGCGGCTGCCGCTTTTGCTTTGGCTGCAGCCGCTGCCTTTGCTTTTGCGGCTGCTTTTGCTTTTTCATCACTTTCTGGTGACTCTCCTGCTCCATCAGCTTTCGCTTTCGCCGCAGCTGCTGCTTTTGCCTTCGCTGCTGCCGCTGCCTTTGCTTTTGCGGCTGCTTCCGACTTTTCATCAGATGTTGGAGTACCCTGTTGGCTATCAGCTGAATTAGATTCTGTAAACGCTTCCTTATTTACAGATTCCTTTTCTTTTAATTTCATTAGTGCGGCTGCTTTTGCCTTCGCGGCCGCGGCTGCTTTTGCTTTTTCATCACTCATGAGCTCGTCACCCGCTTCCCTGTCTTAGCTTCGTAACGAATTTTTTCTTTTAATTTATTAACGCCATAAAGTAAAGCAGCTGGGTTAGGTGGGCAACCAGGGATATACACATCAACCGGTACAATTTGATCAACACCTTTTACAACTGCGTAAGACTTCACATACGGACCACCCGCAGTGGCACAGGAACCCATAGCAATTACCCATTTTGGTTCAGGCATTTGATCGTAAAGTCTTTTTAGAATTGGTGCCATCTTCTTTGTAACTGTCCCTGATACGATCATACAATCTGAATGTCGTGGAGATGTACGGAAGATAACCCCGAAACGGTCTTGGTCATAGTGAGATGCACCTGTTCCCATCATCTCAATGGCACAACAGGCTAAACCAAATGTCAAAGGCCACACAGAATTACTACGAGCCCAAGCTTTTACTTGCTCTAATGTTGTAAAAAATATATTACGCTCCAGTTCTTCACGTTCTTCCTTTGTAATTGAATCTAGGTTTAAGTCCATGTTAACACCTTCTTCTTCCAAGCATAGAGTAAGCCTACAATAAGCATAAACATAAAGATAATCATTTCAATTAATGCAAAAATTCCTAAATCATCGTACGCTACTGCCCATGGATATAAAAAGACGGTTTCCACATCAAACAATACAAACAATAAAGCAAACATGTAATAACGTACATTAAATTGAACCCAACTACTACCAGTAGGCTCAATTCCGCTTTCGTATGTCGTCTTTTTCTCCTTTGTTGGCTTATTTGGTCTAAGTATACGACCAGCCGTTAAGGCAATTAATGGTAATAAGATTCCTAGGATCACAAATACTACAACAACCAAGTAATTGTTTTGATAAAGATTGTATAAAGGATCCATATCTCGCCTCACCCTCCAAGCTATTTCCAAATATAGCTAGTATTTATGTAACCGTCCCCATTATAGCAAATCCTATTTTAGGTGTCGACTGTCACAAAATCGTTAAATGTTAATATTTTTCATCAATTATTATTCTTTTCCTTATGTAGACATACTCTTAACTACTTATATTCTTTTAAAAAATTTCGTTCGACAAAAAATTCAGTTTACTTTATAAAGTAACATTTGTCGAAAACCTTTGACCCAGGTCAATTTTTAAAAGGTTAAATCAATATAAATGAGTCTGTTTTCTTTACCACTACTCAATATAACGAAACCTTTTTTTAAAATCTTAAATATAGCAAACTATACTTAAAGCAAAATAAAAAGCGCAAGGAAAATTCTTTTTCCTTTACGCTTCTCATTTTATTTACCAGAGACTTCTAAACGATTCACTGCACGTTTGAGGGCTAGCTGAGCACGTTTGAAGTCAATTTCATCTTGTTTTGCTTGCTCTATACGTCGTTCTGCACGTTCTTTGGCAGCGCGAGCACGAGCAACATCAATATCTGATGGCAGTTCAGCACTTTCTGCTAAAATCGTTACTTTATCAGGACGAACTTCAATGAAGCCACCGCTAACTGCAACAAGATCAACAGTCGAACCTTTTTTAAGACGAACTGCTCCTATTGTTAAAGGAGCTACTAAAGGTATATGACGAGGTAGAATACCGAGCTCACCGCTCTGTGCTCTAACACTAACCATTTCAATATCTCCGTCATAAACTTTGCCATCAGGGGTTACAACATTGACATTCATTGTCTGCATGTGAAATACCCTCCTTAATAGCTATGAAATACAACTTCATGTATTTCTGAAGTGGGAGGTAAGAGGTTGGAGTTGAGGAAATTGGTGACAACCAATTTCACTTTCAACCCCCTCAACCCAAAATTCTATTATCGAAAGGAAAGATAGCCTTCTAACTAATAATTAAGCCATTTCCTTTGCTTTTGCTACTACTTCTTCAATACGTCCAACTAGACGGAATGCATCTTCAGGGATGTCATCATACTTACCTTCAAGGATTTCTTTGAATCCTTGAATAGTTTCTTTAACTGGTACGTATGAACCTTCTTGACCAGTGAACTGTTCTGCAACGTGGAAGTTTTGAGATAAGAAGAATTGAATACGACGAGCACGGTGTACAACCAGCTTGTCCTCTTCTGAAAGCTCATCCATACCTAAGATTGCAATGATATCTTGTAATTCTTTATATTTCTGTAATGTTTGCTGTACTTGACGTGCTACAGAATAGTGTTCTTCTCCAACGATTTCTGGTGAAAGGGCACGTGAAGTAGATGCTAATGGATCTACCGCAGGGTAAATACCCATCTCAGAAAGCTTACGCTCTAAGTTCGTTGTTGCATCTAAGTGAGCAAATGTTGTTGCTGGAGCCGGGTCAGTATAGTCATCGGCTGGTACATAGATTGCTTGGATTGAAGTAACCGATCCAACTTTAGTAGATGTGATACGCTCTTGAAGCTGACCCATCTCTGTTGCTAATGTTGGTTGGTAACCTACCGCTGATGGCATACGTCCAAGAAGGGCTGATACTTCAGAACCTGCTTGTGTAAAGCGGAAGATGTTATCAACGAAAAGAAGTACGTCTGCACCTTTTTCATCACGGAAATGCTCAGCCATTGTTAAACCTGTAAGTGCTACACGCATACGTGCACCAGGTGGCTCGTTCATCTGACCGAATACCATTGCCGTTTTGTTAATAACGCCTGAATCCTTCATTTCATAGTATAAATCGTTTCCTTCACGAGTACGCTCACCAACACCAGCGAATACCGAGATACCACCATGCTCTTGAGCAATGTTATTGATTAACTCCTGAATTAATACCGTTTTACCTACTCCTGCACCACCGAATAGACCGATTTTACCACCTTTAATATAAGGTGCTAATAAGTCTACTACTTTAATTCCAGTTTCAAGAATCTCTGTTTGTGTAGAAAGTTCTTCAAACTTAGGTGCTTGACGGTGAATTGGATCTCTCTTAAATTCCCCTTCAAGTTCTGGGTCAAGGTCAATCTTTTCACCTAATACGTTAAATACACGTCCTAAAGTTATGTCTCCTACTGGTACAGAAATTGGAGCACCAGTATCTACAACTTCTACGCCACGAACAAGTCCGTCAGTTGAACCCATGGCAACTGCACGTACTGTATCGTCACCAAGATGAACTGCAACTTCTAATGTTACTGTTACATCAACCGCATTTTTTGTTGAACCAACTTGTTCAACTTTTAGTGCGTTATAAATCTCAGGAAGTTGACCACTTGGAAACTTTACGTCAACTACTGGACCCATAACCTGAGTGATGCGACCATTATTCATCAGTTTCCCTCCTATACTTGCTATTCGAACGCTAGTAATAATACTCAATACTGAACACTATTCTTTAGCATTTATTGTAACGAATTTGAATTTTATTCTTGAGCAGCTGCTCCAGCAACAATTTCACTGATTTCTTGTGTGATTGCTGCCTGTCTAGCACGGTTATAAGATAGCGTTAAGCTATCAATAAGTGCATTCGCATTATCTGTTGCAGAACTCATAGCAGTCATACGGGAACCGAACTCACTTGCTTTTGCATCAAGTAACGCTCCGTAAATTAAGCTTTCTGCATATTGAGGTAATAATTGTTCTAAAATTGCTTCCTCTGAAGGCTCATACTCATAAGAGGAATTTGCGCTCTCTTCTGATAAGTCCGTTAAAGGTAAGACTTTCTTTTCCGTTACTTCTTGAGTAATCGGACTCACAAAGTGGTTGTAGCAGATATATAACTCATCAAAAATACCATCTGCAAACATATCTACTGTTGTACGGGCAATACTTTTAATGTCATTAAATTCTGGTTGGTCTGGTAAGGCAACAATCTCTTGGATGATTGGCATATTGCGTTTTTTAAATAAATCGCGTCCAATACGTCCAATAGCAATAATCCCATACTCATCCGGTGATTTATGACGTTCAGAAATTGTCGTAATTAACGAACGAATAATGCTTGAGTTGTAAGCACCTGCTAGACCACGGTCAGAGGTGATCACAATATAGCCTGTTTTTTTCACTGGACGTTCTTCGAGCATTGGGTGGGATGCATCTGAGTTACTTGACGCAATACTAGCAACCACTTCACGAATTTTCTCCGTATATGGCAAGAAAGATTGTGCATTATTTTGCGCACGATTCAGCTTTGCTGCTGAAACCATCTCCATCGCCTTTGTAATTTGTTTGGTCTTTTTTGTAGACGTAATTCTCGTTTTTATATCACGTAGTGAGGCCATTCGTTTTCACCACCTTTTCGCTAAACTGGTATTCCGTAAAGAGTGTTCAAAAAGTACGCTCACTTATCGTTTACGTGCTTTTTGAACAGACACTTTATTTGCTAGATACGTTGAAGCCTTTTTTGAACTCTTCGATCGCAGCTTTTAAATCGCTTTCTTCAGGAAGATTACCAGTCGTGCGAATGTGATCTAATAATTCTTTCTTATTATGATCTAAGAATGTCATTAACTCAGATTCGAAGCGTCTGATATCTTCAACTGGGATATCATCTAAGAATCCTTTTGTAAGAGCATAAAGAATCGCTACTTGTTTCTCTACTGGTAGAGGCTCATTTAATCCTTGCTTTAACACTTCAACTGTACGTGCACCACGGTTTAACTTCGCTTGTGTTGCTTTATCAAGGTCTGAACCAAACTGTGCGAATGCTTCTAACTCACGGTAAGAAGCTAAGTCAAGACGTAATGTACCTGATACTTTTTTCATCGCTTTGATTTGAGCAGAACCCCCAACACGTGATACTGATAAACCAGCGTTCACGGCAGGACGTACACCTGAGTGGAATAAATCTGATTGTAAGAAAATTTGTCCATCAGTAATTGAGATAACGTTTGTTGGAATGTATGCTGATACGTCACCAGCTTGTGTTTCGATAAATGGAAGAGCTGTTAGTGAACCAGCACCTTTAGCATCACTTAACTTAGCTGCACGCTCTAGTAAGCGAGAGTGTAAGTAGAATACATCCCCTGGATATGCTTCACGACCTGGAGGACGTTTTAATAGTAATGATAACTCACGGTATGCAGCCGCTTGTTTTGTTAAATCATCATATACAAGAAGAACGTGTCTTCCGTTATACATGAATTCTTCACCCATTGTAACCCCAGCATATGGTGCTAAGAATTGTAATGGAGCAGGTTCAGATGCACTTGAAGTTACTACGATTGTGTAGTCTAATGCACCCTTTTGACGTAGCGTTTCAACTACTCCAGCTACCGTTGACTCTTTTTGACCAATTGCAACGTAGATACAAATCATATCTTCGTTTTTTTGGTTTAAGATTGTATCAATCGCTACTGATGTTTTACCAGTTTGACGGTCACCGATAACAAGCTCACGTTGCCCACGACCAATTGGAATTAAAGCATCGATTGCTTTGATACCCGTTTGTAAAGGTTCATGAACTGATTTACGATCCATAACCCCTGGTGCAGGGCTTTCGATTGGACGAGTGCTTGTAGTTTCAATTGGACCTTTACCATCTAATGGCTGTCCAAGTGGATTAACAACACGTCCTAATAAAGCTTCACCTACAGGTACTTCCATAATACGACCTGTACGTTTTACTTCATCACCTTCACGAATCTGTGTGTAAGGACCTAAAATAACGATACCTACACTGTTTTCCTCTAGGTTTTGGGCCATACCCATTACACCATTAGAAAACTCAAGAAGCTCACCAGCCATAACGTTTTCAAGGCCATGAGCAAGGGCGATACCGTCACCAATTTTTATAACAGTACCTACATCATTCACTTCAATATCAGATTGGAAATTCTCAATCTGCTGCTTTATAAGAGAACTAATTTCCTCTGGTTTGATGCTCATATCGTTCACCCCTATCTTCTACTAGCGTTTTCCGGCTACCAATTGACGCTCTAAGCGATCTAATTGTGTTTTTACACTGCCGTCAAATATACGATCACCGATTCTAATTCTTAATCCACCTAATAGAGTTGGATCAACAATGTTCTCGATGTATAAAGTTTCTTTTCCAACTTTCTTAGCAAAGCTACTAGAAAGTAATTGTTGCTGTTCCTCTGTTAATTTCACAGTAGAATAAACTGTTGCGAATGCAATGTTACGCTCTTCAAATGAAAGCTTTTCAAACTCTTTAATTAACGGATAAAGAGCTCCCATTCTATTGCGTTCTACTAGTAGTAACAAAGTATTTAAGACTGTTTTACTAACTGCATTTGAAAAACTCTCACGAATAAGGTCTAACTTTTTCGTGTTTTCTACCTTTGGATGGTTAATTAACTCAATAAATCCATCGGTGTTAGAGAATACATTCTTGACAAGCTGAAGCTCATTACCTACTTGCTCTAATGTTCCTTGTTCTTTAGCAACTTGGAAAAGAGCAACAGCATAACGATTCGCTACTGCCTTACTGCTCATAGCTCTTCGCCCACTTCTTTAAGGTACTCTTGAATAAGTTTCTCTTGTTCTTTCTGATCTAGTTCTTTTTCAATAACTTTTGTAGCAATAAGTACTGATAAAGAAGCCACTTGTTCTCTTAAAGCAGTAACTGCTTGGTCTTTTTCACGTTGAATTTCAGCTACTGCAGACTCTTTAATACGTTCTGCTTCATTTTTCGCTGAAGTAACTATTTCATTAGCTTGACTGTCGCTTAATTTCTTAGCGTTATCAACGATACTTTGTGCTTCTTCACGAGCACGTTGAATCTCTTGACGTTGCTCTTCAAGATATTTCTCTGCATCTTTACGGTTCTTTTCAGCTGTATCTATTTCATTAGCGATATATTCTTCACGTTGTTTCATCACCCCAACAATTGGTCCCCATGCAAACTTTTTAAGAAGGGCCAATAGGATGAAGAATGTTAACAACTGGTATAATGCATCTCCCCAGTTAATACTACCAAACATAGAATTCACTCCTTTCAGTGGTCATACAAAAGGAATGGCGAAGCTTCTATTACGATAGAACGGACTCCGCCATTTATACTTTTCAACGGTTAATTAGTTACCCATTACTAAGAACGCAATAACTACTGCGATGATTGGTAATGCCTCTACAAGAGCGATACCAATGAACATAACTGTTTGTAAAGTTGATTTAAGTTCTGGTTGACGTGCGATACCTTCTAACGTACTCTTAACGATTAATGCATTCCCTAATGCCGCACCAAGTGCCGCTAAACCTACTGCGATTGCAGCTGCTAAACTACCCATAATAAAAATCCTCCCTTGAATTATATAAAATGTTTTTTTTAATATTTAAGCTCAGATGAAGATTGAGCAAAATTAATGAAGTTATTAATGTTCGTCACTAACTTTATGCGCCATGTAAACCATAGTTAACATTAAGAAAATGAATGCTTGGATAACACCGATAAATAAACTAAAAGCTTGCCATGCAACTGTCGGTATAATACCTGCAACAAATCCAAACCAACCACTAACACCTAATGAAACTAATAGTCCCATTAAAATTGATTTAGCATACATATTACCGAATAAACGCATTCCAAGCGTTAAAATGTTGGCAAATTCCTCTACCACTTTTAGTGGAAACAGAAATGGTACTGGTTTGAAGTAATCCTTACCATACCCACCAAAACCTTTCATCTTAATACCATAAAAATGAGTCATAACAATAATCATTGCAGCTAGTGTTAAGGTAATCAGCGGATCCGCCGTTACTGTTTTCCACCAAACAACATGACCTGGCTCTGTAATAATTGCGAAAGGTAATTTTCCTAAGTTAGAAATAAGGATGTAAAGGAAAATCGTCAAACCTAATCCTAGGAAACGTTCACCTGTTTTCCAATCCATCGTGCTATTAATAATGCCTTTGACAAAGTCAATTAACCATTCAAATACGTTTTGCATACCTGTAGGCTTCATCTGAATTGCCCTTGCGCTGAGAATTCCAATTAAAAGTGTTATACCTGAACAAACAGTAATCATAAGAATGTTGGCTAAGTTAACAGAAAGCCAAGGTATACCAAACAAATTCTCTACTATAGGAGCTCCATAATCCAAAAGTTTTCACCTCTTTCTTTGCGACAAGCTTTTTATTTGAAATAAAGAATCTATTAAGATGATAATATAGGCTGACATTAAACCTATTATCAAACCAATAATGTGAAACGTTTCTGGATAGCGAATCGCTATAATCGCAATTATTGCACCTACTGCAAATCTAGAAAGTGTACCAATGGTATACATCTTCTTTCCTTCTACCGCAGCTTGTCCTAAACGCTTCGTCTTGCTGTACATACTCCATAAATTGTAGGAGCCTAGTACAGCACCTATTATTAAACCTTGAAAGAATGAATCGTATGGAGTGAAACCCCAACCTAGTACATATAACGCTAGCAAGTATAAGTTATATGATGTATAGCGTCTCATGCTAGCCGAAAACTGATTCATGAATCATCTTCTCCTAAAAACTCACCGAGTAGCCTAAACAATCCATAAACACCTGTAGCAATACCAAGTAATAGTCCTATAAGCAAGAAAATTGGTTTTGTCTCAAAGTACGAGTCAAGCCATTGACCACCAAACACTCCAACTAAAATTGGTCCTACTAAGTAGGATAGAACTGTCGACATAAGTGCCATTGCGCGCACTAGCTGGGCTTGAGGTTTTTTTTCTCTCATTTAGAGGCCTCCATGAGAAATTTAACTTGATAAACCATTGCTTCTTATCCTAAAAACTCATTATTCATATGTGCTTATACCGGTATTAGTGGACAAGGCTATGTACTACATGTAAACCTTATCATTACATCCTTTGTAATCGTACAATAGGGTAAACATGATGTCAACGTGTTTTGGTAATAAAACGCCAGGTGAATATTTCTATCTTTTCTTTGTTCACACTTTTGACAAATTTTAAACAAGCACTACTTATTCTCTGAATATTCCTCAGTTTTATTCGCTTCGAAAACAAAAACAGGACGCCTTAAGAGAAGACTGCTGAAAAGGTCCAATATAGTGGATTCAGGAAGCAGTAATGTCTCCGCACGTTGCGCGCTTGCTTTGAAAAAACCACTCATAGCAAGCTTCATAAGATGCAACGGCTTACCTCATTACTTAAAAAAGGTTGCTGGAAAAGTGAAAATCACACTTTTTCAGCAACCTTCCATAAGAGTCTCACTTTACTCATAAGACATCCATCAATAAAATTCACTTACTTATTGAATATTATTTGGTTTGTGATATTCATTGTCGCCAATTATAATTGTTGTTTCAATTGTGTCTTCTTGTCCATCTTTATTAGCAAATACCAATGCTTTATACACACCGTCCCTTAATGAATCAGCTGCAATTTCTCCTTCTACAATTCCTCTTTCAACATTCTTCTTCACATCCAAATATCTTAGGAATTCAAATGTGTCCGGATCATAAATTGCAATTCCTACTTCCTCTGCACCACCTGGTAAATACATTTCATAACGGTATGCCCCTGGATAATCTGCGTGCTCAAACATAAATGCCATAAGTCTTGGATAATCAGGTTCCTCGATAAAAAACTGATAAGGTACACGTATGTCCTCATTTCCACCTTTGACGAATATGTCACCACTATGAACACCTTCTTTTAATACTGATGGCATAATATCCATTACTACCGTTACATCTTTGGTTTCATTCGGTTCTAGTGTAAAAGAAAATGGAACCTTCCATTGGATGCCATCTGGTGCATCTATCGGCGGTACAACGTAATAAGTATTTTCTTTAGGGGATTGATTATCAATAGTTAATGTTACTTCTTTCACTTCACGTCTATCATCCTTTGACCATTTTCCAAAAGTAACTGCGCCAGGATAAACAAGTGTATCCATCTCGACTGCTTTATCGACTTGAATTCTTCCTGCCCCTTGCTCATATGGATAATAGGCATTTCCATCTCTATCTGCTAACCCTTTAGCAGAATTCATTAATGCTGCTTTTATTTGCAGCGGACTCCAATCGGGATGCGCCTGCTTAATCAATGCCGCAGCACCAGCTACGTGGGGAGCAGCCATACTAGTACCATTCAACCCGAGATATCCTTTAGGAATTGTGCTATCAATCGAGACTCCAGGAGCAACCACATCTGGCTTTACCTCCCATGTATGGGTTACTGGTCCTCTTGAACTGAACGGCGCTAGGAAATCCTCTTCGTCTTTATAAAGAGTCCTTAACGTCTCTTCATCCTTACGATCATCTGCTATTTTATCAACAATCCATTCTCCATCTTCTTTTGAGATAGAGACAATCGGCAGTTCTACACCACCTTCTAAAGCTCCCGCAAAGCTACCACTTGTGTTATTGTATATGATTAATCCCTTCGCACCTGCCTCTTTTGCATTCTGTGCTTTTTCAATAAAAGGAATAATTCCTCTTTTTACTATAACAATTTTCCCTTCTGCATTCTTATCGTCAAAGTCAGACTTCATCCCTAATCCTGCTGATATTATTGGGTAATCCCGTTTAATCGTCCACGGCAGACCACCACCTATTCCATTTTGCTCAATCTCCTTATTTTCTCCAAAAACAGTCAGATACGGTATCTTCAAAGGAGGAAGTGAAGCTCCAACAGATATCGCATTCGTTGATGTACCAGGAGAACCAACTGTCCACATTTTTGGACCACTATTTCCATTAGAGGTTACTGCTACTACACCTAAATCCACTGCCTTATCTAGCGCAATACTAGTTGGCCAATCAGGACCATTTACAGTATTCCCAAGAGAAAGGTTAATGACATCTACACCATCCTCTACTGCTTTTTCTATCGCCTCAATTACTTGCTCCGTTGTTCCCTGGCCTCCTGGTCCTAATGCTCTGTATGCATATAGTTCTGCTTCAGGAGCTACACCTTTAATTTGTCCATTTGCAGCAATAATCCCTGCTACATGTGTACCATGTAGAGTTGGAGCACCTTGCGACTCTAACGTTTCCATTGGATCTTCATCACAATCGACTACATCAAAGCCACCCTTATAATTTTCCTTTAAATCAGGATGCTTATAATCAATACCCGTATCTATGACAGCCACTTTAATTCCTTTACCAGTTAAGTGGTCACCATTACGATCATATTGTCTTCGAATTTCATCTCCTCCGATAAAAGGAACACTATCATTAATCATCGCTTGATAAGTAACTACTCTATCTACTCGTTCTATCCCTGTTATAGCTTCTATTGCCTTAATATCCTTCTCTAGAACTTGAATCGAAAAACCAGAGAACAATAAATTGAATCTTTTCCTAACTTTTGTGCTTGGAAACTTATCTTTTATATCTTGGAGTACATCTTCAATCCGCTCTTCTTCAACCTTCACAATCACAACGGCTTCTTTCTCTTCTTCATCATTCTGCACTGGAGGACGGCTTGGAAATTGGTTTGCTTGAACAACCTGGCTATAAGGCGTCAGCATGACAAACACAACAACTAACGTAAGTAATAATAATTTTTTCAACGCTGACATCCCTCCTTAAAATAATATGATAAACACGTATCCAACTAGGTAAAACAATCTTCTGGTTCAATTAGTATTTGTCGCCATAAGAAAATTTATTTACAAAAAATAAATCTTCGAACCTAAATATATACGTGCTAAAAGTATGGAAACTTTCTCAAAATAATAAAAAGCACCCCGAAGGATGCTTTTTATTATTTATGATTGAGGTGAGAATGGAAGAGGTTTCTCATCCCTTTTGTTAAAGTGATATAGGATTGCTTCTACAATACGTCTTGACGCTTGTCCATCTCCATATGGATTTGAAGCCTTTGACATTTTTTCATAAGCCTCTTTATCTGTTAGGAGTTCTGTTGCAAGCTGATAAATTGTTTCTTCTTCAGTTCCAGCTAGCTTCAAGGTTCCCGCTTCTATACCTTCTGGTCTTTCAGTCGTATCCCTTAGAACTAGGACTGGCGTACCTAATGACGGCGCTTCCTCTTGAACTCCACCTGAATCCGTTAGTATAATCTCCGCTCTAGACGCAAAGTTGTGGAAGTCTAAAACGCCTAACGGTTCAATTAAGTGAATTCGAGGGTCATCTCCCAGTACTTCATCAGCCGTTTCTCTTACAACAGGATTTAAATGAACAGGATAAACAACTTGAACATCATCATTTTCTTGCACTAGTCGCTTTATTGCCCGGAACATATTTTTCATTGGTTCTCCTAAGTTTTCCCGACGGTGTGCAGTTAAAAGAATTAAACGATCAGAACCTATCTTTTCAAGGACAGGATGGTGATATTCATCATTTACTGTTGTCTTCAACGCATCAATTGCTGTATTTCCTGTAATAAAAATCGCTTCTTGTTGCTTATTTTCTTCCAAAAGATTATTAGCAGCTTTATCAGTTGGAGAAAAATGCAGATCCGCTATGACCCCTGTTAATTGTCGATTCATCTCTTCAGGGAAAGGAGATAACTTATTCCACGTTCTTAGTCCAGCTTCCACATGTCCAACAGCCACTTGATTGTAATAAGCTGCAAGTCCAGCGACAAATGTGGTCGTTGTATCTCCATGAACTAATACAATGTCTGGCTGAACTTTTTTAATTACATCATCTAATCCTTGAAGCGCATTTGTTGTAACATCGACTAACGTTTGTCGAGCCTTCATAATATTCAAGTCATAATCTGGAGTTACATTAAAAATCTCTAATACTTGATCTAGCATTTCTCGATGTTGTCCCGTTACCGCAACAATTGATTCTATTTTTTCATCGTTCTTTTCAAGCTCAAGAACAAGCGGTGCCATCTTAATCGCTTCCGGCCTTGTCCCAAAAACGGTTAGTACCTTTACCTTGTCTTCCATAGTAATCCCCTTTCACTTTGAAGAGACATTCTTACTAACATATCAGGATCGTGCTTCAAGTAAACACCAAAACGGTAAATTACCTTTTGGGACTTATTTTATTTCGTTCCAAACAGACGGTCTCCTGCGTCTCCAAGACCCGGAACAATATAACCTTTTTCATCTAGTTTTTCGTCCATTGCCGCTAAATATATATCCACGTCAGGATGAGCTTCCTTAACAATCTCTACCCCTTCAGGAGCAGCAATTAGACACATTAGCTTAATGTTTTCTGCACCGCGCTTCTTTAAGCTATTAATTGCTTCCACTGCAGACCCTCCAGTTGCTAGCATCGGGTCAATCACAATAAACTCACGCTCATTAACATCAGTTGGTAACTTTACATAGTATTCAATAGGTTGTAAAGTTTCCGGGTCACGGTATAGTCCTACATGCCCTACCTTTGCAGCAGGAATCATACGTAGAATCCCATCAACCATCCCTAACCCAGCACGTAAAATTGGAACTAGTCCAAGTTTTTTTCCTGCAATTAGTTTTGATGGTGCTGGACCAACTGGTGTATCAATTATGACATCTTTTAATGGTAAGTCACGAGTAATTTCAAATGCCATTAATGCAGCAACTTCATCTACAAGCTCGCGAAATTCCTTTGTACCTGTGTTTTTATCTCTAATATACGATAACTTATGTTGAATTAATGGGTGATCAAATACGTAAACTTTGCTCATGTTTGTTAGCTCCTTTTTATATAAGGGGAAATATCCCTATTACAGACTCTTTGAAAATTCTACATAAAAAGACAACAGCAATCAAGAGCAAGGTGAGGGGAATTATGAATTATGAGGTATGAATTACGAATTTAAGACCTTTTTAAGACTTTTTATAGAAAAGAGCAGGTAAGAATTCTATAGAATTCTTACCTGCTCTAAATTCATAACTCATAACCCAGCATTC
The DNA here is from genome assembly GCF_002335805.1 of Bacillus sp. FJAT-45350. Classification (NCBI taxonomy): domain Bacteria; kingdom Bacillati; phylum Bacillota; class Bacilli; order Caryophanales; family Bacillaceae; genus Bacillus; species Bacillus sp. FJAT-45350. Next base: position 219,726 of record NZ_NISU01000003.1, on the reverse strand, counting down.
ATAATTAACCTAACTCTGGGTACATTGGGAATTTCTTTGTTAGTGCTGCTACACGGTCTTTTGCTTCTTGTAGCTTAGCTTCGTCTTCAATGTTCTTAAGTGTTAGAGCAATAATTTCACCGATTTCATCCATTGCTTCTTCATCAAGTCCACGTGACGTTACCGCTGCCGTACCGATACGGATACCACTTGTAACAAATGGGCTTTCTGGATCGAATGGAATTGTGTTTTTGTTTGTTGTTACGCCTACTTCATCAAGAGCATGCTCTGCTACTTTTCCTGTAAGTCCAAGACTACGAAGATCTAGTAGTAAAAGGTGATTATCTGTTCCACCTGATACTAGGTTAATCCCTTCGCTTGACAATTTTTCACCTAAGCGCTTTGCATTTTTGATAATTTGTTCAGCATATACTTTGAAATCATCTTGTAAAGCTTCACCAAATGCAACTGCTTTCGCAGCAATAACGTGCATTAATGGTCCACCTTGAAGCCCAGGGAACATTGATTTATCAATTTTCTTTGCAAATTCTTCTTTACATAAAATCATACCACCACGAGGTCCACGTAATGTCTTATGCGTTGTTGTTGTTACAAACTCCGCATAAGGAACTGGACTTGGGTGAAGCCCTGCAGCTACAAGACCTGCAATGTGAGCCATATCAACCATTAGGTATGCACCAACTGCATCCGCAATCTCACGGAACTTAGCAAAATCAATTTGACGAGGGTATGCACTTGCACCAGCAACAATAAGCTTTGGTTTATGCTCTTTTGCTAACTCCATGATTACATCATAATCAAGCACTTGTGTTTTCTCGTCCACACCATATTCGATAAAATTATATTGAACACCACTGAAGTTTACAGGGCTACCATGTGTTAAGTGACCACCATGAGATAAGTTCATCCCTAGAACTGTATCGCCATGTTCTAGAATCGTAAAGTATACACCCATGTTCGCTTGTGCACCCGAGTGAGGCTGTACGTTTACGTGCTCCGCACCAAAAATTTCTTTCGCACGGTCACGAGCTAAATCTTCCGCAATATCAACATACTCACAACCACCATAGTAACGACGACCAGGATAACCTTCTGCGTATTTATTTGTTAATACGGAACCTTGAGTTTCCATTACTGCTGTACTTACAAAGTTTTCAGAAGCAATTAATTCAATTTTATCTCGTTGTCTACCTAATTCTAGTTGCACCGCTTCAAATACTTTTGGGTCTTGTTTCTTTAACGATTCCATTTTCTTTCCCCTTTCATTTTCAACAAACTAGTAATTATGATTTACCATTCGAAGGATATGCTTAATTACACACGCCTTCTTTCGTATTTTGCTTTAATTATAATCCAACATTGTCTATTCTACCATGTTTTTATATTAAAACACGTACTTTTCTTAAAAAATTAATCACATTTTTCATGTTCTGCTAATTCAGGGTACACTGCACGATTTCCACCAATTAACTTTGGTCTTGTTTTTGCAAGGGTTACATGAGCTGAACCTATCATTTTCGTTTTACTTCGAACTGGCACAGCTACATGTTTCAGATGCATTCCGATAAAGGTATCTCCTATATCAATGCCTGCATCTGCCTTAATAGATTCAACTACTACTGGATTATCAAACCGTTGATAAGCATATGTAGACATCGAGCCCCCTGCTTCCTTTACTGGAATAACCGTAACTTCTTCATAACCAAATTTACGTGCAGTTGATCGCTCTATAACAAGAGCTCTATTTAAGTGTTCACAGCATTGAAAGGCTAATTGGACACCTGTTTGTTGTTGGAATAATTTGAATATAGAAAAAAGGGCTTCAGCTATTTCAGCAGATCCCTTGGAGCCAATATGTTCACCTACTACCTCACTAGTGCTTGTCCCAAGTACTAGAAGGTGCTGATCAGATAGTGGCATAGCTTGATTCAAGTCTTGCAATACTTGATTTAGTTGAGTTTTGATTCCCTCAATTAATCGATTCATCGCAGCACCAACTTTCTATTGTTTAGCGATTTTCATACTCCGTAATTTTCCCTACACGGTTTGCATGTCTACCGCCCTCATATTCAGTTTCTAGCCATACTTTTGCAATTTCTCTAGCAAGACCTGGGCCGATAACACGCTCTCCCATTGCTAACACATTACTATCATTATGTTCTCTCGTTGCTTTTGCACTAAAAAGGTCATGAACTAAAGCACAACGAATGCCCTTAACCTTATTCGCAGCAATTGACATTCCAATCCCTGTTCCACAAATTAAAATTCCTCTATCTGCTTCTTCATTCGCTACTTTTTCAGCTACTGGAACCGCATAGTCTGGATAGTCTACAGACGTTGTGCAGTCACAACCTACATCCTCGTATTTAATACCCATTTCATCCATTAAGGCTTTAATTTCTTCTTTAATTGAAAAACCACCATGATCTGAACCAATTACTACTTTCATACCTTACGCCTTCTTTCTTCATTTAACTATATTGAGAATTTCTCAATTGTTGCTTTAAGTTGTTTCGCTTGATTTGATAATTCATTTGCTGTTGCCGCTACCTCTTCAATCACCTCTGATTGCTGTTCAGTAGTCAGGTTAACTTCGATCGCTCCAGCTGATGTTTCCTCGGCAATTGCTGCTACCTCTTGAGTTTCTCTCGCTGTATTCATAATGACAGACATTTGATTGTTAATCAATTCTGAAATTTCATGAATGACACCAGTTACTTCATGTATAGACTTTTCCATTTCACCAATCGCTTGATTTGTATCTGTTCCTCTTTCTGACTGTTCATTAGCTGCTTTTACTTGTTCACTTATTTGATTTACTACATTTTTTACTTCTAATTGAATATCATGAATTAGCTTAGAAATTCCTTGCACTGCTTTTGAACTTTCATCAGCTAAATTACGAACCTCGTCTGCTACAACTGCAAAGCCTTTTCCTTGCTCTCCGGCACGTGCAGCTTCAATAGAGGCATTTAATGCAAGAAGATTTGTTTGACCTGCAATATCTCCTACAAGAGAAATAATTTCTTCAACTCGTTTTGCTTGTTCATCTAAGCGAGCAACCGCCTTTAAGGAAACTTGATTATCTTCCGCTAATTGCTTAATCCCGCCTACAAGTGAATCAATCACTGTACGACTATCTCCTAACGTTGTAACCATTTGATCCGAGGAACGAATAGACTCTCTTGTTTGCATTTGAACCCGTTCAGCAATTTGAGTTACTTCTTCCATAGACTCTGCTGTATTTTGAATTGCATTTGCGGAATTTTCAGCACCAGTCGCAATTTCTTCGACTGTTCTACTTATGCTATCTGCTTTTTCAGATGCTGCTCGCGATGCATTCGTAATTTCTCCAACCTTATTATTCGTTTCTTGGAAGTTCCCCTCAATATCACGAACCATATTACGTAGACTATCTAGCATATCATTATAGGCTAACCCTAAAGCACGAATCTCATCATCAGATTTAGAAACCTTAACATTTTTCCTAATATCTCCATTCGCGGCACGTCTTGCAGCCTCCTCTAATTCACTTAGAGGCTTTGTAATTAACGGTGCAGCAATAAAGCCCAATACAGCACTCCAAAATACACCTTGAATTAACGTGAATGCTATAAAAGCATCTCCACGAATATTCAGTGCTCCTTCTAAATAGTCAGCTAGAAAAAAGATAAATACAGCACTAAATCCAAAGGTAATAATCGCTAGCCCACTAATCCCTAGCACCAGTTTCTTTCTTATGCTAAACCCATAGCTCTTCTTCTCTCCCAAAGTAGACACCTCTCGATTAGTTATCTTCTAACATTTTGTCTAATAAATTCTCTATCTCTTTAGCGGTTTGACGATAAACTTCAATTGAGCCTCCAAAGGGATCGGATATATCTTTATTAACCAAGTCTCCTTTATGTACAAACTCTTTTAATGTTGCAATTTTTCTAGTTGCTTTAGGGAAATGTTGACTGATTAACATTTGATGGCCTTCCGTCATTGTTAATACGATATCAGCCCAATTAATCAATTCTTCAGTTATTTGTTGTGAACTGTGGTTAAAAGGAATTCCCTTTTCAACTAACACTTGCTTCGAATTCGGTGATGCATCACTTGTAGGTAATGCATGAACACCTGCAGATTTCACTTCAATTCGATCACTTGCTTTCATTTTCAATAACGCTTCAGCCATTGGGCTTCGACACGTATTTCCGGTGCATACAAATAACACTCGTTCCATTAACAATGAACACCCTTTCCTTCTTATTGGGTATATTGTCTCTTTTTTCCTTCAAAGAGTCTCTATCTTAAGATCTATTTTATCATATCTAACTAAAAAACCATACAAATGACGCTATGCTAGATGTTAATTATGGCAGTAATAATTTCACCCCAAAAGCTATTAATATACAACCACCGAGCAGCTCCCCGTAAGAGCCTATGACACCTTTAAACTTCTTGCCCATTATTAAACCAATCCAAGATAAAATCATACTCATCACACCAAACGCTACTACTGTAATAACAGTTTTTGCCCCAAGCATTCCTAAACTTAGTCCTGCTGAAAAACTATCAAGACTTACACTTATGGCAAATAGAAATAAACCAATCCCAATTGGTGCCAATTTAGTCTCGCCATCCTCATCACCACGTAATGAAGAATAGATCATTTGTAATCCTATGAGTAAAAGAAGGCCCCCTCCAATAATTGTCGCCAACACACCAAAATAATTAGATAAAAGCTTCCCTGCAACAATGCCCAGTAGCGGCATGATAATATGAAAAGCACCTATTGTTATACCTATTTGAAAGATTTGTCTATAACGTAACCCGATCATTCCCATACCAAGAGCTATAGAAAAAGCATCCATCCCAAGTGCCGTAGCCATAATTAATAGAGTAATCACTTCACCAACCATCAAATCCCCCCTAAACATGAACATGCTATTCCAATCTATGCAAGTCCAAGGGGAAATAAGACAAGAGTTAAGGGAATTATGAGTGCTGAGTTATGAGTTATGAATTAAAATATTAAGAAGAGCGCCTGAATAAATTCAGACGCTTTTTTAGACCTTTAATTCTCTTGAACTTTCATTCATAATTCATAAACCATAATTCATAATTCTAAATAACCCTCCCTCCCGCTGCTTTTTCCAACCGATTCATAATCGCAACGCCTACACCTTCCTTTGGAAAGGGTTCTGCGTAGATGTAATCTAATTCAATTTTGTCAAAGCTTCTGAGTACATCATAGAGATTTGTCGCAACTGACAGGAGATCATTTCTTGAACCACATGGCAAAACAAGGTCTGCCTTCTGATAGAAAGTAGTATTTTCGTCCGTTGTTAATACACCAACCTTATATCCTTTTTGCTTTTGTTCTTGAACTAGTTCTTCTATTTTATTGGGAAAGTCATTCACGACTGTTAATGTTGCTTTCGGTGCATAATGGGTGTATTTTACTCCAGGTGATTTTGGGGCAACGCTTTCTTCATGCAATGCAGGATCGACCGTTACCTCTCCAATGACTTCCATTAACTGTTCTTTTGTAACACCACCAGGTCGTAAAATCATAGGAATGTCTACAGTGCAGTCAACAACCGTTGATTCAACGCCCACTCCAGTTGCTCCCCCATCCACAATTCCAGCAATTCTACCATTTAAATCATAGAAAACATGCTCACCTGTAGTTGGACTGGGTTTGCCAGAAAGATTAGCACTCGGTGCTGCCACAGGAACATTTGCCTCCTCTAGCAAGGCTAGAGCAACTGGATGATCGGGAATACGCACTGCAACCGTATCAAGTCCTGCAGTCACTCTATTTGAAATCCCTTCTTTCTTCGGTAAGATAATCGTTAACGGCCCAGGCCAAAATTCCTTCATTAAATTCTTCGCTTTATCAGGAATAAATTCAACAAACTCTTCTAACTGCTCACTATTTGCCACATGGACTATTAATGGATTGTCACTCGGACGCCCCTTAGCTAAAAAAATTTTTTCAATTGCTTCATCGTCCAAAGCGTTTCCACCTAATCCGTAAACAGTCTCTGTTGGAAAGGCTACAACCTCTCCTTTTTTTATCCACAGGGCTGCTTCCTTTATTAACTCACGTTCAGCTTCTATTGTTAGTCCTTTATCCACATTCCAATAATTTGTTTGTTTATAACTCACTTTTCATCCTCCTCATACAAAACTATTGTCGTTTGTTGTAGAGCCCTTGTCAAACCTTGAATTATTATGTATTTATTTAAAAAATGAAAAAAGTTATCCACTGATGTGGATAACTTGTGGGTAACTTTACCTTTATATCAATTTTGTTCACAATGTGGATAGACTATAATTCACAAGACAACACTTTTGTTACACCCTTAACGTATTGCTTAAAATGACTTGAATCCTTAATATGGCTTGGAATTTCTTCATCATCAACTACTTCAAAGCCTAGATATTCAAAGAACTGTACCGATTTATTTGTGAGTAGAAATAAGTTTTGAATGTTTTGCTGTTTCGCATAAGCAATTGCTAATTCTACAAATTCAAGACCAATTTTAGCATTACTCTTCTCAGTCTTAATCACTAGGGAACGTAATAACCCATCGAGTCCTAAACGTTCAATTCCAACCGTTCCGACGATTTGCTTATTTGTATCCTCTACAACTAAGAAATCTCCAATATTATTCTCAATTCCTTGCTCCGATAAACCAGCTTTAGCAACTAGTCTTTGAATTGGTAATAAATCCTTCTCTTCTGCAATACGAATAACGATTCCCATGTTTTGCGCCTCCTCTATCATTACATACTATTAAAGCGTAGTTAATGAGTTGTCAAAGGGACAAACTCTATTACTTACTCTTATGATAGAGAAGAAGAGAATATGATAGATTTATTTTTTAAACCAATCTAGTAAACCAGAAATCATTTCAACAACGAAGAATTGTACTTCTACATCTTTTTGTTCAGAGTCATTATCAGTATCAGCTTCATGCTCTACAGCATCACCATTCGCGAAGTCTACAAAACATAGAGGAGGGAATAATACACACCACCAGTTTTCCCCGTTTCCTTCACCTAATGTAATTAATACTGCATCATACTCACCAGCTGGATATACTAGATTCCCATATAACTTAGTAGGAAATTGTACTTCATTAAATTCAACTGTGAAATCTTGATTCATGCCAACACTTTCAAGTAGTTCGGCTACAATAGCTTCTATCTCAGGAATGTTCGAGACAATAACATCTTTTGCATCTTCTAGAGAATACATCGTCTCTACCCACTCTGTAATTGCTTCATTTACTTCATTACGAATTTCTCGCTTTAGCCACTGATCCTTGATTGAATCGCTATTAGCTAAAATACGAAGGCGAATTGCCTCATCTTGATTTACTTCTTGATGAAACGTAGCAACTGCCATGCTTTTTTGACTTTCCCAGTTTAACATTAAAACGAATAAAGAGAATAATAGATAAATAATAACTTTTTGATTCATTTTCCCCACCAACCTTTCACATCAACAGTGTGGCCAGTGATAGAGAAATATAAACATAGAGTTTTTAAAAAAAAATTATGAGTTATGAGTGATGGGTTATGAATTAAGTTCAAAATCAAATACATATCCCACACTTATATTACTCCACTGAAATTTGAAGGTATCTTTTGTCTTTTCAATTCATAACTCATAACTCATAATTCATAATTAATTATTAAGCTCTGCAAAAACCATTCTATCCTTCCCATTTATATCATTCACTACTTCAACCTTGGCAGTTGGGAATGTTTTTTTTAGCATGTTGGCTACTGTTTCTCCTTGGCCTACTCCTACTTCAAAGGCAATGAGTCCATTAGGATTGATGATTTGTGGGATTTCATCCATGAAGCGACGGTAAAATTGGTAGCCGTCTTCCCCACCAACAAGGGCACGCCATGGTTCGTAGTCTCGTACATTGACTGCTAGCTGCTTTACATCCTCTAATGGGATATACGGGGGGTTTGAAACTACAATATCGACTTTCTCACCTTCATTTATGAGAGACTTTAGTAAATCACCTTCTTGGAATTGTACATTGGCCCTTAGATTCTTAGCATTACTTTCCGCGACTTCTAAGGATTCCTTTGCAATATCAATCGCAGTTACAGTGAGCTCAGGAACTTCTAGAGAGAGAGTTATTGCAATTGCTCCACTCCCTGTACCTACATCTACTAGACGTAAATTTTCCCTCTTTGGAAGACGTTCAATTATTCCTACAACTAACTCTTCCGTCTCTGGACGTGGAATGAGAACTTCTTTATTTACACGGAACGTTCGACCGTAAAATTGTTCTTCCCCCGTAATATACTGAACAGGAATACCAGTAGCTGCCTTTTCAACATCTTTTATAAATCGTTGCTGTGACTCTTCCGGTAAAAATTCATGCATATTCATCATCAATGTCGTACGGTTCCACTGCATATGATATTTCAATAAAATTTCTCCAATTGGGGCTTCTTGTCCTTTTTCTTCTAAAAAAGAAGAAGCCCATTTCAGAGCTTCAAATACTTTCATATTTTCACACACCTTATTCTTCTGCGTTCTTCATCATTTCAGATTGCTCATGCATAATAAGAGCATCAATGATTTCATCTATCTTCCCTTGCAGAATTTGGTCTAGTTTTTGAATTGTTAAACCAATACGATGATCTGTTACACGGCTTTGCGGGAAGTTATACGTACGGATACGTTCAGAACGGTCCCCAGTACCCACTGCTGATTTACGATGCTCATCATACTCAGCTTGAGCCTCTTGCCTGAACTTATCGTATACACGTGCACGTAATACCTTCATCGCTTTTTCTTTGTTTTTAATCTGTGATTTTTCATCCTGACAAGATACAACCGTTCCAGTCGGTAAGTGAGTTAAACGAACAGCTGACATCGTTGTATTTACACTCTGTCCCCCTGGTCCACTTGACGTAAATGTGTCCACACGGATGTCTTTATCATGAATGTCTACTTCAACCTCTTCTGCTTCAGCTAAAACAGCGACTGTTGCAGTTGATGTATGAATGCGTCCACCTGATTCTGTCGTCGGTACACGTTGTACACGGTGAGCTCCATTTTCATACTTCAGCTTTGAATAAGCTCCATTACCATTCACCATAAAGATAATCTCTTTATAACCACCAAGCTCAGTTGAATTTGCCTCAATGACTTCTGTTTTCCAGCCTTGAACTTCGGCAAAGCGACTATACATCTTATATAAGTCCCCAGCAAATAATTGAGCCTCATCACCGCCAGCAGCCCCACGAATCTCAACAATAACGTTTTTATCATCGTTCGGGTCTTTTGGTAATAATAAAATCTTTAAGCGTCCTTCTAATTCTTCTTTTCGATCAGAAAGCTCACTTAATTCTTCTTTTACCATTTCGTACATTTCGTTATCTAACTTATCTTCTAGCATTGCTTTAGCATCTTTATGTTGACTGACTACTTCTTTGTACTCACGATACACTTGAACAGTCTCTTCTATGCTTGATTGCTCTTTAGAATAATCACGAAGTTTCGTTGAATCACTAATAACATCCGGATCACTTAATAGTTCATTTAATCTGTCATAACGGTCTTCGACCGATTGTAAACGTTCAAACACACTATTCACCTCATTTTTGGTCCATAACATGATAAGTATAGTATACGAAATCCGAACAGTCAAAATCAAATTGCATTTAGATTATGAACTAAAAAGGATTTCTTTGTTTTTTTTAATAGCAATAGGGAATAGTGTAACTAGATAAACTTAGTTGAGGTGACAGAAAAATGAAATATGTAATTATCGGTGGAGATGCTGCCGGTATGAGTGCAGCCATGCAAATTGTACGTAATGAACCTGACGCGTCCATCGTCACTCTTGAGATGGGCGGTATTTATTCATACGCTCAATGTGGATTACCTTATATTATCGGTGGACATATCCCAACTACGGAAAAACTAATTGCTCGCGATGTAGAAACATTTCGCAATGAATATGGTATAGATGCACGAACATTCCCTAAGGTTACTTCCGTTGACTCGGAAAACAAACTTGTAAAAGGAATAAACCTTGAAACAGATAAAAAATTTAGTATTAGTTATGATAAACTGCTCGTTGCTACGGGGGCAGAACCAATTGTACCCGATTGGCCAGGTAAAGAATTAAAGGGAATTCATACGATAAAAACGATTCCAGATGTTGAAAAACTCATGCAAGAATTAAATGATTCGATTCAACATGTCACAATTGTTGGCGGTGGCTATATTGGGCTTGAGATGGCAGAGAATTTTACCGATCTTAATAAGCAAGTAATGGTTATTGAACAAGGACCGCATCTCGCAATGATGTTTGATGAGGATGTTGCAAAGCTGATTCATGAAGAAGCAGCAAAACAAGGAATAGATGTAAGACTGAATGAATCAGTCCAAGCATTTGTTGGTACCGATACTATTAAAGCAGTTACAACCGATAAAGGTAAAATTCAAACCGATTTAGTTATCGTGTCAATCGGCGTAAGACCTAACACAGGCATTTTAAAGGACACAGGCGTCCACCTAAATGATAAAGGTGCGGTTATCGTCAATAATTACACGGAAACGAATATCCCTGATATTTACGCTGCAGGAGACTGTGCAACTCACTACCATCGTGTTAAAGAAAAGCTTGATTATATCCCCTTAGGCACTCATGCAAATAAACAAGGTCGGGTTGCCGGAATGAATATGATTGAACAAACAAGAGTCTTTCAAGGTGTTGTTGGTACTTCCATTTTAAAATTTCACGATTTATCGCTAGCACGTACAGGACTATCAATAAAGGAGGCAAATGAACTTCACCTTGCCTTTGAAACAGTTACTCTTGAAATTCCTCATATTGCTGGTTATTATCCAGGTCCGGAAAAGCTAACAGTGAAGTTACTGTATCACTCTACTTCAAGGAAACTACTCGGTGCTCAAATCATAGGAAAATCTGGAGTTGATAAACGAATTGACGTAGTAGCAACTGCTCTTTTCCACAAAATGACGATTGATGAACTAGAAGATTTAGATCTTGCCTATGCCCCGCCATATAACGGAGTATGGGATCCAATACAACAGGCAGCAAGAAGAGCTAAATAGACGAGTCGAATACACTAAAAAGGCGAGTCTGTTTAAAGAATGGAAACCATCCTTTAACAGCTCGCCTAAACTATAGCACCATTAAGATTGAGTTGTATTTACATGTACCTCGTACCTTGGTGCACCTTCTTTTAATGATGTCTTTAATTTACTAATTTTTTGTTCTCTGTCTTCGCTATCCATCGATTGATCAAAATGAACATTTACCCACGCATGCCTACCAGCGAAAAACACCATACCAGGTGATAAACCATCTTCTAACAAGACGATTTCTCTAATTTTATTTTCATCGTCACTCAAATCCTGTCTTTCTGGTGATAACGTACGAAAGCTTGGACTATGATTGATCTCCCCATCAAAACGGTTCGTCGGTCGGTCATATATTTCACCATAGTTTATTGGGCCGGGACCCAGTAAACCATACCCTATCTGCTGACCAGATACCGCACCTTGATTTTGAGCTGAAGCCTCTGGGGGCTGTGCAGGTGTACACGCTGACGTAACCATCAATATAGCTAAACTACATCCAACAAGGACCTTCTTCATTCTGGCACCTCCATTGCAACAGTAAAAGCTTTGAAGTTGTCCGTAAATTGACTTCTCCAATAAAATGAAGTTGCAATATTATCTTACCCGAATGATAAGTTTACTTCCCCGTTAAATTTGACCAGCTTTCGTAACATAACGAACTGGCTTATCACAAACAACATGACAATGTCTGCAACGTGGCTCGTACGCCTCAGAAGCACCAACCAAAATAATTGGATCATGATAAGAAGCTGGTTTTCCATCAATCAAACGCTGTGTTCGGCTTGCTGGTGAGCCACAAGAAGGACACACAGCTTGGAGTTTTGTAACACTTTCTGCAAGTGCCATGAGCCTTACAACAGGGTCAAAAGGTTCACCTCTAAAATCTTGGTCTAACCCTGCAGCAATTACACGAATTCCACTATCAGCCAAGTGATTAGCGACATCTACAATTTTTTCGTCAAAAAATTGTACTTCATCGATTGCAACAACCTGAGTATCCCGGGCTACAATTCCTAAAATGTCCTCCGAGCTTTCGATTGGAAATGCAATCACTTTAGTCCCATTATGAGATACGACTTCATCATCACTGTATCGAGTATCAATAACTGGCTTGAAAACCTCTATTTTTAAATTACCATATGTCCCTCGGCGTACACGACGAATTAATTCTTCAGACTTACCAGAAAACATGCTTCCACAGATGACTTCTATCAAACCTTCTTTTCTCATTTCGTACATCGCTATGTTTCCCACCTTACTAATTTATATATAACCACAATTATAATCCTGTAAACAAAATTTTTTTACTAAAAATTATTCCAAAAGGAACCCTTTCTGACTTTTGGAATAATCTTTATTAACCCATTAATTTGGCTTACTATTGCAGTGACTATTAGGCTTTTTGAAGTAAAAAAACAGGCAAGTTTGTACCTCGCCTGTTTTCATTGCCGTTATTACTTCATGTTGTATTTTCTTCTGAACTTATCTACACGTCCACCAGCATCAGCAAGCTTTTGCTTACCAGTGTAGAACGGGTGAGAGTCAGAACTAATCTCAACTTTAATTAGTGGATATGTTTCTCCATCTTCCCACTCAACTGTTTCGTTTGATCCGTTTGTAGATCCACTTAGAAACTTGAACCCTGTACTAGTATCCATGAATACCACTTTTTGGTAATTTGGGTGAATTCCTTGTTTCATTACTTTCAACTCCTTTTTGCCCTGAATCTTTCGAAACAGAATGATTAAAACACATGACGAAATTATATCAAGTTAGAACAACTTTTGCAACTGCCAATATAAGAGTATCGAAACTATTTGTTTTAATACTTATGTTCTTACTTTTCGGTTTGTTGTCGTACCACCACCAACCATGTCTTTTTCAATTGAATCGAAAAACTCTTGGTTAGTTTTTGTTTCTTTAATTCGTTTAATAAAATGATCTACAAATTCCGAAGAATCATTCATTGTTTTACGAATTGCCCATAATTTATCTAAGTGTTCTTTAGGAACAAGAAGTTCTTCTTTACGAGTACCAGAACGGCGTATATCAATCGCTGGGAAGATTCTTCTTTCAGCTAATCGACGATCTAGGTGTAACTCCATATTACCTGTACCTTTAAATTCTTCATAAATGACATCATCCATACGTGAGCCCGTCTCTACTAATGCTGTCGCTAAAATTGTTAAGCTACCGCCTTCTTCGATATTTCTCGCAGCTCCAAAGAATCGCTTCGGACGATGAAATGCTGCAGGATCAATACCACCAGAAAGTGTTCTTCCACTTGGAGGAATCACTAAGTTATAAGCTCTCGCTAAACGAGTAATACTATCCATAAGAATAACAACATCTTTCTTATGTTCAACTAGTCTCATCGCTCTCTCTAAAACAAGTTCCGCTACTTTTATATGGTTTTCTGGAACTTCATCAAATGTAGAGCTAACAACTTCAGCTTTAACGGAGCGTTCAATGTCCGTAACTTCCTCGGGACGTTCATCAATAAGTAGGACAATCAATTCAACATCCGGTTGATTTGTAGCAATACTATTTGCAACCTCTTTTAATAGGGATGTCTTACCTGCCTTAGGGGGAGCAACAATTAAACCACGTTGACCAAAACCAACTGGAGAAATTAAGTCGATAATTCTTGATGATGTATTCGCTGTTTCTGTTTCCAATTCAATTTTTTGTTCAGGATATAGTGGAGTTAAGGCAGGGAAATATGGACGTTCTTTTGCAGTATCAGGATCTTCACCATTTACAGCCTCTACATGTAATAGTCCATGATATCTTTCATTTTCTTTTGGAGGTCGTACCTTTCCAGATACTTTGTCTCCATTTCGTAAATCAAATCTTCTAATTTGTGAAGCTGAAATATAAATATCTTCAGAGCTTGGCATATAATTTATTGGTCTTAAGAATCCAAACCCTTCAGACTGTATTATCTCCAAAACACCTTCCATGAACATTAAGCCATCTTCTTCTGCTTGTCCTTTTAAAATAGCGAAAATAAGTTCCTTTTTGTTCAATTTACTATAGTAAGATACTTTATATTTTTTGGCTAACTCATAAAGCTCACGTAATTTCATATTCTCTAACTCTGCTATATGTACACCCATTAAGACACCACGCCTTTAATTTTTATTTTTCACTTTTTGACACAGAAATAATAAACTACATTACAAAAAAAATGAGATAATTCAATCCAATGCTAGTAATCTTTTTTATTTAATAGAATTTAATCTGGGAACATCACTATAAAAGTTGAAGGAAGTAATAAAGAAGTTTGCAAGAAGAGTAATCTCTTTTGATATTTTTATCTTGGTATTATCACAAATATTATTTTAACCACAGTTATTGAATTTATTCAAGCAATAATACTTTTTTTACATTATAACACACAAATAGGAACATATGTTTTTATTTTTTTAAGTAAATAGTGAAAAAATGCTAAATGTCTTCTCAACTTGGACATTTAGCATTTTTTTGTTATTTAATTACAAGGTCTGGCTTCTTGTGCATACTATGTTTACCATCAATAAAGCGTACAGTTCCTGATTTAGCACGCATAACAAGAGATTGCGTTGTTGCAGTGCTTCCTTTATAATGAACACCTTTTAATAGTTCACCGTCAGTTACACCTGTTGCTGCAAAGATTGCATCATCACCTTTTACTAAGTCTTCCATAAGTAACACGCGATTCACATCTTCAATACCCATTTTCTTGCATCTCTCTAATTCAACATCGTCTTGCGGTAAAAGCTTCCCTTGAATCTCTCCACCTAGGCATTTTAATGCAACAGCAGTAATAACACCTTCAGGAGCTCCACCAGAACCAAGCATAATATCTACGCCAGTGTCATCAAAACACGTGTTGATAGCAGCTGCAACATCACCGTCTTGTAAAAGTTTAATTCTTGCTCCGGCATCACGAATTTCCTGAATCATTTTTTGGTGACGCTCACGATTTAAAATAGTAACAACTAGGTCTTCAATATCTTTATTTTTTGCTTTTGCCACCGCTTTTAAATTATCGATTACAGGAGCATCAATATTAATTTTCCCTACTGCTTCTGGACCTACTGCGATTTTTTCCATATACATATCAGGAGCATGTAGAAGATTTCCATGATCCGCAATAGCAATAACAGCTAATGCATTCCATTGTCCAGAAGCAACGATGTTTGTTCCTTCTAAAGGGTCAACAGCTACGTCTACTCGAGGGCCGTAACCTGTTCCTAGCTTCTCCCCAATGTATAGCATTGGAGCTTCGTCCATTTCTCCTTCTCCAATAACAACCGTTCCTTTCATCGGAACTGTGTCAAAAACATCACGCATGGCTTGAGTTGCTGCTTCATCCGCTTCTTCCTTTAGTCCTCTACCCATCCATCTTGCTGAAGAAAGAGCAGCCGCTTCAGTTACACGGACAAGCTCCATTGATAAACTTCTTTCCATTACTCAACTCTCCCTTAAATTGCTTCTACTATATTATGAGCTTTTGACTTGCTGCGCTTCTTCTTCTGTCATTTTTTCACGCCAAATCTTTGCCCCTAATCCAATTAATTTTGCTTCTAAATCTTCATAACCACGATCGATATGCTCTAATCCTGATACTTCTGTTATACCCTCCGCCATCAAGCCTGCCACTACTAACGCTGCTCCCGCTCTCAAGTCACTAGCACTTACCTTTGCTCCTTGTAAAACAGTTGGTCCATTAATAATTGCCGAACGACCTTCTACCTTTACATTAGCTCCCATTCTGCGTAGTTCATCGATATGTTTAAATCGTGCATTATATATAGTATCCGTGACAATGCTAGTACCTTCAGCTTGTGTTAGTAAAGTCGTAATTGGTTGCTGTAAATCAGTTGGAAATCCTGGGTAGACTAATGTCTTAATGTCTACACCTTTCTTTCCACCGTGATTATGTATGAGTATTTGGTCATTCTGTACTTCAACCGTTATGCCCATTTCACGAAGCTTAGCAATTAATGATTCAACATGGTATGGTATTACGTTATCGATTAAAACCTTTTGGCCAATAGCTGCAGCAATAATCATATAAGTACCTGCTTCAATTCGGTCAGGAATAATTGAATGTCTGCAACCCTTTAATGTTTCAACACCATCAATACGGATCACATTCGTACCTGCACCCTTAATCTTCGCACCCATACTAGTTAAAAGTGTTGCCACATCAATAATTTCTGGCTCTTTTGCTGCATTTTCAATGATAGTTTGTCCCTTTGCTTTAACAGCAGCAAGCATAATATTAATCGTAGCTCCTACACTCACCACATCAAGATAGATTCTTGCCCCTCTTAATTCGTCAGCACGCAAATAAATTGCACCTTGTTCATTTGTTACTTTCGCACCTAGAGCTTCAAATCCTTTAATATGTTGGTCAATTGGTCGAGGACCTAAATTACAGCCTCCTGGTAAGCCAATGACTGCTTTTTTAAATTTCCCAAGCATAGCACCCATTAAATAATACGACGCTCTCAGCTTCTTTACCCGCCCATTCGGAAGAGGCATCGAAATCATATTACGTGGTTCAATCGCAATTTCATGCTCGTCTAATGATACACTTCCACCGATTTCTTCAAGAAGCTCTGCCAATAGTTGCACATCAGAAATTGCAGGTAAATTATCAATGGTAACTGTAGAATCAGCAAGAATAGCCGCAGGGATTAAAGCGACTGCACTATTTTTTGCTCCGCTAATATGTACCTTCCCTTCAAGTGGATGCCCACCTTCAATCAATAATTTATCCATAACACCCTTCACTTCCTCATCAGTCTGTCATTCAAAGGTGAAAGTTCATTTCACACAATTACTCACCATTATACCCTAAAACGAAAGGAAAATAACTAGGGGAGGGGAAACAAATTATGAATTATAAATTACGAATGCCGAATTATTTTTTTTGAATAGAATGGATAAATCCATTCTATTCAACCTTTACTTCAAAGATAATTCCATTCATTGTTAGTAGTTCATTTTCAATTTGCCATTCGCAATTGTTTTTCTCATTCATAATTCATAATTTGTCACTCATAATTGCCTTACTTGTTGCTTTTCTCCCAGTCTGCAAGGAATTGCTCGATTCCTTTGTCAGTTAACGGATGCTTGACAAGCTGTGTGATAACTTTGTAAGGAATTGTGGCAATATGTGCTCCTCTTGCCGCAGCTTCTGATACATGAAGTGGATGTCGGATTGACGCCGCAATGATTTCCGTTTGAATATCGTGAACTTCGAAAATCTCAGCAATTTGAGTTACTAACTCAAGTCCATCATGGCCAATATCATCAAGTCGACCTAGGAACGGAGAAACATACGTTGCACCTGCTCTTGCTGCTAGCAGGGCTTGAACAGCTGAAAAAATAAGGGTTACATTCGTTTTAATCCCTAGACTTTTAAATGTAGAAACTGCTTTTAAACCTTCAAGTGTCATCGGAACTTTAACTGTAATATTAGGAGCAATTGCTGCTAATTCTTTTCCCTCTTCAATCATTCCTTTAGCATCTAGTGCAATCACTTCAGCACTAACAGAACGCTCAGTTACAACTTCGGTGATTTCTCGTAAACGTTCATGAAAATCAACACCTTCTTTTGCCACTAGCGAGGGATTAGTAGTCACTCCAGCCAAAATACCTAATTCATTTGCCTGACGGATTTCGTTTACATTTGCCGTATCAATAAAGAATTTCATCTTCATTCCTCCACATCATGCAGTAGTTTGTAAAGCTAACAGTTCTTTTCCCCTTAAAAACTTTCAAAATAAACTAACTAACGTTATGTATATATCTACATACTACTTCTATGCCCTATTAAAAAATTTTATAAAAAGGAAGAGTTAAAAACTAAGGACTTACACCTTAACCCTTAACTCTTACCTAATTTCATTAATTATTAAGCTTTATTTGAAGAACCAAACTCGCGCATTTTTCCTTTTACTGTTTCTTTAATTGCGTCACGAGCAGGACCTAAATATTTACGTGGATCATACTCATTTGGCTTTTCTGCTAATACCTCTCTAACAGCTTTCGATGCTGAAATTTGGTTTTCTGTATTAACATTAATCTTCGCATGACCAAACTCAATTGCCTTTTGAACATCCTTTGTTGGAATACCTGTTCCACCGTGAAGCACAAGAGGAATACCAACAAGTCCGTCAATTTCCTTCATACGGTCGAAACCAAGGTTTGGTTCACCTTTATAAGGACCATGAACAGAACCTAATGCCGGTGCAAAACAATCGACACCAGTTTCACGAACAAGTTGCTCACATTCTGAAGGGATTGCATATGCCGCTTCTGCATCATCAACGATTACGTCATCTTCTTGGCCACCAATACGTCCTAGTTCAGCTTCTACTGAAACACCTAACGTATGAGCAACAGCAACTACGCGTTTTGTTAACGCAATGTTTTCTTCTAGAGGATAATGAGAACCATCAATCATAACAGACGTAAATCCAGCATGAATCGCTTCTACACATTTTTCGAAGCTTGAACCATGATCTAAATGAATTGCTACAGGAACAGTAATGTTGTAATCATCCATTAATGATTTCACCAAATTTACAACTGTCTTAAAACCACCCATGTAACGAGCTGCACCTTCTGATACACCACAAATTACTGGAGATTTCTCTTCCTCTGCAGCAAGTAAAATTGCTTGTGTAAACTCTAAATTGTTAAGGTTATACTGACCAACTGCATACCCTTCTCTTTTTGCTTTTTCTAGCATTTCCTTCATCGAAACTAAAGGCATATTAAATCCTCCTTTTACATGTATGAGCAATAAAATGTCATCTTGATAGAAATTAAACGATCACATCATTTAGAAGTTACCCTAATTCAAACCCTATTATCCTTGAATAAATATGTATATTAGTAATAAATTCGTCTATGACCTAAATTTACTATCATTTGACGCATATTATTATAGCATACTGTAGTTAGAATGAATGTGAAAAAGGAATGGCTTATTATGAATTGTTAATGATTAATTAAACATTAGCCATTAACCATTACTAATTATTTTAAACTGTTGCTAAGTTTTCCTTAATGACTTTTCTTACATCAT
This sequence comes from Bacillus sp. FJAT-45350, assembly GCF_002335805.1. Taxonomy (NCBI): domain Bacteria; kingdom Bacillati; phylum Bacillota; class Bacilli; order Caryophanales; family Bacillaceae; genus Bacillus; species Bacillus sp. FJAT-45350. The sequence continues at coordinate 200,488 of NZ_NISU01000003.1, read as the reverse complement.
CAATGTCAAACGGCTTTGCAAAGTGTGTAATTGCACCTAAACTCATTGCTTCATTAATCATGTTAAGCTCACCATAGGCAGTCATCATTATTACGTCTATATGTGGCTTAATATCCTTGATTCTTCTAAGGATTTCTAACCCGTCCATTCCTGGGATTTTCATATCTAGGAGAACTAAATCAGGCTCGTTCTCTTCGACTATCGTTAATGCCTGTACCCCGTTAGCTGCTTGGTACATTTGATAGCCGTCCTTTTGCAGTATCTCGTTAAGTAGAACCCTTATACCATACTGGTCATCTACAACTAGAATTTTTTTCATGATGTGTTTCCCCTCTCCTTAGAAAATTTATTATTTAGTACTTTTCTAAATTTTTACATTATTAAATAGTTACCGATACTTAGCTCTGCCACTATACTAATTCGCTATCTCCTATCTTTTTCCTTCACATTCCATATATTTTTTTGTAAAACTATTATATCAATTGAATATCCACTTAAAATTTTGACTGTTCATCCTGTAACAACGTACAATCCAATATAGGAAATAGACTAACTCTATGCTAAAAGGAGCTATTGGTATGCTACAGATTTTTACTACTCAACTTCAAGGAAAACTGAAAGATGTAAAAGAACATAATCTAGATGAAATAGAGGATGCCTCAAGATTACTCGCCCAGGCCCTCATAAGTAATGGAAAGATTTATATACACGGTACAAAAGAAATGAATGGTGTCGTCCCTGAAGCTCTCTATGGAAAGGAAAAGCTTTCCGGAGTCATGCCTTTAATTAAAGAAGAAAATAACATGAATGATTGTACTGCTATTGACCGGGTTCTCATTTTTGCTAGAACTTCAAATGACAAAGAAGCAATTGACTTAGTTAAAGAGTTGCAAAATGATGGCGTAACAGTCATTGCTGTTTCAAATTGCGTTGAAAATGATTCAGACATTAGCCTAAAGAACCTTGCTGATATTCATATTAATACGAATCTTACTTCTTCTCTAGTACCAGATGATGAAGGTACGAGAGTAGGATACCCTTCACTTATTTTATCGTTATTTGTTTATCATTGTCTTGCAATGACTGTGTCTGAAATTTTACAAGAACAATAATAGAAGACGCAAAGTGATTTATAAGCAAAGGACAATGTTTTTAGAGTCTGTTATTAGACCATTTAGCTTGAATAGCGCTATCGTATTCTTGTGAAAAAGCCTACCTTATCAGTTCTCTGTTAAAGAAAAAATCCTAACAACCATACGGAAGTTAGGATTTTTTAGTTTGTATTTTTTAGCCACTATTTTTGTAAAGAAGCTCCAATAAACTCTTTAAATAATGGTTGTGGTCTTGTTGGACGTGATACAAATTCAGGATGGAACTGTGATGCTATGAAATAAGGATGATCCTGAATTTCAATTATCTCTACTAAACGACCGTCTGGGCTTGTACCAGAGAAAGTGAACCCTGCTTTCTCCATTTGTTCACGGTACTCATTGTTAAACTCGTAACGGTGACGATGACGCTCATATACGACTTGCTCATTATAAGCGTCGTATGCTTTTGAGCCTTCAACTAACTTACAAGGGTAAAGACCTAATCGAAGCGTGCCACCTAGATCTTCAATATCTTTTTGTTCAGGAAGTAAATCAATAATCGGGTATTTTGTTTCTGGATTTAATTCTGCTGAGTTTGCTCCTTCTAAACCAAGTACGTTACGAGCAAATTCTATTGATGCAAGCTGCATTCCTAAGCAAATTCCTAAGAACGGAACTTTGTTTTCACGTGCATATTGAATTGCTGCGATTTTTCCTTCTATACCACGGTCACCAAATCCACCAGGAACAAGAATTCCATCAGCATCTCCTACAAGCTCTGCAACATTTTCAGCTGTAACTTCTTCTGAATCAACCCATTGAATATCAATATCTGCATCGAAAGCATATCCAGCATGACGAAGTGATTCAGCAACTGATAGATAAGCATCAGGTAGCGCTACATATTTACCAACTAACGCAATTTTCACTTTCTCTGATAAGTTTTTCACTTTTTCAACTAAAGCTTTCCATTCAGTCATTTCAGCTGGCTTGCAATTTAATTTCAAGTAATCACAAACGATTTGGTCAAATTTTTGCGCTTGTAGCGCTAGTGGTACTTCATATAATGTTTCAGCATCTCTCGCTTCAATTACAGCATTTTTATCAATGTCACAGAATAAAGCGATTTTCTCCTTCATGTCTTGTGGTACGGGCTTTTCTGTACGTACGACAATAACGTTAGGTTGAATACCAAGACTACGAAGCTCTTTCACACTATGTTGTGTTGGCTTTGATTTCATTTCTCCTGCAGCTGCAAGATAAGGAATTAACGTACAATGAACATACATTACGTTACCTACACCAACATCACTCTTTATCTGACGGATCGCTTCTAAAAACGGTAGACTTTCAATATCCCCTACAGTTCCACCGATTTCAGTAATAACTACGTCTGCATTCGTTTCTCTTCCAGCACGTAGTACACGTTCTTTAATTTCATTTGTTACATGAGGAATAACCTGAACCGTTCCACCTAAATAATCGCCGCGACGCTCTTTTTTAATAACAGTAGAGTAAATTTTCCCAGTTGTTACATTACTATTTTGACTTAAGTTAATATCGATAAATCGCTCATAGTGACCTAAATCTAAATCAGTCTCTGCTCCATCTCCTGTAACAAACACTTCACCATGCTGATACGGACTCATCGTTCCCGGGTCAACGTTAATATAAGGGTCAAACTTTTGGATTGTAACTTTAACTCCTCTATTTTTAAGTAAACGTCCAAGTGATGCAGCTGTAATTCCCTTTCCTAATGAAGACACAACGCCTCCAGTTACAAAGATATACTTTGTTGTCATCTCATCTACCCCTTTTTTCAATTTATAAAATAATCACGTCGCATCATAAATGCGGTGAGTAAAAGCCAACAATCGTATGTAGGAAGCCAATTACCATTAGTATGTCCGAATTAAATGTGAATAGAAATACAAACTCTACCAATTACTCCCTAAAAACATGTTCAAAATGATAAAACGGACTTTAACTACCCTTGAAAACAAAAAAAACAAAAGCGACACCACTCCCTATTTAATAAGGGGGCGCACTTTTGTTTCGGTTAAATATATATAGTTTCACACGAATAATTCTTAAGCCCAAAAATGATTCTACCTAGATCCCTATAAAAAGTCAAGAGGTGACAAAATTATTTTACTTCTCATCTTCATCTTCATAGTCATCATCTTCGTCATCTTCTGACGAATCATCATCGAAGCCGTCTATTTCAGTTATATCTTCTTCATTTTCTTCATTCGAAATTTCATCTAATTCATCTTCTAAATCTTCAAACTCATCTTCAAAATCCTCATAATCTTCATCTAGCTCATCAACCAGCTCATCATCTTCAACAGCTGACTTTTTCTTCTTACGAGGAGCCGCCTTCTGAGCTTGTACAAGTTCTTCTTCAATTTGCTCTAATGGATACCAGCTTTTTAATCCCCATTTGTTATCGCCTAGTACGACAAAGCGACCATCGATATTTAAGTCTGTATAGAGGTACGAAATACGATTTGACATCTCTTCCTCAGACATTCCTTTTGCTTCAGATACCTGCTTTAATAAGTCCATATAAGCAAATGGTTTCCTTGCTTCCTTCATTAAACCATGGGCAATTTCAAGCATCGACATTTCTGAAATTTCTTCTTTACTTAGTTCACGGATAGTCAACTGTAGCACTCCCTTTCACTTTCCATCATCTATCATTACAATGTTTTACCAATACAGTAAATAAAAATCATACTTTTCATTATAAACATATTTTCTTAGTTTATGCTAGAGGAGGGGGAAAGAACAATTATGAATTATGTATTATGAGTTATGAATTGTTAGTGCCTGCTGAATAAATTCAGCCGCACTTATCAAGACTCACCCTAGCTATGCTAGAACATCGAAGAATAAACCAAGTTTAGATTAGGCTATTCTTCTTCACTTGAACTTGAACTTGATTTTAAAATTCATAACTCATAACTCATAATTCATAATTTATAAATCCCTCCCCCATACAAAAACAGAAATAAAGGGGAATCCCCCCTTTATTTCTGTTAATTATCGTCATTACATGTTTCTTCTATACTGTCCTCCGACTTGGTATAGAGCTGTTGTGATTTGTCCTAGGCTCGCTACCTTCACTGTTTCCATTAATTCCTCAAAGATATTGCCACCTGATACAGCTGTCTCTTGTAGACGTTTAAGTGCTGTTTGTGTTTCATCTTTGTTTCTATCTTGGAATGCTCGTAAGTTTGTAATTTGTTGTTCCTTTTCTTCTTTTGTTGCACGAGCTAGCTCCATATCAAACTCTTCTTCATCCGGTGTGTTTGGATTTAGGTATGTGTTTACACCGATAATTGGTAAATCACCATTGTGCTTTTGCATTTCATAATACATAGATTCCTCTTGGATTTTCGCTCTTTGATATTGAGTCTCCATTGCTCCAAGAACTCCTCCACGATCATTAATGCTCTCAAGCTCTTGTAGTACGGCCTCTTCTAAAAGATCTGTTAGCTCATCAATGATAAATGACCCTTGCAGAGAATTTTCATTTTTCGCTAGTCCTAGCTCTTTTGTAATAATCATTTGAATCGCCATTGCACGGCGTACAGATTCTTCTGTAGGCGTTGTGATCGCTTCATCATAAGCATTTGTATGCAATGAGTTACAGTTATCATAAATCGCCATAAGAGCTTGCAGCGTTGTACGAATATCATTAAAATCAATTTCTTGTGCATGCAGTGAGCGTCCAGATGTTTGAATATGATACTTCAGCTTCTGACTGCGTTCGTTTGCATTGTATTTATTTTTCATAACAGTTGACCAAATTCTTCTCGCTACCCGTCCTAGAACTGCGTATTCAGGATCTAACCCGTTACTAAAGAAGAATGATAGGTTTGGTGCAAAGTCATTAATATCCATGCCACGGCTTAAATAGTACTCTACGTACGTAAAGCCATTTGCTAGTGTGAATGCAAGTTGACTAATCGGGTTTGCTCCAGCTTCAGCAATGTGGTAGCCAGAAATAGAAACCGAATAGTAATTACGAACTTTTTTATCAATAAAGTACTGCTGAATGTCACCCATGAGGCGAAGTGCAAATTCTGTTGAGAAAATACACGTATTCTGTCCTTGATCTTCCTTCAAAATATCTGCCTGAACCGTTCCACGAACTGTAGAAAGGGTTCTGTCTCTAATCTCTTGAAGCTCTTGCTCTGTTACCTTTTGTCCTGTTTCTACTTCATATTTCTCTACTTGCTGTTCAATCGCTGTATTCATAAACATCGCTAAAATTATAGGTGCAGGACCGTTAATAGTCATTGATACTGATGTTGAAGGAGCACATAAATCAAAGCCTGCATATAGCTTCTTCATATCATCAAGTGTACAAACATTTACACCACTTTCGCCTACTTTCCCGTAAATATCAGGACGATAGTCAGGATCTTCCCCGTAAAGTGTTACTGAATCGAATGCCGTACTTAAGCGCTTTGCATCATCATCTTTTGATAGATAGTGAAAGCGACGATTCGTACGTTCAGGAGTTCCTTCCCCAGCAAATTGGCGCTTTGGATCTTCCCCTTTACGCTTGAATGGAAATACGCCGGCTGTAAATGGGAATAAGCCAGGAACGTTTTCTTCCATTGACCATTTTAAAATTTCGCCCCAATCCTTATATTTAGGAAGAGCTACTTTCGGAATTTTTGTTCCTGATAGACTTTCTGTCGTTAACTCTGTAACGATTTCCTTACCCCGAACCTTTGTAATGAATTGATCTCCAGAATAATTCTCTTTTAATGTTTCCCAGTTATCAAGAATTGCTTTTGAATCCGGATGAAGCTTCGTCTCGTAATGAGCTTTTACTTGAATTAATTGTTCAACTACTTGCTCATCCGTAACTCCAGCTTCATTTAAAGCTTCTATAGTTCCTGTTACTTGGAATAACTTTCTTGCTACTGTTACTTGTTCATCAGTAAACGACTTGTAATTACGGATTGATAGAACAATATCACGTAAGTACTGTGTACGGTCTGGTGGAATGATGAGGTTCTTCTTCACTACTTCTTTGCTTGTTTCAAGGTTTGTTGTCCAATCTGTTCCACACTTTTTATTGATTGTGTCGATAATTGCAACAAATAGTGTATTTGTACCAATATCATTAAATTGACTCGCGATCGTTCCGTAAACAGGCATTTGGTCAAGGTCATCTTCAAAACGGTTATGACTTCTTTGATATTGTTTACGTACATGACGTAATGCGTCATCAGAGCCTTTACGTTCGAATTTATTAATTGCAATTAGGTCCGCAAAATCAATCATGTCAATTTTCTCTAATTGAGTTGGCGCACCAAATTCACTTGTCATTACATACATTGCCACATCGGAAATTTCAGTTATTTCCGCATCCCCTTGTCCAATCCCACTCGTTTCAACGATGATTAAATCAAATCCAGCTGCTTTTGCAACATTTATTGCGTCTCGAATACTTGCAGAAATCTCTGTTTTCGACCCACGAGTTGCCAAACTTCTCATAAACACGCGATCAGTGTGAATCGAATTCATACGAATACGGTCACCTAATAAAGCACCACCTGTTTTCTGCTTCGTTGGATCTATTGATAAAATGGCAATTGTTTTGTCATCAAACTCATTTAAATAACGACGTACTAATTCATCTGTTAATGAACTTTTACCTGCTCCACCAGTACCTGTAATCCCTAGTACGGGAACTTCTTGTGTCATATTCTTTAATTCATTTAAGGTTTTTTCTAATGTAGCAGCTGCTTCCTGCCCTGCACTTGAATGCTGTTCAGCAAGAGAAATCATCCTTGCTACTGCACGAACATTCTTTTCTTTTAACTGCTCGATTTCATTTGTAATATCCTTCACTGTTGGAAAGTCGCACTCTTCCACCATGTCGTTAATCATTCCTTGCAGTCCATGCTTACGACCGTCTTCAGGAGAAAATATATGAGTGATTCCATACTCGTGTAACTCTTTAATCTCTGGTGGAGTAATTACACCACCTCCACCACCATAAATACGGATATGTCCTGCACCACGTTCTTTTAACAGATCATAACAATATTTAAAATACTCTACATGCCCTCCCTGATAGGAGGAAATAGCAATCCCTTGCACATCTTCTTGAATAGCTGCTTTTACTACTTCTTCAACTGAACGATTGTGGCCTAGATGAATAACCTCTACCCCACTAGCCTGCAAAATTCGTCTCATTATATTAATCGAAGCATCATGTCCGTCAAATAAACTTGAAGCGGTTACAAAACGAACTGGGTTTGCCGGTCGATAGATCTCTACCGTCTCCATCTTCATTCCTCCTCTTAGTCGATCCTCACTAGATATTATCTGTCCTCTTCATTCTGAACAATTCCTAGGAGCATTTGTTTTAGTTGAATTTCAGTATATTCCTCAATTGTATAAAGCTTTTGAAGTGCCCATCGTCGGAACGTCCACATATGTCCTTGAACAAGGATGTTATGCGCGAGCATCTTCGTCTCTTGTTCTGAAAGATTTAGTAGCTTTGCTTCCACACAGTCTTTAATGATTTTCTCAATCATCACTGTCATTTCAATTTCCTTTTGCAATACATACGGAAGCGCTTCTTTCGGTAACGATTTCGCTTCCTGATACATAACAAGAACTTCATCCTGCATCTCATCAATCACTTTAAAGTAGGATGCAATTGCTAATTTCAATCTGTCTATGCCTGATGTATCTTCCATCTCTAGATATTGTTTTAAGCGGTCACGTACTTCCTCGTAAATCGCATCACATACAAGGTAAAGTACATCTTCTTTCGAACCAATATATTCATATAAAGTACCAATGCTAAAGCCTGATTCTTTTGCTATTTCTCTCGTTGTCGTTCGATGAAACCCTTTTTCTTTAAATAAGTTCACTGCGCCTTTGACCATTTGCTCTCGACGTTTTTTTATGAGTTGTTGGTCTTTGACCATTGAAGGAACCTTCTTTTTGTTCAACAAAGTTATCCCTCTCCCCTGTCATAGATTCAATAGTAGAGACTATTTGAGTTTTCCTAAAGGTAATTTTAAGAAAAATCAAAAAATAGCCTCTTCCTACTATTGTAAACCAACTCTCTTAATCTGCTAATAACATTTTTGAAATTACTAGACGTTGAATCTCATTTGTACCTTCATAAATTTGTGTGATTTTCGCATCACGCATATAACGCTCTACTGGATAATCCTTCGTATAGCCATAGCCTCCAAAGACTTGAACCGCTTCAATTGTTACTTCCATTGCTGTATCACCAGCAAATAATTTTGACATCGCTGATTCTTTCCCATAAGGGATGCCTTGGCTTTCATTCCATGCAGCTTGGTACGTCAGTAGTCGAGATGCTTCAATCTTCGTTGCCATATCAGCTAACTTAAACGCAATCCCTTGCTGAGCACCAATTGATTTACCAAACTGCTTACGCTCTTTTGCATAGTCAACTGCAGCATCAAGTGCCCCTTGTGCAATTCCTAATGCTTGTGCCGCGATACCATTACGACCACCATCAAGAGTCATCATCGCAATCTTAAAGCCTTCTCCTTCTTTACCAAGAACATTTGCCTTAGGTACACGAACATCTTCAAAAATAATCTCAGTTGTAGGTGATGAACGAATTCCTAATTTCTTTTCCTTTTTCCCTACAGAAAATCCTGGCATATCACTTTCTACGATAAATGCCGTTACACCTTTATGGCGCTTCTCTGCGTCTGTCACTGCAAATACAACATAGATATCTGCTACTCCACCGTTTGTTATAAAAATTTTCGAACCATTTAAGATGTAGTCATCCCCATCTACTTTTGCTGTTGTTTTCATATTAGCAACGTCCGAACCTGCGCCTGGCTCTGTAAGTCCATAGGCACCAATTTTCGTTCCTTCTGCTAATGCACGAAGGTGAGTTTGCTTTTGCTCTTCTGTACCGAATTTATAAATAGGCCAGCTTGCCAGAGAAAGGTGAGCAGATAACGTTACACCTGTAGATCCACACACTCGAGATAGTTCTTCTACCGCTATACAATAGCTCACATAGTCCCCACCAATTCCACCGTACTCTTCTGGCCACGGAATACCTGTTAAGCCAAGCTCAGCCATTTGGTCAAAGATAGCTCTATCAAAACGCTCTTCTTCATCACGCTCTTCTGCTGTAGGCGCTACTTCATTCTTTGCAAAATCTCTTACCATTTTTCTAATCATTTGTTGTTCTTCTGTTAATCCGAAATTCATCTATAATCTCTCCTTTTTAATAATTGCTAGATTTGTTTGTAACTACAAAAGGTAACTGTGTCCAATTCTGCTTTGAAACTTTCGCGGGCTTCTCTACGTTGGCAAGACTCCGCTCACGGCGCGTCTACTATGGGAGAAACACTCATAGTAAACTTTAAAATCATACAGCGGCTTTGCTATTTGAACTTGGTAATAAGAGAAGGTGTAAACCACCCTTTTCTAATTACCTAGTAGCGATTTATTGATAACAATGCGTTGAATTTCGCTTGTTCCTTCATAGATTTCACACACTTTCGCATCGCGGAAGTAGCGTTCAACTGGATAGTCCTTCGTATAGCCGTAGCCCCCAAAGACTTGAATTGCTTCCGTTGCTACTTCAACAGCTGTTCGAGATGCAAACAGCTTTGCCATTGATGCTTCTTTTCCACAGCTTAATCCTTGTTGTCGTAAGCTTGCTGCATTATAAGTTAAAAGTTTTGCAGCTTCTACTTTTGTTGCCATATCCGCTAGCTTAAATGCAATTCCTTGCTGTGCACCAATTGAGCGACCAAATTGCTTACGTTCTTTTGCATAGTCCGTTGCAGCCTCTAATGCAGCTTCTGCTATACCAAGCGCCTGTGCTGCAATGCCGATTCTACCTATATCCAGGTTTGCCATTGCAATCTTAAAGCCTTCTCCTTCTTCTCCAAGAAGATTCTCAACTGGCACTTTTGCATTGTCAAAAATAAGCTCTGATGTATTTGAACCGTGCAGTCCCATCTTTTTCTCTTTTTTTCCAACTGAAAATCCTGGTGTGTCCTTTTCAACGATAAATGCAGATATCCCTTTTGATCCTGCTTCTGGATTTGTTGAAGCGAAGACAATGTACGTGTCTGCCTCTCCTGCATTTGTAATGAATACTTTTGTTCCATTTAAGATGTAATGGTTACCGGATTTTACTGCAGATGTACGTAGGCTACCTGCATCCGACCCTGCACTTGGTTCTGTTAAGCCAAACGCCCCTAGAAACTGACCTGAAGCTAATTTAGGAACGTACTTTTGCTTTTGTTCTTCCGTACCAAAGTAAAGGATTGGATTTGTTCCGACAGATGTATGAACTGATAGAATAACCCCAACTGTTGCGCTTACTTTTGATAACTCATTAATTGCAATGATATATGAGGTAAAGTCCATCTCTGCTCCACCATATTGCTCGGATATTGGAACACCCATCAGCCCTAGTTCACCCATTTGGTCAACAATTCCCCGTGGAAATGTATCGTTCTCTTCCATTTCCTCTATAAAAGGTGCAATTTGCTCATTAGCAAAATCACGAACCATTTTTCGCATCATTTCTTGTTCTTCTGTAAATAATAGATTCATAGTCTTCACTCCATTACATTCTTGTTAGTTATATTGATAGAAACCTCTTCCTGTCTTCTTACCTAACCAACCTGCTTTAACGTATTTTCTAAGTAATGGACAAGGGCGGTATTTATCATCACCGAAGCCATCATGTAATGTTTCCATAATATATAAACACGTATCCAACCCAATAAAGTCTGCTAGCGTTAATGGCCCCATTGGATGATTCATCCCTAACTTCATTACTTCATCTACTGCTTCTGGAGTTGCTACTCCTTCATAGACTGTGTAGATTGCTTCATTAATCATTGGCATTAAGATACGGTTAGAAACGAAGCCTGGGAAGTCATTTACCTCTACTGGAATTTTATCTAGTTTTTTCGACATGTCTTCGATGGTTTGATACACTTCATCACTTGTTGCTAACCCACGAATGATTTCTACAAGCTTCATTACAGGCACCGGATTCATAAAGTGCATACCGATTACTTTTTCAGGACGATTTGTTGCCGCTGCAATTTCTGTAATAGGTAATGAAGATGTATTTGTTGCTAAAATTGCATGCTCTGGAGCAATTTTGTCTAAGTCAGCAAATAGTTTTGATTTAATTTCCATATTTTCAATCGCTGCTTCAATCACGATGTCTACCTTTGACGCATTATTTAAATCTGTAGAAGGTGTTAAACGACTCAAAACTTCATCTCGTTCTTCTCCTGTCATACGCTCCTTTTGAACTTGACGGTCAAGGTTTTTCTTAATCGTGTTCATCCCACGCTCAACATACTCTTCCTTTAAGTCATGTAAATACACATCAAAACCTGCCATTGCATTTACTTGAGCAATCCCCGATCCCATCTGACCTGCACCAATAACTAATACCGTTTGAATACTCATATATAAAACCCCCATTTTTTTAATTATTAATTCTGAATTATGATTTATGAATTAAAGACCTCTTGTGTATTTCTACGATGTTTTTCAATTCATAACTCATAACTTATAACTCATAATTTCCACTAAACTTCGATCATCACCGCATCGCCTTGACCTCCGCCGCTGCAGATGGATGCGATTCCGATGCCGCCTCCTCGACGTTTTAGCTCATAGGCGAGTGTTAGAATGATGCGTGTTCCGCTCGCTCCAATTGGATGACCAAGAGCAACTGCACCACCGTTTACATTTACTTTCTCTGGGTCAAGGTTTGCGATTTTCCCACTTGTTAATGCGACTGCAGAGAAGGCTTCATTTACTTCAAATAAGTCAATGTCTTCAAGTGTTTTTCCTGTCTTCTCTAGTAATTGGTTGATTACTAGACCTGGTGTTTTAGGAAACTCTTCTGCTGGTATCGCTAAAGCTGTATGGCCGATGATCGTTGCTAGAGGTGTTTTCCCCTCTTTCTTTGCCCTTTCATCACTCATTAAAACAAGTGCTGCTGCACCGTCATTTACCCCTGGTGCATTCCCGGCAGTAATTGTTCCATCCTTAGAAAATACAGATTTAAGCTTTGCTAATGATCCCACTGAAGTATCACTTCTAGGTGACTCATCTTGATTAACTACAACAGGCTCGCCCTTACGTTGTGGTACTTCTACATTGACAATTTCTTCTGAGAATAGTCCTTTTTCAATTGCTTCTGCTGCTAGCTTGTGACTTCTGTACGCCCACTCGTCCTGCTCTTCTCTTGAAATCCCATATTCTTTTGCTGTGTCATTCCCATACGTACCCATATGAACCTTGTTAAATGAACAAGTCAGTCCATCATGAACCATTAAATCAATGATTTGTCCGTCACCCATCCGCAGACCTGTACGTGCCTTTGGTAAAAAGTAAGGTGCATTACTCATAGACTCCATTCCACCAGCGACGATAACTTCTCCGTCCCCTGCACGAATAATTTGGTCCGCCATCGTAATACTTCTCATACCGGAAGCACAGACCTTATTTATTGTTTCTGTATGTACGCTCCAAGGCAGACCTGCATATTGGCTAGCTTGCCTAGAAGGGATTTGTCCTTGTCCCCCTTGTAGCACATTACCCATAATTAGCTCGTTTACCTCTTCTCCTTTAACACCAGCACGTTCTAGAGCACCTTTAATCGCAACTCCACCAAGCTCTGCTGCTTTTAAAGAACTTAAGCTACCTCCAAATTTTCCAAAAGGTGTTCTTGCTCCACTAACAATTACTGTTTTCAATGGTAAAACCTCCTTATTGGTTATGTATGTAACGAAAATTCAATCTTTTCGACCGAACGCTCGCTCAGATTACTATCTTAAAAAAACAATCTCTTCAAATAATTACGAAAATAGATTGTACACGCTTACAATTTTATAAGTTTTATAGAGGCTAACCTAGCCCCTATAAAACTATTATTTCATACCTTCAAAATAAATAACTAAATCTTTATAAAGTTAGACTTTGAATTTTAATTTGCAATTTCAAATTCATAACCCATAACTCGTAATTCATAATTATTCTATTCTACACTGCTTCTTCTTGTTCCTTTATTTTAAGTGATTTTTCTAAAATTTCTACGATATCAAGTGTTTGCACTGTTTCATCTACTTCTTTTGCCTTTGTTCCATCACTTAACATTGTTAAACAGTAAGGACAGCCACTTCCGATAACAGATGGTTGAACTTCAAGAGCTTGCTCAGTTCTTGCCACATTCACACGTTGGCCTGCATCTTCTTCCATCCACATCATTCCGCCACCTGCACCACAGCACATTCCTTCTTCACGATTACGTTCCATCTCAACAACCTGCACACCTGGAATTGCTTTTAAGATTTCACGTGGTGCATCATAGACGTCATTATAACGTCCTAGATAACAAGAATCATGGAATACGATTGTTTCATTTACTTCAAGTTCAGGCTTAATTTTACCTTGCTGAAGTAGTTCAAATAGTAATTCTGTGTGATGGTATACTTCCACACCTTCAAGTCCAAACTCTGGATACTCATTTTTAAACGTATTATAAGCATGTGGATCAATCGTAACGATTTTCTTCACATTATGCTTTTGGAATAATTCAATGTTTGCATTAGCTAGTTCTTGGAATAAGAACTCATTACCAATTCGTCTTGGTGTATCTCCTGAGTTCTTTTCCTTACTACCAATAATCGCAAACTTCACACCAGCTTCATTTAATACTTTTGCTAATGATTGAGCAATTTTCTGGCTTCGCTTATCATATGACCCCATTGAACCAACAAAGAATAAGTACTCAAACTCTTCTCCTGCTTTTTCTACTTCCTTCACTGTTGGTACGTTAATATCTTCACGGCCTTCACGCCACTTTTCACGTTCCTTACGGTTGATACCCCATGGATTCCCTTGACGCTCAATGTTTGTAATCGCACGTTGAGCTTCAGCATCCATTTTCCCTTCCGTTAGAACTAGATAACGTCTCATGTCGATAATTTTATCTACGTGCTCGTTCATAACTGGACATTGGTCTTCACAGTTACGACAAGTTGTACAAGCCCAAATTTCTTCTTCTGTGATGACATCTCCAATTAAGCTTACGTCATAGCCTGCAGCTACTTCTTGGTTTGCAGCTGACTGCATCGCTAATTGGTTTCCTTTTGTATTATTAAATGCGAATGTAGGTAACCACGGAGAGCGGGACGTAACGACAGCTCCCTTTTCAGTTAAATGGTCACGCATTTTTACGATTAAATCCATTGGTGATAGCATTTTTCCTGTTCCTGCAGCCGGACACACATTCGTACAGCGCCCACATTCAACACAGGCATATAAATCTAAAAGTTGCTTATGATTGAAATCTTCTATCATATTATTACCAAACTTCTCTTGGCTCTCATCTTCAAAATCTATTGAAGAAAGTTGTCCTACTCTATGAGTTCGTCCAACAAATACGTTCGCAGGTCCAGCAATTAAGTGAGCATGCTTTGATTGTGGAATATATACTAAGAAGATTAGTAAGAATAATAAGTGAGCCCACCAGAATACGAAGAATCCAGCAGCTGCTGCAGTTGGCCCAATGCCTCCTAAAACAGAAGCGATAGCTGAAGCAATTGGCTCAAATCCCGTTAATGGTTTGTCTAACCAAACTTTTTCTAGCCCTTTTGCAAATAGCTTTGAAACCATTAGCCCACCAATAAATACAAGAACAAGCCCTGATTTCCAACCACGCTTTAAGCGAACTAACTTTTCAATGTAACGACGATGGAATGCCCATACAACCGCTACTAAAATCATTAATACAACAATCTCTTGGAATAACGTAAAGAAAGGATAGATAGGTCCTAATGGTAAATGAGAGCCTACCGCTAGTCCCTTCCAAATTACATCAATGGCACTAAACTGTACGAGTAAAAACCCGTAGAAAAACATGACGTGAATAGCGCCACTTTTTTTATCTTTCATTAACTTCTTTTGACCGAATACATTGACTAGTACTTCATTGAGACGTTCTTTCATTGTATGATCAAAATCAACTTTCTTACCTAACTTGATGTACTCATAACGAGTTTTTACTAAGTTAACGAATAAATAAAGTGCATATCCAACAACAAGCAAGAAAGCAATTAGATTAACCCATGACAACGCTTCCACATTACCAACTCCTTTTTCCCCTTTATGTTTGTTTATTAAGGTTTTCTCTACTTTTTAAAACGAGATAATGCTTAGTTGATGACATTATAACATAAAAGTACAATGAATGAGCATTCAGTCGATAAATTTTATTAAAAATTTCTAAATATTCTTTTTAGTCTTATTGTTTCGCCCCTTTCAACAACTCATAGAGAATAAATTTTTGGATATCCTATTTACTAATACTTTTGCTCGGGAGGCTCCCATGATACCTTTACTAATTACCATCTCCATACTAATACTTATTGTCCTATGGTGTAGAATAGACTTCAAACTAGGAATGAAAGTACAAAAAAATGAAGCAAGGAAAAGAATTCAAGAAACAAGATATGGAACAGTTAAATTTTTACCAACAGGTGATCAACTTTTTGAGAACATGTTTCAAGATATTAAACAAGCAACAAGTCATATACATGTCCTCTTTTACATCGTAAAGGAAGATTCAATTAGTACTAAATTTTTAAATTTATTAATGGACAAAGCAAAAGAAGGTTTAGAAGTAAGGCTATTGATCGATAGAATTGGCAGCCAGGTAAGTCGAAAAAAAAGAAAAGAGCTTCAAGCTGCCGGGGTTCAATTTGCTTTTTCACACCCTGCTAAATTCCCTTACATCTTCTTCACATTAAACCGTCGTAACCATAGAAAAATTACAATTGTTGATGGCAACATTGGTTACATCGGTGGTTTTAACGTTGGTGACGAATATTTAGGACGTGATCCGAAATTTGGTTATTGGAGAGATTATCATTTAAGGCTTGACGGCGACGGTGTTCAAGATATCCAAGAGCAATTTGTTCAGGACTGGAAGGTTGGAGCAAAACAGCAGCTAAGTTCAGAACGTTACTTTCCAAAGCTTAGACAAGGGAAGGTTCCATTACGCATCCTCCCTACAGACGGAGTGTATTTAGAAGATACGTTTATCGATTTAATAAGACAAGCAAAACAAACAATTACAATTGGGACGCCTTACTTTATTCCTGGCACTTCTATTCAGGGAGAGTTAATTCGTGCTGCAAAAAGAGGGATTTTTGTTCGAATTATTGTACCGAAAAAAGGGGATCACCCTTTAGTGAAAGAGGCTGCCTTTCCTTATTTTCAAGACCTTTTAGAATCTGGTTGTGAAATCTACCGTTATTACCGTGGGTTTTACCATGCCAAAGCGTTAATAATCGATGACCAAGTATGTGATATTGGAACAGCGAATTTTGATAAGAGAAGTTTTCATATCGACCATGAAATTAATTGCCTAATGTATGGTCCAGAATTTATTCAAATAGTGAAACAAGAAATGGATTACGATATTTCTATCTCAGAAAGATTAACGGTAAAAGATTTGGAATCACGTTCATTATTTCACCGGGGGAAAGAGCGTGTAGCAACATTAATATCTGGTTTATTATAGTCTTTACTGAACAATCAGCACTAACTATAATAATTTTATACCTGAGACAAACTGTCGTATGATACACTAGAAAAAACAATAAAAAATAGCTAAAACAAGCATTAAACAGTTCAAATAAGGAAAGAAACACCCTTTTTGAACTCTACTCTAGAGTTTGCTGTCACCACTGGTGGCAGCTTTCGTCGTTTTTAAGGGTAATGATGTTGATTTTTTTTCTCAATAAGGAGGAGAATGAAATGGTTTTATCATCATGGGGAAATAAACTGCTTGAGAACCGACAGTTAACACTAGCATTGATCAGTGGAGTTTTTCTAGGAGTTGCTTCGTTTATTGATTATCGGGGACTCACTGAAGCAGCTATTACATTGTATATCTTGGCTTATTTGTCTGGGGGATTTTATAAAACACGAGAAGGTTTAAAGGAGCTTTTTAAAGAGCGAAAATTGAGTGTTGAAGTATTAATGATAATTGCAGCAATTGGTGCTGCAATTATTGGTTATTGGGCGGAGGGTGCAATTCTTATCTTCATATTTGCAATGAGTGGTGCACTGGAAACCTACACGTTAAATAGAAGCCATAAAGCCATATCTTCACTAATGGAGCTACAGCCTGAGGAAGTCACTCTTCTTGTTGAGGGAAAAGAAAAGAAAGTTGCTATTGAAGACCTACAGTTAGGCGATGCGATGCTCGTCAAAGCCGGTGAGCGTATAGGCGCAGATGGAGAGATTCTCTCTGGAGAAACAACAATTGATGAAGCAGCAATTACTGGGGAGTCCATGCCTATTTCTAAACATACCGGTGACGAGGTTTTTGCTGGCACTGTCAACTTAAATGGTTCAATTACAGTCACAGTTACTAAGAAAAGTAATGAAACTCTATTTCAAAAAATTATCACTCTCGTTCAATCAGCAAAAGAGGATGCTTCACCTTCTCAACAATGGATTGAGCGCTTTGAAGGTCCTTACGTAAAAATTGTCCTACTCTTTGTGGCGCTTATGATTATCCTACCGCCATATCTTTTCTCCTGGAGTTGGGAAGAATCCTTTTATCGAGGAATGGTCCTTCTC
Source organism: Bacillus sp. FJAT-45350 (assembly GCF_002335805.1). Classification (NCBI taxonomy): domain Bacteria; kingdom Bacillati; phylum Bacillota; class Bacilli; order Caryophanales; family Bacillaceae; genus Bacillus; species Bacillus sp. FJAT-45350. The sequence continues at coordinate 182,711 of NZ_NISU01000003.1, read as the reverse complement.
GTTGTTGCTTCTCCATGTGCACTCGTTGCATCCGTTATGCCCGCTACCTTATCTGCGATTTCAAATGGTGCTCGTAGTGGAATTTTGTTCAAAGGCGGGGTCTACCTTGAGGAATTAGGCTCGGTTAAAGCTATCGCCCTAGATAAAACCGGGACAATTACAAATGGAAAACCAGAAGTAACAGATGTGTATATTCGTGAAAATGAAGAGGAACGTTTTTACCAAATCGTAACATCGATAGAAAATGAATCGAATCATCCTCTAGCACAGGCAATTGTCCGATATGGTAAACAACAAAGTTCTCTGAATTTAATTAAACCAGAGCAAGTTACAGATGTAAGTGGTTGGGGAGTTGAAGCCTTAATAGACAATGAACATTGGAAAATCGGGAAACGTGATTTCATGAAGGAAGATGAAGTAACCTCATTCTATGATGAGATTGGCTCCATCCTTTCAGGAGAAGGTAAAACGGTTGTTTACGTTGAGGATAGTAAAGGACTCATTGGTGTCCTTGCATTAGAGGACACAGTTAGGGATACTGCAATCGAAGCTATTCAACAAATGAAGAAAAATGGAATTTATACTGTTATGATTACCGGTGATCACGAAAAAACTGCTACTGTTATTTCAAATAAAACTAAGTTAGATACCTTTCGAGCAAACTGTCTTCCTGACAAAAAGGTAGAGGAAATCAAATTACTAAAAGAAAAATACAAACATGTTGCAATGGTTGGAGATGGTATTAATGATGCCCCTGCGCTTGCTACCGCAAACGTTGGTATTGCTATGGGAGCTGGAACAGATATTGCGATAGAATCATCGAATGTTGTCCTAATGAAGAATGATTTATCCAAACTAACAAAAGCAATGCAGCTTTCAAGACGTCTAAATCGTATAATAAAACAAAATATTATCTTTTCAATTGCTGTTATTATTGTCTTAATCGCTTCAAACTTTTTTCAATACCTCTCCCTTCCACTAGGAGTTATTGGTCATGAAGGAAGTACGTTACTCGTTATTTTAAATGGACTTCGATTGTTACGGAATTAGCGGTATGGGAGTGAGATACAAGTCTTCAATAGAGGGTGCAATGACTCCGTTCGCTATGCGCCTTGAAAGATGTAGCGACTTTGCTCATTGCTTCGAGGCTGTGACAAAAGGTCAAACTTTTGTCACAGCCTCTTTTCTATTTTACGTTTAATGAAGCCCGTGATTATTCGATTTAGTTCCTGATAATTTTTTGTTGGGAGTTGATGAGTTGCCTTTGATATATAAACAACCTCAACATCATTAATAGAATTTCTAAAAGGGTATTGATAATGATGCGTGTAAAATTCTAGTTCACCGTAAGCCAATAATAACGGAACATTAATTTCATTCAATCGGTCTGTTGACTTATAATGTAGACCTTCTTCATACATTTTTTCAAGTACTTGTGGATTCGTACGTAAAATATAATCAGCTAACTCTTGTTGGAATTCTTTCGTTTTACAATGAGCCTTTGAAAGTACATTAGAAAATAAGCTCATTAACTTATTACTAGCTGCCCATATTCCTAATCGAAATTCATTCCGTAGTAGTAGACTGTTCACTTCCGAAAATCCACCACATAGTATGACGCCAAGCGTTCGGTCTGGGTATGAAATTGCAAATTCCTGTGCAATGGAACCTCCATTTGAATAGCCACATATTACAGCCCTATCCACATGAAGATCGTCTAGCACTGCTATAATGTCCTCTGCTTGCATTGACATTGTTATTGTACCAGTTCGATTACCACTTCTTCCATTCCCACGCATATCATACGTAATCACTTGAAAGTCGTCTGCAAGTGATTGTTGCTTCTTAAATGTAACATGTCCCATACCTGGTGGATGTATAAAAACAATTGGCGTTCCTTTTCCTGTTGATTCGTAATAGATGGGTGTATCAATTACACCTTTAGCATAAGCCATTAGCATTCCTCCATCTATTTAGTTAGCCTCCATTCGTAAAAAAAGGCATTACCCATTGGTATAGCTTATAACCAAAATAAATTCCAAAGATCCCCATGATACCTGGTAGTGCAGGTGGTGCTGGTATCGGTAATTTAATTAACGCAAAAACAAACCCTACAATTAAACCTGCTATCAATGCTAATATAACTTCCTGCACGTTTAACACATCCTTTTTCATTTATACTATGCCCATTAAGAGCAATATTTATTATCCGGTACAAAACGGTTATCAAAAGAGAAACTCTCCCTATATAGACTATAGAGAGAGTATTATTTACAAACATGTTATTAATACTTACATTTTCTCTGGTGCTTGAACACCAATTAATCTTAATGCATTTAGTATTGTGATTTGAACTGATTTAATTAACGCAAGCCTAGCTTGGCTTTTCGCTTTATCTTCTGGGTCTACAACACGCTCTGCATTGTAGAAGCTATGGAATGCAGACGCCAATTCGAATACATAGTTTGTCATTCGGTGTGGAGAAAGCTTCTCTGCTGCTTCAGCTACTGCCTCAGGGAACTCACCGATTTTCTTTAATAGGTCATATTCTTTTTCAGTCGAGATTTGATTTAAGTCAAAGTCTGTACTTGCTGTAATGCCTAATTCTTCGCCTTGACGTAGAATACTGCATATACGTGCATGTGCATATTGAACATAATACACTGGATTTTCATTTGAGCGAGATACGGCTAAATCCATATCAAAATCAAGGTGCGTGTCAGCACTACGCATCGCAAAGAAGTAGCGTGTTGCATCCGTTCCTACCTCTTCCATTAAATCACGTAAAGTAACTGCTTTCCCTGTACGCTTACTCATTTTTACCTTTTCACCATTTTGATACAAGCTAACCATTTGAATGATTTCAACATCCATTTGGTCTTTATTGTAACCAAGTGCCTGGATTGCAGCCTTCATTCGCGGAATGTATCCATGATGATCTGCTCCCCAAATATTAATTAGCTTATCAAAACCACGCTTCATCTTGTCTTGATGGTAGGCAATATCTGGTGTTAAATATGTGTACGACCCATCGTTTTTAATTAATACTCGATCTTTGTCATCTCCATATGCAGTCGAACGGAACCAAGTTGCTCCATCTTCTTCAAACGTCTCGCCTTTTTCATTCAGTAAAGCTAATGTTTCTTCTACTTTTCCAGATGTATATAATGAAGTTTCTGAGAACCAATTATCAAATTGAACACGGAACTCTCCCAAATCATATTTGATTTTATCTAACTCTCTTTTTAATCCGAATTCACGGAAGAAAGCAAGGCGCTCTTCCTCGGATTCATTAATAAAACGATCCCCATGCTCATTAGCTAGCTCTTTACCGAAGCCAATAATGTCCGCACCGTGATAACCACCCTCAGGCATTTCCTTTTCCATACCTAACGCTTCAAAGTAGCGTGCCTCTAGTGACAATGCTAGGTTATTAATTTGGTTTCCTGCATCATTTATATAGTATTCACGAGACACGTCATAGCCTGCCTTCGCGAGGATATTACATAAAGAATCTCCTACCGCTGCACCACGAGCATGTCCTAAATGAAGGTTTCCTGTTGGGTTTGCTGAAACAAACTCCACTTGGATTTTCGTATTGTTACCTACATTTGTTTGACCATAGTTTTGATTTGCTTCTAATACCGTTGTAATCACATCACGTAGATACGCATTGTCCATGTAAAAATTAATAAAGCCCGGTCCTGCAATTTCTACTTTGGCAATTGATGCCTTTTCTTTATCAAGCTGCGCTACTAACTCCTCTGCAATCGCACGAGGTGCCTTTTTCGCCACTCTTGCTAACTGCATCGCCATGTTTGTCGCATAATCCCCGTGAGCTTTATCCTTTGGCGTTTCTAATACAACGACAGGCATTGTATCTTTTGTAGCTAGTTCTGCTCTAAGTACAGCTTCAATAATTTCACTTTTTAATTGCTCTTTAATTTGTTCAACACTGTTCATTATTTTGCCTCCTCCACATATATCGTTAACTCGTGCTCTCCGCCATCTTCACCTTGAAGTAATAGCTGATAGCTTAAAATCAATTGCCCACTCTGTTTCTCTTTCGACCATTCAAATTGAAGTTCGTTAGTCGTTGTTTCCATTTCTAATAAGCCAAAAGGCGAATGATATGTACCAGATGTTGTTTTATGTAATAGAAAAGGTTGTCTCATTTGAACTGCACCTTGACGGATAATTGTTACATCTGCGTCAGTAACCTTAATGAGAGTGCGAACCTTCCCTACCTCTTCTAGCTCTTCTTCATAATGAAGATAGAGTGATTGATTTTTCTCATGTAATTGACCAACTGTTTTAATGTGGTCTAATTGTTTGTTTCCATTTTGTATACGGTTGACACGTAACGTGACGTCTACATCTATTCGATCAGTCTGTAACCATTTCATATAAGTATTGTCTCTTCCTCTACTACTATTATGATGCTAACAAGGGTTTCTTTTACTAGCCTCTTTAAATTTTAGTCCTTTCTTCTCATTGTTGCAAGCAAGCCAGGAAAAATATTCAGTTATAATTACAAAGCATACTATAACTGAAAACAAAAAAGCACGGGAACCCCGTACTCTTTAAATTAAGTTAGTTAGCCAATTTCTAATTAACTATTAATCATTAACAATTAACTTAACTACTCTAAAATTCATAATTCATACATCATAATTATAAATTTTATTTCACCCATCCAAGTAGAATTTCACGAATGAATTTACTTGCTGCAATTTGTGTTTGCTCTGTTGGGTCATAAGCGGGAGCTACTTCAACTAAATCTGCTCCAATGACATTTATATCCGAATTTGCAATTGAGTGAATTGCCTCTAATAGCTCTTTCGATGTAATGCCACCAGCTTCTGCTGTACCTGTACCAGGTGCGTGTGCAGGATCTAATACATCAATATCGATTGTCACGTACACATTCCTACCTGCTAGCTTTGGTAGCACTTCCTTTAACGGTGCAGCGACTTCAAATTTTGACATGTGCATTCCCGACTCTTTTGCATACTGAAATTCTTCGCGCATTCCTGAACGAATTCCAAATGAAAAGACATTTTCAGGACCGATTAACTCACACGCTTTACGAATTGGCGTAGAATGAGAAAGTGGCTCTCCTTCATACTGTTCACGAAGGTCAGCATGTGCATCAATATGAATAATCGCCATATCTGAGTACTTTTTATACATTGCTCTAAAAATTGGCCATGATACAAGATGCTCTCCGCCAAGTCCTAATGGGAATTTTCCATCAGCAATTAACTTATCAATATAGTCTTCAATCATATCAATGCTTCTTGCTGGATTTCCAAATGGTAAAGGAACATCTCCTGCATCAAAGTAATTAACTTCCTCTAGATGCTTGTCTAAATAAGGACTGTATTCCTCTAGTCCTAGTGATGCTTCACGAATTCTCGCTGGTCCAAAACGTGAGCCAGGACGGAAAGACACTGTCCAATCCATTGGCATACCGTAAATGACCGCCTTACTTTCCTCATAATTTGGGTTACTTAATATAAATACATTTCCTGAATAAGCTTCATCAAAACGCATGATAGAGCCTCCTTATTTAATTAGATCGCCTACAAAGCGTGGTAATGCAAAGGCTGCTTTGTGAAGTTCCTTAGTGTAATACTTCGTTTCAATCTCATGGAAACGATTATCCTCTATCTCAAGTGGATCGTGCTTCTTTGAACCGATTGTGAACGTCCATAAGCCACTAGGATACGTTGGGATATTCGCTGTATATAAACGTGTGATTGGAAATGTCTCTTTTACATCCTTAAATACATTTGTAATCAAATCTGAATGGAACCATGGGTTATCTGTTTGAGCTACAAACACACCATCTTCTTTTAATGCTTTAGAAATCCCCTCGTAAAATCCTTTTGTAAATAGATTGACTGCAGGACCAACTGGTTCCGTTGAATCAACCATAATTACGTCATAAATAGCCTCACTTTTCGCAATATGCATAAAACCATCATCAACTTGAACATTAACACGAGGGTCATCTAGTGCACCGGCAATGGACGGAAGATACTTCTTTGAATACTCAATAACTTTACCATCAATTTCAACGAGTGTTGCCTTTGTTACAGATGGATGCTTCAATACTTCACGAATAACTCCTCCGTCTCCTCCACCAACGACTAGGACATTCTTCGGGTTTGGGTGAGTAAACAATGGGACATGAGCCACCATTTCATGATAAACAAACTCATCCTTTTCTGTTGTCATAACCATGCCATCTAATACTAGCATGTTTCCAAATTCCTCAGTCTCAATCATATCAAGCTTTTGGAACTCAGTTTGCTCTGTATGTAACGTACGCTTCACTTTCGCTTTAATCCCAAACCGCTCTGTTTGCTTTTCTGTATACCATAATTCCATTTTTAGTCACCTCATCTTAAATCTATAAACTATCGTACATACGATTTATTAAGGTCCATCAAGAAAGTAGATAACAAAATTTTGAAGAGCCTCACTAGATAGCTTTCCCTAGTTTTGATGCTCTAAAAGTGGAATTTCTAAATCTAATCTAAAACAAAGTCAAAAAAAGTATAAATCAACGAGAAAAAAATGCAAGTAATATTTTCTAGTTTTTGTAGAAAAAAGTCGGATTTTACAAGGCTGCTGAAAAAGTGTGTTTTTCACTTTTTTGTGGCCTTGATTCTCGAATCGTCTAGTTTGGACTTTTTCAGCGCCCTCAGATTTTACCTACTTCTTTTTCAGTAAAAACTGAAAAAGCTATTTCATTACTAGAGTCTAGACATGTAAATCAAGGGATTTTTTCTATTAATTACGTTTAAAACTAGTCTACTTTACCGAAGATAGAGCTATCTAATTTTGGACGTAAAAGAGGTGCCTTTCATGCAGGTCGAAACGAATCAACGTAAGAAAAAAGGCTGGATTTGGGTTAGACGCTTATTCCGCCTCACATTATTGTTCTCTGTTTTGTTCATGGGAGGAATTGTTAGCTTGCTTTTTTATACGAAGGCGCAAGGTCCACCTCCCATTCAAGTTCCTCAAACAACCATTCTATATGGTGCGGACGATACGATTATTGGAGAAAGCCACCGTGGACAAAATCGGTATTGGATTACACTTGATGACATGGCTCCTGAAGTGATTGATGCAACACTTTCCATCGAAGATCGTAAGTTTTACAATCATTACGGGTTTGATATAACACGTATTGGGGCTGCTGTGCTCACAAATTTACGTCTAGGTACGAAAGCACAAGGGGCAAGTACCATTACTCAGCAGTATGCACGGAACCTCTACTTAGGACATGATAAAACGTGGAAGCGAAAATGGAACGAAGCTCTCTATGCATTAAGATTAGAAATGAATTATACAAAAGATGAGATACTAGAGGGTTACTTAAATACAATCTATTACGGGCATGGTGCATATGGGATTGAAGCTGCTGCACATCATTACTTTAGTAAATCAGCTTCAGAGTTATCTCTAGCAGAAGCAAGTATTCTAGCAGGTGTACCAAAGGGACCTCGCTATTACTCACCTTTTTTTGATTTAGAACGTTCAAAACAAAGACAAAGGATCGTTCTTCAATCAATGGTTGATTCAAACAAAATTTCAACTATTCAAGCTAGAACAGCTGGTGATGAAGAATTACACTTTATTACTGAAAGGGAAGCTTACGAAGGAGTAGTAGGTCCTTACTTTCAAGACATTGTTCAGCAAATTTTAGCGGAAGACTATGATATAGATCCTGCTCTTATTGAAAAAGGTGGCTTACACGTTTATACGACTCTTGACCCTGATATGCAGAGAGAAGCTGAAAGATGGGTTGAAGCAGAATTAAATGGTGAGGATGAACTACAAGCTGCACTTGTTGCTATGAGTCCGAGAACAGGTGATGTGAAGGCGCTAATTGGTGGAAGAGATTATTCAGAAAGTCCATTTAATAGAGCCACTAAAGCAAAACGTTCTCCAGGTTCTACGTTCAAGCCTTTCTTATACTATGCAGCGTTAGAGCATGGATTCACTGCATCATCGACATTACTAAGTGAGCCAACTACTTTTACTTTTGATGATGGAAGAGGAAAGTACTCGCCAGGAAACTTCAATGAAAATTATGCACATGACTTTATAACGATGCTGCAAGCACTTGCTTTTTCAGATAACATCTTTGCCGTTAAAACACACTTCTTTCTTGGAAAAGAGTATTTAGTTGATGCTGCACAACGATTTGGAATAACTAGTCCATTAGAGGAGCTGCCATCATTAGCTCTTGGTACGTTGCCAGTTGGTGTATTAGAACTTGTTAATAGTTACAGTCCCTTTGCCAATGGAGGTCACCGTGTTGAGCCTCGATTTATTCGTAAGGTTGTCGATCAACATGGAGAGGTTATTATCGAAGAACAACCTTCAGTCACACCTGCTGTTGATCCGAAGCTTGCCTTTATTATGACGGATATCATGACGGGAATGTTTGACCGAAACCTAAGTGGATATACATCTGTAACAGGAAGATCGATTTCTCATTTAGTACACCGTCCAGTTGCCGGTAAGTCTGGTTCAACTTCTACTGATAGCTGGATGATTGGCTATACCCCACAACTGCTTTCTGGTGTATGGATTGGCTATGACCAAGGACAAACTCTTGAGCATCAAACTCAGGGACAATATGCAAAGCGAATATGGGCCCAATTTACTGAGAATGCATTAAAGGATGATTTAAAGCTACAATTCCATAAGCCAGATGGTGTGAACGGTGTCTATATAAACCCTAGCAATGGATTACTTGCAACAGAGGAATGTCCTGTACAACGTCTTACATATTTTGTTGAAGGAACAGAACCAACAGAGTATTGCCAACTGCACGGAAGCAGTGATGAAGTCGTACAGCCTAAAGAAGAAGAACATGAGAAGGAGAAATTTCTTGAGCGTTTTTTGAAATGGCTACATTAGGGGCAATTGCAAATTGCAAATTTAGAATTATGAGTTATGAATGGGAAGGACGTTAGGGGCGATTTAGAATTGCGAATTGCGAATTGCGAATTGGAATGCGTAGTTTAATTGTTAATGGTTAATGGGGGTTAAAAGCGATACATGTTAACTTATATAATTAAAAAAGTGCGAAGGGTTACCTTCGCACTTTTTTGTGTCCTAGTATAAAAAGTGTTTTATACTATGTCTAAGTTTAATAACAATCTTATAAAAGCTCAAGACCCATTATGATAATTCATAAATCGTTCAAAACTTTTTTTGTTTAAGGGTAGACAGAGTAAAAACATTAGTAACTACTCTCCTAATAGTTCTGTTCGTAGCTTTTCGTCTGAGCGATTCCAGAATTCTTCGTTATGTTCTTTTAAAAACACACCCAGAAGTTTCTTCGATTTGTCATCCATATCCTCAATCATGACATGACCTTTTAGTGATTTATCCATTTTATTAACATGTTCTGGTAAGCTTTTGTAACCCCGACGAATTTCCTCATCAACAGTCATTTCACAGCCAGTTACTCCATAATAAAATGGTCCTTCACCTTTGTTATTAACCGTAACCCAAACTAGCCAGTATAATCGACCATTAGGTACTTCCTCACGATTAGGCAAAAACTTAATTCTCTTTTCAACTGCAGAACGTGCATGCAGTGCGCCCATATCTATGTACGCTTGATTGTCTTCTGGGTCAACAATAACTGGGGAAATATTATCTAAGTTAAGAACTCCTGCCCCGTAACCACCATGATCAACCTTAGGGTTATTAGCTAAAATATTAAATCCTGAAGGTTTCTTTTTCTGATTTTTATCTTCATCTTTGAAGAGATCCATCCCTACCATCCCTTTCAATTAAATTTACATATAGTATATGCTCTAACCTTAGTTTATCATAACGTTCATCGTCAAACACTATTCAATGACTGAACTCTTTTCAAAAGAAAAAGACGTGTGACCATATAACTGGTTGCACGTCTATTATTTCTGAAGACTTGTCCATTTTAATGGACTAATGCACCTCGTAGGCTTGAGATGAATTCAATCGCTCGGTCCATATCTTCATCTGTGTAATTTTGCTTTTTCTTTACTGTTGTCACTTTTTCTTTTAACTCATTTATAGGTAATTCGTCGAAATATAACATAGTCGAAACAAGCTCAAGGAACCGTGAACTCTGTTCATTCATGCTAGTCACTAATTCCTCGATTTTTGGTAACTCAAATTCATACATTTGAAGAAATTCAATACCTTCTTCAGTCAAGGTATAGCGGTACTGGTAATAGCCACCTTTACTTTCCTTTGTTTCATTAATAAAGCCTAGGTTACATAGCTCTTCTATACGTAACGTAAGCTCCTCAGAATACGGGCCAAACATATGAAATTTGTATCGTTCAGAAAAGGGAATATCCATTTTCTTCGCAATATAAACTATCTTTTGTAGTTTTTTACGTCCAATAATCTCCCCTGCTTGTTGGAACATCGCAAGCAATTTAGCATGTTCTTTCAGCAAAACCGTTTCCCCCTATTTCATTAAAATTTCTTTAATTTTACGCTTAATGTCCCCGTTGTCTCTCTCATCCTCAAGCATGTCTAGCGGGAAATATAATTTATGATCGGTTCTCTTTTTTCCTGAAATCGCTTCTACTACATCCGACTCTCTTGATAATTCTCGAAGCTTACTATTTGGTGTAACTAAGTGAATCGGTAGCCGCTCCTCTTCTTCTCCTGGTCGATAGAAATCATACGGCAAATCAGAGGAAGAATCAACAACCAAATAATAGGCGGGATCAATCTCTGCCTCAGTAAATAATTTATGTAAAACTGGCCAATCATGCATTTGCTGATTTGGATTAAATTCTACATATTTAAACAACCTTCTAGTTAAAAATCTATCACAAAGATCACTTAATATGCTATCGTCCTCATCTTGCCAAATTTGAAAATAATAGAGCATTATCGACTCATCAAGGCGTAAATAATCGTCCAAGCTCTTTTTTTCATTAAAGAAGGAATAAAAGTGTCTAGGCTCTTGTTTAAAGGCATATCCACCTAAAAATAATTCTTTTGTCCTCATTAATATCTTACTTAAAATGACTTCTGCACTACGAGTCACTGGGTGAAAGTATACTTGCCAGTACATTTGATAGCGACTCATAATATAATCCTCAACTGCATGCATTCCACTCTGTTTAAAAACCACTTGGTCATCAGTTGGCCTCATTACTCGAAGAATACGTTCCATATCAAAGTGACCATAGCTAACTCCTGTGAAATAAGCATCGCGCTGTAAATAATCCATTCGATCCGCATCAATTTGACTTGAAATTAAACTCACAACTAACTTATTAGAATGAGTCTTTTCAATTACATCTGCCACATCCTGGGGAAACTCAGGTCCCATATTCTTTAACACTTTATTAATCTCAGTATCTCCAAGAATAATTTCTCTCGTCCAATCCTCATGATCCGTGTCAAATACCTTTTCAAAAGAGTGTGAGAATGGTCCGTGACCTACATCATGGAGTAACGCTGCTGATAAGCATAGTAATCGGTCTTTATCATCCCAATGTGGCCGTCCTTGAAAAACTTCAATAATTCTTCTAGTGATCTCATATACACCAAGTGAATGATTAAAACGGGAATGTTCAGCACCATGGAAAGTAAAATAAGTCGTCCCTAATTGTCTTATTCTCCGCAAACGTTGGAACTCCTTTGTCCCAATTAATTCCCAAATCAATTCATCTCTCACATGTACATAGCGGTGTACAGGGTCTTTAAATACCTTTTCTTCTTCTAATTGTCCGTACCTTTTTGTCATTCAACCCTACCCCGTTCTTTTTTCGTCTTACTCTCATTATACAAAATTCTTTTATGAATCTAAACCTACGAAAAGTAAAAACTACCCTACAGTGTGTATGGGTAGTTCAGTTTTCGTATATAAATGATGTCTGACAAAAAGACCTACATTATTTTATTTTCTTTTCTATCTTTGTAATCAACTGGTCTTCATTCGGTGCTGTCACATGACGATTATTAACAATCGTAAATGCTTTCTTTCTACCCGGGCCACAATAAGATTGACAGCCAATGTGAATTTCTGCCTTTTCATCTAGCTTTTTTAACTTCGGCAACAACGTTTTAATATTCGTTGCCTGGCAAATATCACAAATTCTAAACTCGTTTGCCATTTTACTTATTCCTTTCATTAGAAAATTCCATTTATATAGTCTTGTCCATTATCTGCAAAGGATAGTATAACACAGAACAAGGTATTAGAGAAAAGTGAGAGGAAAAATGCCAATACCTATAAAACACTCTATGTTATAATCAAGTTCGTCTTACTCAACTTTTTAATAGGAGAATGGATATGAATTCATTACTACAACAGCCTTGGAGATTTATTGACCATACAACATTTGGGTTTGATGCGCTACATTCTTTTGCTTATGATGATACATTGTGTTCATCAGTTGGAGAATTGAAATCTGAACCAGTTTTACGCTCTTGGGTTCATCATCAAACCGTTGTCCTTGGAATTCAGGATAGCCGACTACCATTCGTGCAGGACGGGATTAATTTTTTACAATCTGCTGGATATAAGGTCATTGTTCGTAATTCTGGTGGTCTAGCGGTCGTCTTAGACGATGGCATTTTAAATTTATCACTTATTTTAAAAGAAGAAAAAAAATTGTCAATAAATCATGGGTATGAGCTAATGTTTGAGCTTATCCAAGCTTTGCTCTCTGAAGAAAATGTAACGATAGAAGCTAGAGAAATTGTTGGCTCCTACTGTCCTGGCAGCTTTGATTTAAGTATTGATGGCAAAAAGTTTGCAGGGATCTCCCAGCGCCGTATTCGTGGGGGTGTAGCTGTTCAGATTTATCTTTGTGTGAAAAATAGTGGTTCACAACGAGCTGAGTTAATTAAAGAGTTTTACGAAAAATCCGTTCAAGAACAACCAACAAAGTTTGAATATCCACGAATCAAGCCAGAAACAATGGCTTCACTATCAACACTCGTAGGGAAGTATTATACGATAAGTAGTATCATGCATCAGCTTCTTATTACGATGACAAACCAAAAATGCACGCTTATGCCGTCATCTCTAACCCCTGAGGAAATAGACTTATTTCAATATCAATTACAAAGGATCACAAATCGAAACGAAAAAGCACTGGAATTTTGATTCCAGTGCTTACTATATAAAAACGACGGTAATAACTTTACTAGCTGTAAACCATACAATAAAGCCACAATAAAAGTGAAAAATACACGTTGATTCTGGCCCTAGTGCTAGTTCATCACCTTTTGATTAATTGACTGCATCGCAGTGATTAACGACAACTTATAAACATCCTTTACGTTACATCCACGAGATAAATCATTAACAGGCTTATTTAGCCCTTGTAGAATTGGTCCTATAGCTTCGTATCCACCTAGACGCTGGGCAATTTTGTATCCAAGATTTCCTGATTCAAGACTAGGGAATATAAATACATTAGCTTCCCCTCGTAATGGAGAATCTGGTGCCTTCTTTTGGGCAACTGCAGGAACAAATGCAGCATCAAATTGGAACTCACCGTCAATAACAAGATCTGGACGTGTAGCTTGTGCGAGCTTTGTTGCCTCAGATACTTTTCTTGTTTCTATTGAAGACGCTGAACCTTTTGTTGAAAAACTAAGCATTGCTACTTTCGGATCTAGTCCAAAAACTTTAGCTGTTTCCGCTGTTGCTATTGCAATTTCCGCTAGTTCTTCACTATTAGGTGCTATATTTATGGCACAATCACCGAATACGAACTTTTGATTATCCTTTACCATTACAAACACACCTGATGTTTTATTAATACCTGGTTGCGTTTTAATGATTTGTAACGCTGGGCGTACAGTATCTCCCGTCGAATGAGCAGCCCCACTAACTAAACCATCAGCTTTATCCATATGAACAAGCATCGTACCAAAGTAGTTCTCTTGTAGTAGCTTCTCCTTAGCAGACTGTTCCGTTTCTTTACCTTTGCGGCGTTCAATAAACGACTCAACAACTTGGTCAAAATACTTGTAAGTACGTGGGTCTATAATCTCTATTTCCTTAAACGTAACGCCAAGTTCTTTTGCTTTATTATAAATTAATGTTTCATCACCAATTAAGATTGGCTTTAACACTTCATCATTAGACAATTGTCCTGCTGCTTCTAAAATACGTTCATCTAATCCTTCAGGTAAAACAACTGATGGATGATGACGCTTTACCTTTTCTGTAATTTCCGTGAAAAGATCACTCACGAAAAATCCCTCCTCATCTGATCAACCTACACCATAGAATACTCCTCTTTATTAGAAAAGGAAACCTCAATTACCTAATTGTACTAAAGTTAAAATTTTCTAATAACGGATTTACATTTGTATGTTATTTTCCCCTTATTAATAAGTGTTCCATCCAATTGATTACACATACCTTATAAAAATTTAACAAAACTTTGTAGAAATATTTATTCAGAATTTTTAGTATTTACACTATTAAAATGAATGACCATTCAGTATAATGAGATAAAAGCAATTATGAATTATATATGGTGAATAACAAATTAAAGGAGAAACACTAGCTTCACTTGTAGGATTGTACTTAATTCATAACTCATAATTCGTAATTCAAAATTAAACTCTGGAGGTGCACTTTGGCGTATCATAATTTACTTTCCCCTATCACAATTAACTCATTAACTTTACCGAACCGTGTCATGATGGGCTCAATGCATGTAGGTCTTGAAAGTGAAGCAAATGGAATGAGTCGATTGACTGCATTCTATGCGAAACGTGCGAAAGAACATGTTGGACTTATCGTTACTGGTGGTGTAGCTGTTTGCCCTGAAGGTAGTGGCTCTGAAAACTTTATGTCCATTTATAAAGACGAGGACATAACATTATGGAAACCGTTAACCGATAAAGTTCATAAAGCCGGTGGACGAATTGCCTTACAGCTCTTCCATGCAGGCCGCTATTCCTATAAAGCGTTAACAAAGTTACATCCTGTAGCACCATCCCCAATTAAGTCACCAATCAACCCAGATTCTCCACATGAATTAACATCTGATCAAGTAGTACAAACGATAAGTCACTTTGCTACTGGCGCTCGTCGTGCAAAGAAAGCGGGCTTTGATGCGGTTGAAATTATGGGTTCTGAAGGCTATCTAATTAACCAATTTTTTTCACCTGTCACAAATGTCCGAAACGATAAATGGGGTGGGTCATTTGAAAACAGAAACCGCTTTGCTCTAGAGATAGTGAAAGCTATTCGTGAGGAAGTAGGCTCGAGTTACCCAGTCATATTCCGAATGTCAGGTATTGATTTAATTGAAAGTAGCACAACAGAAGAAGAAACAATACTTATCGCGAAAGAATTAGAAAAAGCCGGAGTAGATGCTCTCAATATTGGGATAGGTTGGCACGAATCAAAGGTTCCCACTATTTCAATGAAAGTACCAAGGCTCCACTTTACTCCGGTAGCAGCCAAAATAAAAGAACATATCAAAATTCCTGTTATCGCAAGCAACCGAATTAATAATCCTGTAGACGCAGAAAAAGTCCTCGAAGAAAAAAGGGCTGATATCGTTTCAATGGCTCGTCCATTTTTAGCCGACCCATCCTTTGTCACAAAAACAATCGAGAATCGACCTGACGAAATTAATACGTGTATTGCCTGTAACCAAGCATGTCTTGACCATATATTCGAAGGGAAATTTGCTAGCTGTCTTGTTAACCCTGAAGCAGGTAGAGAGCTTTTATTTACAAATGAAATGGCTGTACAGAGAAAGAATGTACTTGTCATAGGTGCTGGACCTGCTGGACTAGAAGCTGCACGCAGCGCTGCATCAAGGGGGCATAGTGTTACGATTGTAGATGAAAAATCATCTCTTGGTGGACAGCTACTTTACGCTAGCTCTGTACCTGGAAAACAGGAGTTCAAAGAAACAATTCGTTACTATCAAGTTCAACTCGATAAGCTTGGAGTAAAACAGCAACTAAATTACAGGATTACAGATGAAGATCCTTTGCTTGATCAAGCGGATGAGGTCATCGTTGCTGTTGGAATTATCCCTCGTACTCCTGATATTACCGGCATACATGCTGACGTACTATCTTATCGTGACATTTTCGAAGGAATCATTCCTAAAGGAGAAAAAATAGTTATCATTGGCGGTGGGGGGATTGCCTGTGATTTATCCCTCTTCTTAAAAAGTAAAGGAACTTATGACATAACACTTTTACAGCGAGGAAAGAGCTTTGCTCGTGGAATAGGCAAGACAACTAGATGGGCCACACTCTTAGAATTAAAACAAAAGGGCATTCAAATGATTGGAAATATTACGTATAACCAAATTACAACTGAGGGAATTCATGTTACGATTGATGATAAAGAACAGCTAGTACAGGCAGACACCATTATTACTGCAAGCGGACAACTACCTAATGAACAGCTATACAAAAAATTAAAAGAACGCCATTCTCATGTCCATCTTATTGGTGGCGCAAAAGATGCATCTGGACTAGACGCAAAGCGTGCAATATATGATGGAACATTAGTTGGTAGACAAATTTAGAGGAGCGATAAGAATGTCAAAACAAAACGTATTATACACAGTTGAAAATCAAGTTGCCACGATCACATTAAATAGACCCGAGGTAAAAAATGCAATTGACCTACCTACTCATGAAGAGTTACTCGCAGCCTTTAATGAAGCAGACCAAGATGAAACAGTAAGACTAATTGTACTAACAGGGACTGAGGACTCTTTCTCGGCTGGAGCAGATTTAAAAAGTATACCTATTAATGAAATTGGAACTTTTGATTATGGTGATTATTTACGAGATTCTTATAATAAGCTCATTCTTAAAATACAAAGCATTCAAAAGCCAACTGTTGCTTTAATTAATGGAATCTGTGTCGGAGCTGGATTAAGTATTCCTCTTGCATGTGATTACCGGGTAGCGGAACCTAATGCTAAATTTGCTCTTAGCTTTTTGAAGATTGGCTTAGTTCCCGATGCAGGTGCATCCTACTTTCTCCCTCGTCTCGTAGGACTTGGAAACGCACTTGAGTTAGCACTTGGGAAAACAATTTCTGCTGATAGAGCACTAGAAATAGGACTAATTAATAAAATTGGTAACGGGCAAGATTTCATCAATCAAATTTTACAGTTACCTCTAAGTTCTTATCATTTAATGAAACAAAACATGGTCCAAGGCTTAGATAACAGTTTAGAAGATGTACTAAAGATGGAAGAAGAGGCTCAACGTCAAGCAGGTCGTTCAGACGAACACCATCAAGCGATAATGAATTTTGTAAAGAAATAATAATTAGACAGCTCTGTGCTTAAAAGCACTCGGCTGTTTTTTAATTAAGTTCTCATAATTGGTTAGTTTTAAATTTAGACACTACCTATTATCAATTGACAATTAATCACCTCCTTTGACATGCTCTTGAATAAAATCTATGATATAGTTAAATTTAAATCCGTACATACAAATAAAGGAGTGTTTATACATGAGTGAAGCAGCTATTACGTTAGATGGTTGGTATTGCCTACATGATTTCCGTACAATTAACTGGACTGCATGGAAAACAATTTCTTCAGAGGAGCGTCAACAAATTGTAAATGAATTTGTTACCATGCTTGAAAAGTGGAATCAAACTGAAACAAATAAAGAAGGTAGTCATGCCCTTTATACAATTGTTGGTCAAAAAGCTGATTTCATGATGATGATTCTTCGTCCGACAATGGAAGAGTTAAATGAAATTGAAAATGCATTTAACAAAACTCGCTTTGCTGAGTTTACTGTACCAGCACACTCGTATGTGTCAGTTGTTGAATTAAGTAATTATATGGCTGGTAAAGAAGGAGATCCATACGAGAATCCAGAAATCCGTGCTCGCCTATACCCTGAACTTCCAAAATGGAATCACGTTTGTTTCTATCCAATGGACAAGCGCCGCCAAGGTGAAGACAACTGGTACATGCTTCCTATGGAAGACCGCCGCAAGATGATGTACAGTCATGGAATGATTGGACGTCAATACGCAGGTAAAGTTAAGCAAATCATTACTGGTTCTGTTGGCTTTGATGATTGGGAGTGGGGCGTTACACTATTTGCGAACGACGTACTTCAATTCAAAAAACTTGTTTATGAAATGCGTTTCGACGAAGTATCAGCTCGCTTTGGAGAGTTCGGCTCATTCTTCGTAGGAAACATCCTAACAGAAGAAGCCCTACCAAGCTACTTTCATATTTAAGAAGTAAAACGGTAATTTCGTTTTACTTCTTAAGCAATGTGCGACGCCGCTGCTTTGTTTTAAAGTCAAAATCCAAGTGGTTTTCTTGGCTTTTGACGCGCAGCGTGCATAGCCATTGCCCTTCCTTGAATTCACATAAAAGCCTTTTCCACCTCAACATGGAAAAGGCTTTTTTCTATCCTATAAAAACACCCAATATTTTATTTTCATTTTGTCATATGCTGTGCTACCTTCTCATAAGCATAGAGTAACTGCAACAACGACGCCTAACCTAGCTTACTACATACCTGCCGCCATCGCTGTACACTTAGACGTTGCAGGTTTCATTGGGAAAGTTACATCAGGAGGTGCATTTATGGCAGTCATTAAAGCCAATTCAAGCGATATTGATATATTGGCACGATTAATGAGAGCTGAGGCAGAAGGGGAAGGCGAGTTAGGAATGTTAATGGCTGGAAATGTCATGGTCAATCGTGTTCGTTCTGCTTGTATGGATTTTGTCGATATTAACTCAATACCACGAATGGCCTTTCAATCTCCAGGAGGCTTTGAAGCAGTACAAAAAGGATACTTTTATCAAGGGGCTCGAGAAAGAGATCGTCGATTAGCAAGAAAATTAATTAATGGAGAGCGTCATCATCCTGCGGAATTTTCTTTATGGTTTTTTAGACCAGAGGGGTCATGCCCTGCTCAGTGGTGGGGTCAGTGGAACACAGGTAGGTATAAGTTACATTGTTTTTACACACCTTTAGCTTCTGATTGCCCACAAGTATTTTCAACATATTAACAAATTAACTATCTACAACTTAAGGAGTGATTAGATGTACCAACAACAATGGGATACACAACAACAATGGGATACACAACAACAAATGCAAGTTCCATATGGACCAGAACTAACGCAACAACATCAGCAACCCATGATGCAGCAACCGTTTATGCAACAGCCTATGCCTATGATGCAACAACCAATGATGCAACAACCATCACCATTTTATGCTCCACAAGTACCTGGTATGACGCAACCTATGCCTACTGAACCTGGTATGCTTCCATTAGAAATGTCTTATATCGAAAATATTTTACGTTTAAATAGAGGTAAGATGGCAACTGTTTACCTCACATATGAAAACAACCCTGAATGGAATGCTATGGTTCTTAGAGGAATTGTTCGGGAAGCAGGACGTGATCATATCATTATCAGCGACCCAGAAACAGGAAGGTGGTATTTACTACTGATGGTTAACCTTGATTATGTAACATTCGACGAGGAAATAGAATATGACTATCCATTTGGAAGACCTCCGGGTATGGCAGCATATTCACCACGCTAAGGAGTAGTATCTTCTAGTGAATTCACTTAAAATACTTAGAGGTTGCCCCAAAAGGTGTAAATCTACCTTTTGAGGCAACCTCTTCTTTATGCTTTCATAGCAGCAATAGCAACAAGGAACCAACCGGCTACAAACAATACGCCACCAATTGGCGTAATCATTCCAAGCATTGTAAAGCCTGTCATACTTAAGATATACAAACTACCGGAAAAAATAATAATTCCACCAAATAGACACCAACCAGCTACATTAATTAGCTTAGAATTTAGTATCTTTGCAGAGATGATACCTACTAGTATCAACCCTAAGGAATGAATCATATGATACTGGACTCCTGTTTGGTAGATTTCCATATATCTTTCAGTTAATTTTCCTTCTAAACCGTGCGCTCCAAATGCTCCTAAGGCAACTGCCAAAGCAGCACTTATGCTTCCAATAGCAAGAAATATTTTATACATTCCATTCTCCTTTATGATGTTAAAATTCAAGAAGATTTTCTTTTACATCTATTCTATCAGATGTAGTACCTTGGTTCACACTTGTCGTTCCGATAGGTGCTGGTGCGGGAGTAGATATGTTGTTCTCTTGATAGTCTCTCTCTAGCTTAGCTTTTGATGAGACTTCTTCATCTAAAAGTAAATCACAATAAGCCTTAATAGAAATTGCTTGCTCTTTAATTTTTTCTTGATTGTAACTCGAATCATCCAATAAACCCTTTAATACATCTAACTTTTTTTCCATGTTTGCTACAACTTTTTTAGCTGAGATATTCATTAGACACCTCGATTCAAATTAACGATTTTTGGAAGAATTAGCTCCACAGTTGTTCCTTCATTTTCTTTGCTATTAATTAGAAACTTACCTTGATGGTTTTTGATAATTTTTTGACTTACCATTAACCCTAAGCCAGTTCCCTTTTCCTTGGTTGTGAAAAAAGGTTCACCAATTTTGTCTAATAAATTCTCGGGTACCCCGCAACCCTTATCAGACACTTTAATAGAAATACCTTCGTTTAATTCTTCAATAGAAACATTGATTACTCCTTCAACATTAGTTGCTTCTATCGCATTTTTAATAACGTTAATTAATACTTGCTTTATTTGATTAGGTTCACACTGAATACGCCTATTCTGAACGATATATATTGGCTTTATAACAATATGCTTCATTTTCGCCGTTGTATTTAAAAGTGTAATCACTTCATCAACGAGCTCACAAACATCTTTTTCTACAAATTTTGCCGCTTGAGGCTTTGCTAATAATAGGAGCTCACTAATAATCGAATTAATTCTGTAAAGTTCTGAGAGCATAATTTGATAGCGTTCATTATTTTTATCTGTTTTCAATAACAACTGGATGTATCCCGAAATAATCGTTAATGGGTTTCTTATTTCATGGGCTACTCCTGCAGCTAGTTGTCCAACTACTGAAAGCTTCTCAGATTGTCTTAATAACTCTTCTGTTCGTTTACGTTCTGATATATCTCTGAAAAATGTTGCCATTGCCACCACATTACCTGACTTGTTTTGAACAGGAGAAATAGTAATCGAAACAGATAGAGGTGTACCATCCTTTTTCAAATGGTCTATTTCAAACTCGTCCAACTGCATTCCATTTTCAACTTTATTCCAAGCGTGCCTAAATAGTAAAAGCTGTGAGTCAGTAAGATTAGGGATATACTTCCCGTTAAGCTCTTCACTAGTCCACCCAAACATCAATTCAAAGCTTTTATTTACTTCATAAATCATCCCGTCTACATCATGAACAGCTACACCATCAGACATTTGTTTAAAAAGAGACTCTAAATATTCGAGGCCACTGAAAAACTTCCGTTTTTTGAGACGAAAGAATGAGAAATAAAAAAGAGACGAAATTATATCCATTAAATGGGTGTATTCGTCTCTTTTTTATTTTATGTAGAGCTAAATTTTTCATTTAGTTAACCTATTAACTTCAAAATCCTTTTCAAATTAACTGTAAATATCGACATAGCTCCTTGTAGTTCCATGCCAATAAGACCCGAAGATGATGCTACATCATACCCGTGTCGGTGTTTTAATTCACTGTTTTTTGCTTCAATTTTATATCTTTCTTTTGATTTTTCTTTAAAATAATCGCTTTCTTGAAAGGCTATTTGTTCTTTGTGTATATTCGATTTAATGCTCACAGAATAAGTCTTACTTTTAGCTCCATCTTTATAACATCCTTCTTTTATAGGACATACCTTACATTTTTCTACATTAAAGTAATATGTGTGTGTTTGATTTGTGGCTACACCTTTTTTTCCAGTTCGTGCTTTCCTAATAGCCATATGTCCAGCCTTACAAACATACATACTAGCATCTTTATTAAACTCAAATTCGTCTTCTTTTTTTCGGTTACCTTGTGTGACAACAGGGTTGAGTTTAGCTATTAACTTCATTTCGTTTGTTTTTGTATATTCAATATTCCCTTTTTCTGAATAGGCGGCATCACCAATCACAGTATCAACTTCCATACCAGCTTCCATACTTTTTTCAATTAAGGTTTCTAATTGCTTTCCGTCATTCTTTTCTCCAGTTGTAACAACAGCCGCAGTAATAATTCTTTCTTCGCTTAAGGCTATGTGTGTTTTGTAACCAAAGAATGAGGAGTCCACTGTTTTATGTCCTGTTTTTGCGTCTTCATCTTTGGATAATTGTAGATGTTCAATATCATCAGCCACAGTTTCTTTAAGCAGGTTTAATTTTTCTTTTACTTTGGGGAATTCACAAATAACCTCTTCTTTTTCAATGACTTTAATCAGCTTTTCACAGTATTCAATTTGATCTTCTAATACATCTGATGTTGTCTTGGTTGGAAATTTACTTTTCATTGTTTCATCTACTTGATAAATCGTCTTTCTTAGGTTTTTAGACCGATCAACCAGCACTTCTTTGGCTGATTTTTGATTGTAACGAGACTGGGTATGGGTAGCATCTACAATAATAGATTTGCTTTTTATAATTTCTTTTTCGATTGCGATCTCAACCGTTTTATTGATTAGCATGTCTAATAAATTTACATCCTTTAATCGCAGTTTTCGAAACTTCGTTAAGGAACTTGGCTCAATAACTGGATCTTCTGGCGCCATATCTAAAAAATATTTGAATGACATATCATATTTTGAGCGTTCGACAATATCAACATCGGATACGTTGTGGATACATTTTAATAATAAGTATTTGAACATGCGAATAGGATGGATCGCATTACGCCCATTATCAAGGCAATATTTATCTACTAATTCTTCATATACAAAAGAAAAATCGACTAAGTCATTTATTTTTCTCAAAACATTATCTTTCGGTACGACTATGTCATAAATCGCCATATAAGGACTTAAATTTACTTGTTGATGTTGAATCAATGTATCCACCCACTCGAATTTGATAATTTAATTATACAGTAAAAAAGATATAGCACTCTCAAATTTTGAGGTACTATATCTTTTTTTTATAATATAGAGACTTTTTCAGTGGCCTCAAATATTCCTGTGTTTCCTTTAACTCATCCGCTGTTTGTTCTTCCTTTTCTTCCGCTTTTTCTCTAAGCTTTTCAGTAAAACGTGTAGAGTAACTTAAAAAAATTGTAATTAATATAGAAAATAAAATATAATACACGATATCTTCTGGATCTGCTGTAGGGAAAACTTCAGATCTGTAATTAATAAAGAAATACACTGTAACTAAAATAGTTACAGCACCTGCAACAATTACAGTACGAGCCCTATGATAAATAGAACTCATAATAAGCGCAAACCATATGTATACGAAATTAACAAGCAGAGGTTCATATAAAAGCAAAAGGGTAAAAAAGAGAAACACCGAAATGACTGACAAATACATCGTTACATAAACATATTTCTCAATACGGTTTAATGAATAGATTATTGTTATAATAGCCAAGCCTACAGGTGCTATAAACACTAAAATACTTTGATCAACAAAAGCATTTATTGTAATACTTAATAAATAGAACAGAATAAGTAACTTAAGCATCAATTTATTTCTTTGGTGTATAAGCGCTTCGTTTTTCTTCATTTCTTTCTCTCGCTTTCTACCTATACTTCCAAGTTTCGACATGATTCTGTTTATTATATCATAGACAACTAGTAGTCTTGTAATAA
Source organism: Bacillus sp. FJAT-45350 (assembly GCF_002335805.1). NCBI lineage: Bacteria > Bacillati > Bacillota > Bacilli > Caryophanales > Bacillaceae > Bacillus > Bacillus sp. FJAT-45350. The sequence continues at coordinate 158,968 of NZ_NISU01000003.1, read as the reverse complement.
AACCTTCCAATGCTAAAAAGCAAGCAGAGCACTTTCTTCTCTGCTTACTTAAGCCTTTCAAACAAGGTTTTAAACTAATACAACTTTGAACGAATCCACTTCAACATTTCTTTCCACTCTTCTTCTGATACATGAGGAATAATATTGGCTTTTTGCTCCTTCGATTCAAAAACAGCTTTAATTCCAGCAATGTTCACACCTTGGTCAATTAACGATTTGATTTCAGCAAAACAATCAATATCCTGCAGCGAAAATATTCTTTGGTTTCCATCATTTCTAGCAGGAGTAATCAAGCCCTGATCTTCATAATAGCGAATTTGTCTTGCTGTTAGTCCTGTCATTTCTTCAACGACACTAATCGGGAACAGGGCAATATTCCTAGGGATGTCTTTATACACTAACCCTCCCCTCCTTCTTAGAAGTATTCGCATGCAAAGTATTATTTCATTTTTGCTAAATGTACGTAAACTTCACTTAAATTCTTAAATCCAAGCTCTTTCATATTACTTACGCTTCGTCCCCAAACCTCTGCGGTCAGCTTTGCATCCTTTAAAGCATGATGTCTTCCGCAACTTTCTAGCTGGTAATGCCTACAAAAATCATCAAGACTGGTGAGCTTTTCCCTTGGTAACGTAATTTTCGTCAAAAAAGATGTATCTAAAATTCGGTGTTTAAAATTCGTTCGTAACACACTCCACGTAGTATGTTGCATAAAACTTTGCTCATGCTTAGAATGGTGCGCTACAAGTGTGTCTCGTTGTATATATTTATAAAAATCCTGCAGCACTTCTCTAATTGGAGGTGCATCTTCTAATTGTTCGTTCGTAATACCCGTTAGTTTACTAATGTGTTCTGGAATCACTTTTTCAGCATTTACTAGTGAGTAAAACGTATCGTCTTCGATTATCTTATCTCCACGCATTTTCACTGCACCAATAGACAATATTTTATCTCCATGATTTGGGTGAAACCCAGTAGTTTCTAAATCAAACACAATGAACTGCAAATCGTCTAGAGGAACTTCTAGGACATTTTCACGCTTTAACTCCTTTTGAAGTTGTCTAACATGCGCTAATTGAGCTGCACTATTTTGCTGTTGTGCAGAAGTATATACACTTGGACTTAGCTTGCTAGTCATTTGCTTCATCATGTGAATCATATGATTCATCACCATCTGGAACACCCTTTTTCAATAATCCTCTTAGTATCCTTATAGATGTTATGGCCATTTTTCACCATGCGCTTTAGTTCTTTTTTTTCAGCTTTCGTCAATTGACGAATATCCAAAAAATGAACATCTTCATAATTTTCTTTACCAGCTTGAAAACGAAGACGGTAAGCTAGAAGTTTCACAAAATCTGTTTCATAGCTTTTTATCTTTTGATACTGTGACGGTAAGTATTGAAGTCTCTCTAATGTAGAAGGCTGTGAAATCTGTTCTTTAATAGCAAGAAGACGAATCATATTGACATAAGGAAAAAATGCAGCATTCTTTAAATCAATCTTCCCTGTCTGCTCTCCCCTTGTTTCGACAAACAACTGTCCGAATAAACCAATCACTTTTCTAATACGCCCAACATTATCAAACATTCTTTTAAGAAGATATGGTGACTCATCTACTTTGTTAAAAATTATTTGCTTTAGTTCTAATAAGTTTGCTTCTTTACCAACAAACACTTTTGAATCAAAAAATGTAAGTAAATAGCGGATTGATTCCCAATCCTCTTCCTCTATCCACCCCATAATCTGTTTCTTCCACTCTTGTATAGACTTACACCATAATGGATTTGACGCCATTACTTTCCCGTCACATTGTTCATACCCAGCGATTGCAAGACCTGTTGTTAGCTCTTTACCTAGTTTTAAAAAATAAGTGCTTGCTTCTTCACTTTCTTCTTCATAGATAATTCCATGGTCTTGATCACTCCAAACAGATTGCTCATACCTTGCTGCGCTTCCCATTACAAAGAAGGCAAAGTGAGTAGGAGCTGGGCCCCACTCACTCTCTACCTTTTCAATCGCTAATTTAGCCACCTGATACATAAGCTCGTCATGAAACTTGTTTAGCTTTTGATGATTATGAATGAAAGATTGTAAGCTATTATCACGCCACTCTCTTAACCCTTTATAAGTTGTTACATTAGAGTAAATTGGGCGTACTTGGTTCATTTTTAAGCTCCTTTTTCTTCCTTAGATGACATACTTTCCGGGTAACCATAGCTTCCATGCTCACTCATGTCTAGACCAATAATTTCCTCTTCTTCAGAGACACGTAGACTTCCCATAACTGCTTTCATACCTAAAAGCAAGATGACTGAAATAAGGAATGCATAGATACCAGATGCAACAACACCTGTTGTTTGAACACCAAGCTGTGTTAATCCACCACCATAAAATAATCCAGGTAAACCACCGTTCATTGCTGCTAACTCTGGTGTTGCAAAGAAACCAGTTGAAAGTGTTCCCCAAATCCCTGCAATACCATGAACTGAAAGGGCAAAAATTGGGTCATCGATTTTTGCTCTATCAAACATTTTCATTGCTGCATATACAATAAATCCGGCAATTGTTCCAATCACGACTGCCGCCCAAGGAGCAACAAACGCACAAGATGCTGTAATTGCAACTAAACCTGCTAACGCACCATTTAATGTTGTTGGAACATCTGCTTTACCTGATGCTAGATAGACAATAAGCATCGCTGCTACTGCACCAGCTGCTGCTGCAAGCTGTGTATTAAGAGCAACATAACCGAAGAATGCACCATTAACTTCTAACGTACTACCTGCATTAAAACCAAACCAACCTACCCATAGAATTAAAACACCTAAAGCCGTATATACTTGGTTATGACCAGCTAAATCATTCACAGAACCGTCTTTATTAAATTTACCCATACGAGGTTTTAAAATAATTGTTGCCGCAAGAGCTGCCATCGCACCTGTTAAGTGAACAACTGTTGAACCAGCAAAGTCCTGTTTACCCATACCAGCTAACCAACCGTCACCCCAAATCCAGTGAGCAACAACCGGATAAACAAATGCAGAGAATAAAATTGCGAATACTACGTAAGCGCCTAATTTCGCTCTTTCAGCAAACCCACCAAATGCAATTGTTAAGGCAATTGCTGCAAACATTAATTGGAAAATGAAATCAACTGAACCGGCTAAGCCGTCTCCTTCTGCTGAATAATTACCATAGAAAAAGTCTGATAATCCTATAAATGCATTTCCTTCACCATAAATGAATCCCCAACCTACTGCCCAGAAAACTAATGAAGCGAGACTGACTGTAAAAATCGTTTTTCCTGCAATGTGACCTGCATTTTTCATTCGTGTGGAACCAGCTTCTAAAAGAATAAATCCTCCTTGCATAAATAAAACTAGAATTGCACAAATGATGATCCACACATTGTTCATTAAGAAAATCGAATCCATGTAAAGCTCCCCTTTCAACTAGTTAATCTTTAGTGTTAATATAGCTAACACTTACTGTTAACTTAATTATACATTTTAAATTTTCTGAATCTACAAACACGTTAGGAAACCTCACACAGTTTCTGAATCTTCTTTTTTCAAGCATAAAAAAAGAGAATTAGTACCCTATCTGTACTAACCCTCTACACCATAAACTATCAACCGTCACAAATTAAAAATCAAAGTTATCTGGATCTGGACCATAACGTTCATTTTTATTAAGATTATCTAGCTGTTCAATATCCTCTGTTTCTAATGAAAAACTATAGATATCAGCATTAGCCGTAATTCTCTCCTTATTTACAGACTTAGGAATCGTCACTACCTCAAGTTCTAGATTCCAGCGCAATAGAATTTGCGCTGGTGTCTTACTGTATTTTTCAGCAAGAGCCATTACAACAGGGTCAGTAAACAGTTTCCCTTGGGTAAGAGGTCGCCATGCTTCAAGTTGTATTTGCTCTTTTTTACAGAAGTTTAATAACTCTTTTTGAGTTAAATTCGGATGAAATTCTACCTGATTAACCATCGGTTTAATTTCAGCGTCTTTTATTAAATCTTCAAGGTGTCGTATTTGAAAATTACTAACGCCTATCGCCCTAACCTTTCCGTCTTTATAGAGCTTTTCAAGCGCTCTCCATGTTTCTTTATACTTCCCTTCTACCGGCCAATGAACTAAGTATAAATCAATTACATCAAGTCCAAGCTTTTGACGGCTTTCCTCAAACGCTTGTAATGTTTCTTCATAGCCTTGGTCTGTATTCCATACCTTTGTAGCAACAAAAATCTCATCACGATTAACACCCGAATCACGAATCCCTTTTCCAACGCCTTCTTCATTTTGGTAAATCATCGCTGTATCAACACTTCGATAACCTGCTTGTAATGCGATTTTCACTGCCTCTTCTACTTCTTTTCCTTCCTCTGCTTTATATACACCTAAGCCTAACCAAGGCATTTTCACTCCATTAGCTAACACTGCACAATCTTGAATACTCGTTATCATGTTCATTCCTCCTCATTAAGATTAGGGATTTGCCAGGCAATGGGCTCATCTCCTATTTTCATTAAATTCGTATTTATTTTTGAAAACGGCCGACTACCAAAAAATCCTCTTCTAGCTGAAAATGGACTTGGGTGTGGTGATTTTATAATAAAATGTATACGATTTGTAACTAATTCCTCTTTTGCCTGAGCATGTCGTCCCCATAAAACAAAAATCACCGGCTTTTCCCTCTCATTAAGAAGCTCTATCACCCGATCAGTAAAGCACTCCCAACCAATTCCTTTATGAGAGTTAGCTTCAGACTCCCTTACAGAAAGAACCGTATTAAGTAAAAGAACACCTTGTTTTGCCCACGGAACAAGAAATCCATTGTTAGGAATTGTACACCCTATATCATTATGTAGCTCTTTGAAAATGTTTTGTAACGACGGAGGAAGACGCACCCCTGGTTGTACAGAAAAACTTAAACCATGAGCTTGATTAGGTCCATGATATGGATCTTGACCAAGAATGACTACCTTTACATCAGAATACGGTGTGTAATGAAAGGCATTAAAAAGATCTTCTTTAATTGGATACACCGTCTTCGTCTCATATTCCTTTTTCAGAAACGATTGCATCTCCTGATAATACTCCTTTTCAAACTCCTCTTGTAAATAAATCGCCCAGTCATTTTTTAGCAACGTCATCTAACAGCACCCTATTTTTCACTTATTTACTTTCTCATTTTATCTTAACAAATTTTAGAACAGTTAACGAAGGAGAAACTCTCCATATACAGGTAAATGGTCAGATGCTTTTCTTTCACTTGTCAAAACCGCCGCGTCCTTGACTGAAAAGTGATCTGTGAAAAATATATAGTCAAGCTGCCACTTGGGATACGCCGAAGGAAATGTCGGTTGAGTTTGATGAAATACCGTTTGAAAACGAGATTGAATTGGTTTTAAGCGAGTAGATGACGGTCTACAGTTCCAATCCCCCATAATAATACATGGGTGATTGAGTTGACCCATCCTTTTGACTAACCACTCCGTTTGTTTCTGGTGCATGTTCCGGGACAAGCTAAAATGGGTCGTAAACACAGATATATTTCTTTCACCTAGACTGATACCAACCTCAACAACGGAGCGGTTTTCTTTGTATTTTGAATCAGACTGAATTAGATGTGAATGAAAATAGGCAACAGGTAAGCTTGTAAAGATTGCATTACCATACTCCCTCGTTAATTTACCCTTTCGTTTTATTGAAATAGCTGGCGCGAAAAACTCTTTCATTCCGAGTAAATACTCTAATTCCTTTGGCTGGTCTTTATATAGACTCCTCCTCGAAAAATGCTTATCAATTTCATTCACCCCAACAATATGAGGTTGCACTCTCTTTATAACACGACTAATGCGCTCTAAACTTAATCGTAAATCAGTCCCTCGACCATGGCGAATATTAAATGTTAGTACTTTTAATTCAATAATAAATCCCTCCAATCTTTTCTTATGAGGGTTATACTAATATTTAATTTTTCCCCTTACATACCAGTAATAGTCATCATTCACCCTTTTACCCCCAAGTATATTTCTCTCACTAAATCACATTCTAAGTAAGACAAATTAGAAAGGGGTGCTTAACTTGAGTAGAGCAAGAAAACAAAAAGCAAGAGACAAAAACAAGGCGAGACTTCCACAAACTCCTGATAAAGACAAGCTTACAAGCAATGACGATCTAGAGTTAGCTAAGGAAGTCGCAGATGAATATCAATATGAACAAAAGCCTGGCTTCCCTGTTACTGGAGTAGATAAAAAATAATTTTATGATTAAAAACAAGGAACCCCTTCAAATGAGGAGGTTCCTTTGATTATTCATTTTGATTTTTAAATAATTCAATCACTCTATCCGGCTTTTCTTCCACTAAAACTAGATCCCGTATTTCTTCACCAAGAAATGCTTCTTCCACCATGTGATCAAATAATGAAATAAACGGGTCATAGTAGTGGTCAATATTTAATAAGGCGCATGGCTTTTGATGTTCTCCTATTGCATTCCATGTCAATACTTCAAAGAATTCCTCAATCGTCCCAATTCCACCAGGTAAAGCAATAAACCCATCTGACAATTCATACATCATTGCTTTACGTTCATGCATCGTGTTAACTATTCGAATATCTGATAATGTTGGGTGAACTACTTCTTTTTTCACTAAAATTTTCGGTATGACTCCAATGACAGTTCCTCCTGCTTTATAACACGCATCCGCAACAGCACCCATAAGACCAGCACTACCGCCACCATAAACAAGGGTAATATTGTTTTTCGCAAGAGCCTCCCCTAGTGATTCAGCCCCTTTTTTATACGTATCCTTCTTTCCATCCTTAGCACCACAAAAAACAGCAATAGCTTTCAATTCTACAACCCCCATCAAACAAACTATAAATACTTACATAAGTATATGTTTACCCGTAAACGGATAGAATTCTAGTCCAACGAAAATGAACTTACTTATATTTTCCTTTTGATTCCATAACTATACTACTATTATAACTAGAAATAAACTTATGAATAAGGAGGTTAATGAAAAAATCTAATGCAGTTGGGTCCCGGAAGTTTAAAAAGTATTGAAAAAGCCCATCAAAATGAAAATGATGGACCTATAAGATATTAAAGCTTTTAATGGGTAAAACCTTTATTTATTGTTGCAAACACTTCATCTAAGTTGGTAAACCCACCTGTGTCACCGTCATCCGTCTCAATAATCCATTCTTGCTTTTCTATAAGCAACTGGTTTTCATCATTTTTTTTGAAAGGTTTATGAATCATATATATCTCACCATTTTTTCTAATAGTGTACCCTAGGTAATATGTATCCCCTTCTCCTTGTTCCTCGAAAACACCAATATCATCTAAGGAATACTTGTCTAATAACGATTGCATAGATTCATTCATTTCCGCCACAATTGTTTCCCGGGATATAAAATCCATTCTATCTACTCCTTTCATAGTTATACTTTATCCGTTTACAATTTCTCCACCATTCAAATGAAGCATTTGCCCTGTCATATAAGAAGAATCATCACAAGCTAAGTACACATAACTAGCTGCTAATTCCTCGGGCTGTCCAGCACGTTTCATTGGAGTGTTCGTTCCAAATGTACTCACTTGATTTTCATCAAACGTTGAAGGTATTAACGGAGTCCAAATCGGACCAGGAGCCACTCCATTGACACGAATTCCATCTCCCGCAAGAGACAACGCAAGTGAGCGTGTAAAGGTTGTAATTGCTCCTTTTGTAGACGAATAGTCAATTAACTGCTCATGACCTTTGTACGCAGTCACGGAAGAAGTATTTATTATTACTCCTCCTTGCTTCAAATAAGGCAAAGCTGCCTTTGTTAAGTAAAACATTGAAAATACATTCGTCTTGAATGTTTTTTCAAGTTGAGCTGCCGTTATCATTTCAATTCCTTGCTGAGGATGTTGCTCCGCTGCATTATTCACTAAAATCGTCAGTGTTGAAAACTGTTGTACGACTTGCTTTACTGCCTGCTGACAAAAGGATTCGTCACCTATATCACCCGCGATTAACAAGCATTGTTGCCCTTCCTGTTCTACCTGTCTCTTTGTTTCATTTGCATCTTCATGCTCATTCAAGTAACTGATTGCTACGTTCGCACCTTCTTTTGCATAAGCAATCGCCACTGCACGGCCGATTCCACTATCGCCACCAGTAATTAAAGCCACTTTCCCTTGAAGTTTTCCGCTTCCTTTGTAATCCGCGTCCTCTGCGATTGGCAGTGGATTCATCTCTGATTCAATACCAGGCTGATGATTTTGGTGCTGTGCTGGCTGACCAGATGGATACCCTTGCTCTTTACTCATCAAATCTCCTCCTTCATAGCGATGATTATATTTTGGCAAAAAAACCTTGGAATTATGAATTGTTAAATTACGAATTGCAAATTGCGAATGGCGAATTGCTGAGACCATCCTAGGTTATAATTAGATATCGATAATTCCCCTATCCTTAAATAGAAAAAAGACAAGCCTGCGGCATGCCTTTTTCCTCAAATTATTAATTTGCAATTCGAAATTTGCCATTCCCCTTAAAATTTCGTCTGATAGTTTTCCGTTTCCCAGTTTGTTACTGCTACGCGGAAGCTATCCCATTCTGAACGTTTTAGGTCAAGGTATTCACCGTATACATGATCACCTAATGTTTCCTTACCAATGACACCTTCTTCAAGGGCATTTAAGGCATTTTCTAGGTTAGAAGGTAGGTTCTCGATTCCTCTTTCTTTTAATTCAGATACTGACATACTAAAAATGTCATCCGCTACTTCTACAGGTGCTGTTAATTCACGGTCGATACCATCTAAACCTGCAGCAGCTACTACTGCAAATGCTAAATATGGATTTGCCGCCGGGTCCGGACAGCGGATCTCTACACGCGTTCCAGCTCCTCTTGTTGCAGGAATACGAATTAATGCTGAACGATTCGATGCACTCCATGCAATATAGCAAGGCGCCTCATATCCAGGTACTAATCTCTTATAAGAGTTTACTAGTGGATTTGTTACAGCAACAAAATTTTCAATATTATCTATTAATCCAGCAATAAATTGATATGCTTTTTCTGAAAGTTGTCTACCATCACCTTCATCGTAAAATGCATTTTCTTGTTTTTCAATATCGAATAAAGAAATGTTCGTATGCATTCCACTTCCATTAGCCCCAGCAATAGGCTTCGGCATGAATGAAGCATGTAAACCAAATCTTTTCGCTACTGTTTTAACAACCCACTTGTACGTAGTTGCAAGGTCAGCTGCTCCTAATGCATCTGCATATTTAAAGTTAATTTCATGCTGCCCTTCAGCTACCTCGTGATGAGAAGCTTCAATTGTAAAGCCCATTTGTTTCAAAGTACGATAGATTTCTAGTCTTACTTTTTCTCCATTATCATGTGGAGATGGCTCAAAATATCCAGCGAAATCTTGAGTTTTTTGAGTAGGACGACCATCTTCATCCGTTTCAAACAGGAAGAATTCTAGCTCCGGTCCGATACTAATTGAGTAGCCTTTATCCTCCGCTCTCTTAACGGTTTTTTTTAACACATTACGAGGGTCTCCAGCAAAATCAGAGCCATCTGGATTTTTTACACTACATAAAAATCTTGCTTCCGAATAGCCATCCTCTACACTCCAAGGTAACACAGCGAATGTCGTTAAATCCGGTTGTAAATAAAGGTCAGATTTATTAATTGGAGAAAAGCCTTTAATAGATGACCCATCAAACATTACTTTCCCTTCAGCAACATGGTCAATTTGGTCTGCCGTAACAGTTACATGCTTTAATGTCCCCTCAATATCAACAAACTGAATGTGAAGTAGTTCAACACTCTTTTCCTCAATCACTTTTTTAATATTCTCTAACGTAGCCTCTTTTGACGTAGTATTCACTGACATGTATAACACTTCCCTTTCTGTGTGATGATAGTTAACATCTTTTGTTATATACAGAGTGTAAACCATATTTTAATTATTCACAATACTTCTTGTTAAGTTATCTAACATGGTTTTTAAACCGAGAAAAAAAGCCTCCTAACACTTATTGTTAGCAGACCTTTTAAGATATTCATTTATAACTTTGATTTAGTACTTTTTAGTTTTACTTTTTTGTTGGCCTCTTCTTTCACCTGATGGACGACCTCCACCACCACCACTTGAACGACGGAATCCACCTTTATCTCCACCACCACGGTTGCGGTCTCCACCTCTACCTCTTGGTTTTCCGCCACCTTTACCTTTGAACCCACCACCAGATTTCACACGTAAAGGAGCTTCCTCCGTTAAACGAACTGGTGTTGTATCAGGCTCTTTTGTTAATAATTTTAATGCAGCAGATAATAACGTTACTGAATCAGTTTCTTCTAGTAAGTGCTCAGCCATTGCTTTATATGGTTCTAACCCTCCACCTTCGACAGTGCTTACAATCTTTTCAACAGTTGCTTGTTGTTGACTTTCAATTGCTTCAGCAAAGCTAGGAATTGGCTTACGATCAATTTTACGTTTCGAAACTCGTTCAATTGTTTTTAAATGACCAATTTCTCTTGGTGTTGCAAATGTAATTGCAAGACCTGTTTTCCCAGCACGACCAGTACGACCTACACGGTGAACATAGCTCTCTGGGTCTTGAGGAATGTCAAAGTTAAATACGTGAGTAACCCCACTAATATCTAATCCTCTAGCTGCAACATCTGTTGCTACTAAAACTTCAATTGTTTTCGATTTAAATTTACGAATAACGCTATCACGCTTCGCTTGGTTTAAATCACCATGAATACCTTCAGCATCGTACCCACGTTTTGATAATGCTTCTGCAAGCTCATCTACTCTTCGCTTCGTTCTTCCGAAGACAATCGCTAAATCAGCTCCGTGGATATCTAATAATCTACATAGAACATCGAATTTTTGCTTTTCTGGCACTTCGACGTATTCTTGTTGGATATTAGGCATTGTAATTTCTGTTGCCTTAACTGTAATCATCTCTGGATCACGTAAGAAACGCTCAGCTAGAGATTTAATTTGCTTAGGCATTGTTGCTGAGAATAGTAATGTTTGTCTTTCTTCTGGGATTTCCTTAAGGATCGTTTCAATATCATCAACAAATCCCATATTTAGCATTTCATCAGCTTCATCTAAAATAACCATGCTAATTGTTTGTGGCTTAATTGTACGTCTTCTCATGTGGTCCATTAAACGCCCAGGTGTAGCAACAATAATATGTGGATTTCTCTTTAACGCCTTAATTTGTCTTCCAATATCTTGTCCACCATAAATCGGTAAAGCACGAACGCCTTTGAATTGACCGATTTTATTTAACTCTTCAGCTACTTGAACAGCTAGCTCGCGAGTTGGTGTTAAAATAATCCCTTGAATATAGTCTTTACTCATATCAATTTTTTCGATAAGAGGTACACCAAATGCAGCAGTTTTCCCTGTTCCTGTCTGTGCTTGTCCAATTATGTCTTTTCCTGCTAGCGTTGTAGGTATCGTTTGTGTTTGAATTGGAGTTGCTTCTTCAAATCCCATTTCAGTTAATGCACGTGTTACTTTGTTGTCTAAATTAAAATCAAAAAATGTTGCCAATGTTTTCAGTCTCCTTTATTATAAAACCTTATATTCTTTCATATATAAAATATATTTGTTTACTTAAATCGTTCCCAAAAAAGAGACCATTATTCCATCAACATGGAACATGGTCTCCACCGTTAAATTAGATGCGATTAACGTTTGCAGCTTGTGGTCCACGGTCTCCGTCTACGATTTCAAATTCAACGCCTTGACCTTCATCAAGAGATTTGAAACCCTCACCTTGAATTGCTGAGAAATGAACGAATACATCGTCTCCATCTTCTCTTTCAATAAACCCGAACCCTTTTTCTGCATTAAACCATTTTACTTTACCTATCATATTAAACAGGCCTCCTAAAAAAATTTCGATAAAAAGTAGAAAACCGTACCATACACATCCATCCTACTTAGGAAAAATACCAGCTTTCTACACTGTTAGGCTAAAGCCTACGCATTTTTATAATCCCATTCTTTAGCTAAAGTTATTCACCTGAAAGCGAAAAAATTTTTTAGAGGGCCGTATAATTTGTTTGCGATCTTCCGTTACTTTCTAACAATACAGGTTAGTATAACATGTATTATTACAGAAAGCAAATTTTGTCTTAATTAAAAAAGTTTGGTTCAAATGGATAAGACTTTTTGTACTGAGATTACTAAAAAGGCTGCTGGAAAAAGTGAAATCACTTTTTCCAGCAGCCTTTTTTTATTTCCGTTCAGTTACAACACTTTTCCCGAGTGCGATCTCATCAGTACTAATAGATTTACGAGGTTTTATATTTTTTTGATCAAATCCATTTCCTAATGTGTCATACACATTTCCAGGCGTAGGATCTACTAGCTCTGTTTTATCTTGGTACAGTCTAGGTGTTTTCCAAAGTGCAATTAACGCTTTTCCAAACGGCATCTCAAAGTAACGCTCAGGCCACTTCTTTAAAATATGAGCTTTAACCATTGGGTAATGTTTCGGATTCATCGCCGGAAACAAATGATGCTCCGTGTGATACGAAAAATTAAAATGAAGAACATCTAACCATTTGGGAACCGTTACCGACAGACAATTTGCTAATGGATCGTTAACATCCACTATTGGATTTAAGCGATGGTTTGTTGCAATATATGCCATTACGATTGCATTCCCAATAAATAAAGGTATAACGAAAGCAAAAAGCCAATTTGAAAAGCCCATCCATCCTAACAAGCTAATCCATACCGCCCATGGAAACAGCATTTGAAACCAAACCATTGGACGCTTACTAGGTTTAAACGAACGTACATAACGACCAAACATTCTCATCGAGTGTAGTGAAAATGATACTGTAAGCAAACTAAAGCTTACAAATGAGCGTACTGACATCGGAAGTTTATATGCAAGTCGAACAATTAACGGCATTTTTAGGAAGCGTTGTATCGTTGGCCAAGCATCGGGATCTTTATGTTCATTTTGAGTGTGTACATGATGCTCAACGTTATGCCACTTTCTCCATAATCTAGGTCCTGTGCTTAATGGGAAGAATGCAATCCCCCCTAAAAAGTTTCGTAACCAGGGAGTTTTTACAACACTACCATGTAATATCTCATGACCTAAAAATCCTAATCCTGAAAAGCTAAAGCCTAAAACTGCAGAGATTAGAAGTTTTAACCAAATATTTAAATCAACCAAACCTATAGTCAAAATACCTGCAACAACAACAATAAGGTAAGCAAGTCCACCTAATAGACGGGCTGGAACGGGCTCAAATACTTCTTTTGGTAAATCGGGCTGTAACTTAGCAGCATACCAACCAAACGAGTGTAAATCTTTCATTTCTTGACTCCTTTCAATTTAGACCGTAATTAGTAGGGGCATTCTTTCGTACCTTATGTCAAATTGAAAACAATCATATTTTCTAACATTGGCGGTACTAAAAATATTGTGTTTTAATTTCTGATAATTCTAACATTATCATTGTTACCTCTACCTACAAATATCGTAACAACTAGATAAGCTAAAAGCAAATTATTTTTAATACCAGGTCCTAATATTTGTTACTATTTATTGAACAAAAGATCAATTCCTCAGTTATTATTCATAATAGTGGATAAATTTACAAATAAGAGAAGAGGCTATCCAAAGGTCGTTTTACCTTTTGATACAATCTCTTCTCTAAACTTAACTATTTTATTTTTTTTATAAAGACGACTTTAAGGTAATTTCCTTCTCTAAATTCTTTGATAGTTTTAAAATCGTCTGGAAGAGAAAACTCTTCAAGAATCTTATATTTACCTTTCATTTCTACAAAGGCCGTATCAATAAATCCTTTGAACTTCGTCATGTCAAATGTACTGCAATTTGTAGAAGCTACAATAATCCCATCATCCTCTGTTATCGCAATCGTTTCTTTTAGTAAGTTTTTGTAATCATTTCTCGCACTAAACTTAAACTTTTTAGACCTTGCAAAGCTCGGTGGATCAAGAATGACCATATCAAACTTTAGCTGCTTCTTTCCAGCATATTTAAAGTAATGAAACACATCCTCAACGATGATGTCTTGCGCTTCGTAATCTATGCCATTTACACTAAACTGTTCAATTGTCTTTGTCAGACTTCGATTAGCTAAATCTACACTTGTTGTTTTCGTTGCCCCACCAAGAGCTGCAAAAACAGAAAATGCACCTGTATAGGAAAATGTATTTAAGACATTTTTTCCTTTAGCATATTTGTCTCTTATTGTTTTTCTTACTTCTCTTTGGTCTAAAAAAACACCAACCATTGCCCCTTCATTTAGATACACAGCAAAGTTAACACCATTTTCTTTCACAATAAGGGGGAACTCTCCTCTTTCGCCGACAACAAAGTCATCCTCTTCTATGTATTGACCATCTGTAGAGAATCTCTTTTTTTGATAAATCCCTTTAAATTCTGCTACATTTTTTATCGAAGTAATGACATCGTCTTTAAACTGATAAACTCCCTCACTATACCAGTTAATAAGGTAATAACCATCGAAGAAATCTATCGTCAAGCCTCCTATACCATCACCTTCTCCGTTAAAGACACGAAAGGCTGTCGTATCTGGATCCTGATATAAATCACTTCTATAGTCGAAGGCAGACTTTATCCTTTTTTCAAAGAATGATTGGTCGATTACTTCCTTTTCCTTACGTGTCACAATCCACCCAAAACCCTTGTTTTGTTTGCCGTAATAGCCTTTTCCTATGAATTGATTTTTCTCATCTACAAGGCGAAAAATCTCTCCCTCTTTCTTTAGTTCATCTAAATTAATGATAGCTTCTTTAGCAATTAGTGGATATCCACTTTTATATTTCTTACTGAACTTTGCATTTAGTTTTAATTGAATTTCCATATTGATTTCACCCTCTACTATGTTCTTCCTTTTCAAACATTCTTAACAAAAGACAATTTTTATCTACATAGGATACAGAAAAAAGAGGGTGTCCCCAGTTAAGTCAATTTATCGGGGCACCCTCCTACACTTTTATCAGTTTAGTAAATGTTCAAAAATATTTCTATAATTTAAATGAACTCTTTAGCGATACAATTCTGTTAAACACAAGTTGTGCTTTTGTTGAGTCCTTTGAATCAACATTAAAGTACCCATGTCTAAAGAATTGATACTTATCATTTGCCTCTGCTTCAGTCATATTCGGTTCTACATAGCCATAAAGCTTCTCCAATGAATTCGGGTTGATATGGTCAAGGAACGTTTTTTCAGTATTACTTTCTTCTGCTTCGCCGTCCTTATCCTCATCAACAATTAAAGGCTCATATAGATTGAATTGTGCTTGTTTCGCATTAGTTGCTTCAACCCAGTGAAGTGTACCTTTTACCTTACGTCCAGTAAAGCCAGTTCCACTTTTCGTCTCAGGATCATACGTGCAACGTAGCTCAACTACATTGCCTTCTTCATCTTTGACTACTTCTTCACACTTAATAAAATATGCATGCTTTAGGCGTACTTCATTTCCTGGGAATAGACGGAAATACTTTTTCGGTGGGTCTTCCATGAAGTCCTCTTGCTCTATATAAATTTCACGAGAAAATGGGATTTTCCTTGTACCCATTTCCGGATTTTCTGGATTAATTTCAGCATCCAGCATTTCAACTTGACCTTCAGGATAGTTTGTAATAACGACCTTTAATGGCTTAAGAACTGCCATTGTACGTGGCGCCTTCATCTTCAAGTCTTCTCTAATAAAATGCTCTAGCATTTGAACATCAACGGTACTATAGGCACGAGCTACACCGATCTCGCGACAGAAGTTACGAATCGACTCTGGTGTATACCCTTTTCTTCGTAAACCAGAAATCGTTGGCATGCGTGGGTCATCCCACCCATCAACTACATTCTCATCAACTAAGAGCTTTAGCTTACGCTTACTCATAACCGTATTCGTCAAGTTCAAGCGAGCAAACTCTATTTGCTTAGGTTTCGCTTCCATTTCACATTGTTCAACAACCCAATCATAAAATGGTCGTTGATCCTCAAATTCTAACGTACAAATTGAATGTGTTACGCCCTCGATAGCGTCTTCAAGAGGATGTGCAAAAGCATACATTGGATAAAGACACCACTTATCACCTGTGTTATGGTGTGTCGTATGTGAAATGCGGTATATTACAGGATCACGTAAGTTAATATTTGGTGATGCCATGTCGATTTTTGCTCGTAATACCTTTTCACCGTTCTGAAAATCACCATTTTTCATTTTTTCAAATAAAGTAAGGTTTTCTTCTACCGTACGAGATCGAGATGGACTTTCTTTACCAGGCTCTGTTAATGTTCCTCTATACTCTCTAATTTCCTCTTGAGATAAATCCTCAACATAAGCCAAACCTTTTTTAATTAATAAAACTGCACGCTCATACATTTCATCAAAATAATTCGAAGCAAAGCATAGGTTTTCCCATGTATACCCTAGCCATTCTACGTCTTCTTTAATTGAATTAACGTACTCTTCATCTTCTTTAAGTGGGTTCGTATCATCAAATCGTAAGTTTGTTTTTCCATTATATTCGTCCGCTAATTCAAAGTTCAAAACAATTGATTTAGCGTGGCCGATATGTAAATAACCATTTGGTTCAGGCGGGAACCTTGTTACGATTTCGTTATACTGGTCTGTCTTTAAGTCTTCGTTCACTATATTTTTTATAAAGTTAGACGACGTATTTTTGTTCTCCATTCCATCTCAACCTTTCATACACTTCTCTAATAAAAGAATAATTTAATTGTAGTTATATCATAAATAACCATATATATCTATCTATGATGCCATATTGTCCCTTATTTAATCTGTGTGGACTGAATATTTTTCGTTATATTTTCTTTCATGAGCAAAGAAGGAATTAATGTCGCTTAGTTGGAATAATAAACCTTTATAAATAATTTTAAATTAGAGAGGAAAGAAAATAGTGCAAACTAAAACTAGTAAACTTTCATTTTTAATAACTATTGTCATGCTTTTATTACTCATCTTACCATCGAATACTCTAGGAGAAAATAAGGAGATATCCTATGTAGCCTTAGGTGACTCTTTAGCAGCTGGTATGACACCTTTAAGAGATAGTAATGGATTACCGCAATTTGATAAAGGTTATCCGGAGTTCATTCAGCTCCTAGTACAAACTGAAACGAACGTTAATCTACGTAATTTCGCTGTGGCTGGGTATACGTCTAGCCATATACTTGAGGACATTCAAAATGATGGAAGAGAGTTCTTTACTTTTCAAGGAGTCGATTTGCCAGTTCATACGACTGGCCTTCGATCCCATATTGAAAATGCAAATATAATTACGTTAAATGGCGGAGCAAACGATTTGTTTCAATATTTACAAGTAAAAGACGGTGAAGTAAACGTTGATTTTATCAATCTTCAACAGGCCATACCTAAAGTAAAACAAAACATGCATGATATAATTTCTGAAATTAAAACATTAAACCCAGAAGCTAATATCTATATTATGGGCTACTATAATTCTTTTCCTTATATTGATGAACAGTTTAGAAATCTAATCCTTTCTATACTAGATAATTTAAATGAATCATTATATCAACTTACTGAAACAAGTGATTCAATTCATTTTATCCCAACAGCTGACGTAATAGCTTCTAACCATCAAACATATCTACCTAATCCTAATGATGTCCATCTAAGTCTGTTAGGATATGAAGCCATTGCAAATGAGTTTATGAAAGAAATTTTAAATGTTAGTAAGATAGCTTGGGAGATTTGGACTGAGGAACAGAAGGATATTGCCATTGATAAAGCGTGGACAATAACCTTTAACCAACCAATCAAGAGAGAAACAGTATCATCTAAAACACTTTATGTCCTTGACGACAAAGGGAAACAGGTAAGTACACTCTATAAATTTTCTGACGATAATAAAGAAGTAACTGTGTTTCCAGTTGGAATATATGAAAATGGGAAAACGTATAGCTTGCATATTCTTACTGGAATAAAAGACATGAACGGAAACACCTTAAGTAAAAACGTCAACATGCCATTTACAACGAAAGAATTTATTGAAGTAAAAACAGAAACGGTTGAATACGAGGAACACAGAATTACTTTTAGTTTAAGCATTGATAAAGAACAAATACATGCTGGTGAAAGTGTTACAGCTATTGCTCGCGTTAAAAACAATTCGAACGAAGAAGTTACATATTATGGCGTTAGTGGTTGTGATTACGGCCTTAATTTGAGCATACCTACAGGATCAAAATTTTTCTTACCAGGAAGTCAATTACACTTTGAAGAACGCCTTGAATGTACAGCAAATGTTCCAATTTATACACTTGACCCAAATGAAGAGATTGTAGTTAGGGATACATTTTATCCAAGCCTATACCAATGGGAACCTTTAAATGAACCAGTGCCTACTGGTACGTACCAAGTAACAGCTACATTTAAAATCGGAAGCGGAGACAGTAGCAATATAGAGCTATTACCAACTGTGTCACTTCCAATTCATGTACGTAATCAATAAGAGAAAGGATAGTGAGTACCCATTTGCTCACTATCTTATTTTTTCAAAATAGTGTTGGCTACTTTCCTAATAAAGCTAGCTCATTAAAAAAGCCTTTCAGAAATTCATAAAACAATTTTTCAGTTGGAAGTAGCTGTCGTTCACTAGAAATAATCACCCCAACGGTTCTTGTCACTTCAGGTTCACTAATTGGAAGTTTAACAGTTGATCGTGGAACATTATCAACTAACGTAATTTCTGGAATGAGTGCCACGCCTAGTCCTGCTGATACAAGGCCCTTTACAGAATCCATATCTTCTCCCTCAAATGACACTTCAGGTTCAAAGCCCTGTTGCTTACATGCATCAACAACAATATCCCGTAATACAAACCCATTCGGAAAAAGTACAAATGAATCATTTTCTAGTTGACTTAGTTTTAATGAAGACTTTTTAGCAAGTGGATGATTAGTAGGAATGAGTGCTACAATGCTTTCTAAGAACAACGCATCACCTTTTATTTTCTTTACTTCAGTAGGTACAGGACCGATGATTGCCATATCAATCTCTCCCCTAATAACTTCCTCAATTAGGTAATGATAAGAACCTTGGCTCAATTTAAACTTAACATCTGGATACAATTCTCGAAAAGTTGAGATAGCTGTTGGTAAAATATAATTTGCCATACTACTAGGGAAGCCGATTCGAATGGTACCCCGCTCTGGGTCTAGAAACTCTTCAATCTCTCTTTTTCCATTATCAATTACTTGCATCGCGTCACGCATATGCTTTAAAAATATCCTTCCAATAGGAGTTAGTCTCACATTCCTACCTTCTCGAATAAATAAGTTCACACCTAACTCAGACTCTAAATTAAAGATTTGACGACTGACTGCCGATTGGGCAACATGCATGGCATCCGCAGCCTCAGTTACGTGTTCTCGCTTAGCAACCTCAATAAAGTATTGGATTTGTCTCAATTCCATCTATTTCACCTTCTTTACTAATCAATCTCAATTTGGCATTAATAATATCTAATTTGTATATTGTTTTCGATTATTTATCAATTATAAAATAAAAAAAGAGAAAATTGTGTAAAATAATCTACCAAATCAAATTTACTTTAGTTAGGTTTGTTACATTTCAGTATTCAGAAACATATACTTATGTACTTTATATAACAAAGGGGAGTATTAGAGCTATGGCTACTTTACAAGAAACTAAGCAAGATCAATTACAAGTTGCAAAAAAATATGTTGACGGTGTTTATCAAACAGTAATTACACGTAACCCAAATGAGAGTGAATTCCACCAAGCGGTAAAAGAAATCTTTGACTCACTTGTACCTGTATTTGCAAAACAACCTCAATATATGGATGCTGGTATCCTTGAAAGAATGGTTGAACCTGAAAGAGTTATTTCATTTAGAGTACCTTGGGTTGATGATCAAGGTAAAGTTCAAGTAAACCGTGGTTTCAGAGTTCAGTTCAACAGTGCAATTGGACCATATAAAGGTGGATTACGTTTCCACCCATCTGTTAATGCTAGTATTATCAAATTCCTAGGGTTTGAACAAATTCTTAAAAATTCTTTAACTGGTCAACCAATCGGTGGCGGTAAAGGTGGATCTGACTTTGATCCAAAAGGAAAGTCTGACGCTGAAGTAATGCGCTTTACTCAAAGCTTTATGACTGAGCTTTACAAGCATATTGGACCAGATGTTGACGTACCTGCTGGTGATATCGGTGTTGGTGCGAGAGAAATTGGATTTATGTTCGGACAATACAAAAGACTTCGTGGTGCTTATGAAGCTGGCGTCTTAACTGGTAAAGGTCTTGGTTATGGTGGAAGCTTAGGTAGAACAGAAGCTACAGGCTTTGGTACTGTATACTTTGTTGATGAGATGCTTAAAGACAACGGTTTAAGCTACGAAGGTAGTACTGTTGTAGTATCTGGTTCTGGTAACGTATCTATTTATGCAATGCAAAAAGCAACAGAGCTAGGTGCAAAAGTTGTAGCATGTAGTGATTCTAATGGTTACATCTATGACGAAGACGGAATCAACATCGAAACTGTTAAACGTCTTAAAGAAGTTGATAGAAAAAGAATTAGTGAATACGTAAAAGAACACCCAAATGCTAAGTATACTGAAGGATGTGCTGATATTTGGTTAACTCCTTGTGATATCGCTCTTCCATGTGCGACACAAAACGAAATTGACGTAAACTCAGCTAAAATCTTAGTAGCTAATGGCGTGAAAGCTATTGGTGAAGGTGCTAACATGCCTTCTACATTAGAAGCAATTGACGTATTTTTAGAAAATAAAGTACTATTCGCTCCTGCAAAAGCTGCAAACGCTGGTGGTGTTGCTGTATCAGCTCTTGAAATGGCTCAAAACAGCATGAGACTTGCGTGGACTTTTGAAGAAGTAGATGCGAAATTAAAAGAAATTATGACTGATATTTACCGTAACAGTGTAAATGCTGCTGAAGTTTATGGCCAGCCAGGAAACTTAGTAGTTGGAGCAAACGTTGCTGGATTTATCAAAGTTGCCGATGCGATGATGGCTCAAGGTATAATATAAAAAATATGTAACACTTAATTTTTACAAAAATCTCTCAAAATAGACTGACCTAGTCATTTGAGACAGTAATAAAACACCTTCTTAGGCTGCCATATTACCAAATTCTTTTGGTGTGTGGTAGCCTAACTTCTCTTGGATACGCTCTTCATTATAATACCTCATAAATTCGTCTACACGCTCTTTAACTTCTTCTAAAGATAACGAATTAAATTTAACATACTGAAATTCCTCTGATTTTAGGTTAGAGTGAAAAGATTCTATTACTGCATTGTCCCAACAGTTTCCCCTACGTGACATACTACTCACTAAATTCTTCTCTTTTATTAGGTTTTGATAAGCATAGGAAGTATAGACAGTTCCTTGATCTGAATGAATGATAACCCCTTTTGGGTTTCCTCTTTTTTGTAATGCTTCATTCAATGTATCGACAACTAAAGGGATTTGTTGGTGAGTATAGATCTTGTAAGCGACGATTTGGTTATTAAATAAATCCATTATTGTTGATAAATACAGAGTGTTTGGACCATATTGAATGTAGGTAATATCGGTTACCCATTTTTGGTTAGGTTTGATTGCATAAAACTCTCGTTGTAATAAGTTCGGAGCCACAATCACAGATTCTCCTTGAGATTTCCACTTCCTCTTCTGCTTTACTCTGCATTGCAAGTGATACTTCTGCATGATCCGTTGAACTGTATTACGGTTTAACTTTATATGGTACTTACGCTTTAACAGCTCTTTAATTTTACGATGCCCATAGCGATATTTCGTTTCTTCGCAAAGGGAAATAATCGTTTCCTCCTCCACGGACAATTTGATTGATTGTGAAGAAGCCCAGCGGTAATAAGTAGCTCTTGGAACATTTAAAGCTAATAAGATGGCTGAAACAGTATATTTTTTGCGTAATGTATCTACTAGTTGGAGGACTATTTCTTTTTCAACTCCTTTTCGATCTCCAAATACTTTTTTAAGATTTCATTCTCTTGTTTTAAATGCATCATTTGTCGTTCTTTTCTTTCTTCATCATTTTGATTGTCAGGCCCATGACCATACGAATACTGTTTGCCTATCGGCTGATCGAATCTATGAACCTGATTTTCACGATACCATTTCATCCATGTTTTAATTTGAGAGACATTTTTAACTCCATACTTCTCCATGATTTCTCTATTTGTGAATTGCCCACTCATCTTATCTTTAACAACTGCCCATTTCACTTCATTTGAATATACGTTTTTGCCCATGCAAAAAACACCTCCGAATAGTACTTTTTTTAAGTGTACCATTTCGAAGGTGTTTTATAGTGTCCCAATAATTTAGGTTAGTCTAAAAAGGTGTTAGCCTTTTGAGGGGTTTTTTTGTGGTTAATTCAACACTTATTGCATAATTTTACCTTCTAATGTGCAACATGTAGCTGTACATATAAAGGAGGTTTCCTAATGGATAGTAATCAAACAAATAATGAACATAATACAGATTCTGAAGAAACATTAACGAATAGACAAGGACACCCTGTAACCGATAATCAAAATGTAAGAACTGTTGGAAATCGAGGACCAACTACGCTTGAAAACTATGATTTCCTTGAGAAAATTAGTCATTTTGACCGTGAACGAACTCCAGAGCGTGTCGTGCATGCTCGTGGTGCTGGAGCTCACGGGTATTTTGAGTCATACGGAACAGTAAACGGCGAACCGATTTCAAAATATACTAGAGCAAAGGTATTTACAAATACAGAGCACCAAACGCCTGTGTTTGTTCGCTTCTCTACTGTTGTCCACGGTGGAAATTCTCCAGAGACGTTACGAGATCCTAGAGGGTTTGCAATAAAGTTTTATACTGAAGACGGTAACTGGGACCTTGTTGGAAACAACTTGAAAATCTTCTTTATCCGTGACCCATTAAAATTTCCTGATATGGTTCACTCATTCAAGCCTGACCCAGTTACAAATGTCCAAGACCCTGAAAGAATGTTTGACTTTTTATGCCAAACACCTGAATCTGCACATATGATTACATTCTTATTTTCACCATGGGGTATCCCAGCTAATTATCGTGAAATGCAAGGCTCTGGTGTTCACGCCTACAAATGGGTCAATGAGGAAGGCAAAGGTGTGCTAGTTAAATACCACTGGGAACCCGTACAAGGTATTAAAAACCTCGCTCAGAAAGATGCTGATGAAATCCAAGCAAAGAATTTTAATCATGCAACACAAGATTTGTATGAAGCGATTAAAAAGGGAGATTATCCAGAGTGGGAGTTATACGTTCAAATCATGGAAGACGGCGAACACCCTGAGTTAGACTTTGATCCTTTAGATCCGACAAAACTTTGGTACAAAGAAGATTATCCATGGCATAAAGTTGGAAAAATGGTCCTAAACAAAAACCCTGAAAATTATTTTGCTGAAGTAGAACAAGTCGCATTTGGTACCGGTGTTCTTGTTGATGGTTTAGACTTCTCTGATGATAAATTATTACAAGGAAGAACTTATTCGTACTCAGACACCCAACGTTACCGTGTCGGCTCAAATTACTTACAGCTTCCAATTAACAAACCAAAGAAACATGTATCTTCAAATCAAGAAGCTGGACAAATGGATTTCAGAACAGAGTTTGCCAAAAATCAAAATCCACACGTCAATTATGAACCATCTCTTATCGGTGGCTTGAAGGAAGCTACAAACCCTGGTAAAGAACATGAACCATATGTTGCAGGAAATGTTAAAAGAGAAAAAATTTCTCGCGAAAATAACTTTGGACAAGCTGGTGAGACGTACAGAAGATTTAATGATTGGGAACGGGATGAATTAATATCCAATCTAGTTGACGCTCTCTCAGGCTGTCGCAAAGAAATTCAAGACCGGATGGTTGATATTTTCACAAAGTGTGATGAAGACTATGGTAAGCGAGTAAAAGAAGGACTTGCTTCAGCAAGCAAAGATGGTGAGTCTAAAATGGACGAAGCTGTCAGACAAGCAGAAGAAATGGGTCATCCATCCGATCCTTATTAATTAAAGGATCTTTACTAGATAAAAGTGCCAGGCTTCTCATGTAGTTAAAAAATTGAGAAATGGCACTTTTTCTCATTAATCATTTTGATAGTCTTAATGAGGTGTATACATGTCTTTAGAAATGTCAGAAAATGAAATTACTTTGACTCTTATTCAATTATTAAAAGATGAAAATAAGAGTTCATTTGAAAAGATCATTAGCGAATTACAACCATATGATATAGCAAAACAATATCATTTTTTGCCAGTCAAGCACAGAAATAAGTTTCTTCTATACCTCTCAATTGAACAACTTACAGAATTTATTCAGGAGCTAGAACATGGAGAACAACTAGAAATTTTACATAAGTTAGGGATTGAGAAATCAACAAAAGTTTTTGATTTAATGGAAAATGATGATTTAGCGTCATTATTAACGAATTTAAAGCCTGAACAAATTGAAGACTTTTTATCAGAAATGAAAAAAGAAGAATCTGAAGTTGTTCAAAGTTTAATGAACTATCCTCCAGAGACTGCGGGTAGGCTCATGACGAACCGTTTTGTTTGGATATCTGAAAAATATTCGATTCGTGAGGCTGTTGATAAGTTAAAGTATTTTGCTGAATTAGCAGAGTACATAAACTACCTTTACGTTATTGACGATGAAAAGAAACTTGTTGGTGTTGTTTCCTATAAGGATCTCTTATTAGCAGATATTGAGGATAAAATTGCTGATATTATGTATAATCGAGTGATTAAAGTCGATGTCTTAACCGATCAAGAAGAAGTGGCAAAGCTCATCGAACGCTATGACTTTATCTCCATACCCGTCATTCAAGACAACGGGATATTAGTTGGTGTCATTACTGTCGATGACATACTCGATGTTGTTATCCAAGAAGCAAATGAAGATATTGAAAAGTTGTCTGCTTCTGGTAAAGCGATTGACTTTAACACACCCGCGACAATTGCAGCCTATCGTAGACTACCATGGTTAATTATCTTACTATTTATCGGGATTGTATCAGCTAGTATCATCAGTGGCTTTGAAGGTACTCTTGAGCGGGTTGTAGAATTAGCCTTTTTTATTCCGCTAATTGCTGGTATGACGGGGAATACAGGTACTCAATCATTAGCAGTTGTTGTCCGTGGACTCGTCTCCCAAGATCTTGATGTAAAACGGGTCATTAAATTAATTTTACGTGAGTTACGAGTTGGTATAATGATTGGAATTACGTGTGGCATTTTGATGGCTCTTATCGGTTTAGTTTGGCAAGGCAGTATTGTATTGGGAATCGTCGTTGGAAGTTCCCTACTACTGACCCTTATTATAGGTACTCTAGCAGGAACGATTATTCCACTGATTTTATACAAGTTTAACATCGATCCCGCGATAGCTTCAGGCCCACTAATTACAACAATTAATGATATACTGTCTCTACTTATTTACTTTGGAATTGCAACAATGTTTATTAGCAAACTAATGTGATTTATAATCATCTTTCTCCATCTGACCGTATAAAACGAGGGAACTGAAAAAGATTCTAGAGCTCCTTTTTCAGTTCCCTCTATACTAATTAACATATACTTTCACTTAGAAACAAACTTATTTCCAGTTAACCAAAAGCGCCACGGATACTCTTTGGCTTCTCCACTATTTTCAATGCCTATTCTCGGCCCACTTGAAATGTCTGGTAATACTTCCTCCTCACTTTCTGCAATATATATAGGGCTTTTAAAAAACGGCAGTCCATAGTCTTCTTTAACAATCCCTAACGCCTTTGTTAGCTTACCTGGTCCATTCGTTAGCTCTGTTTCCTTTTTCTTTTCACCTCTACGTTGATACATAAGATGGGTTCCCTCATAAGGTTCAACAGCTCGAATTAACACAGCCTCTGGATGATCGACCTCGCCACTTACTACATTTACAAGACAGTGTGTGTGCATCACATATGTATAAACATATCCCGGTGGACCAAACATAACTTCCGTTCGTTTCGTTCGCTTATTTCCGAAGCTATGAGCAGCTCGGTCTTCTGGCCCCATATACGCCTCAGTTTCTACTATGATACCTGAAGCTACACCACCACTCGTTTCCTTTACGAGAATTTTTCCTAAAAGCGATTTTGCTAACTCTATTGTTGGTTGTTGATAGAATGTATAATCTAACGGCTGCACCAATAATCACCTCTATAGTTATACTTAACGATATATAGTTATTTTATTGCATTTTTGTTGATAAATAATAAAACGATGACAGCATTAATTAGCCATCATCGTCAATTCACATTACAATCTTATACCTTGAATTTCTGTATTTCTTCTTCTAACTTCTTCGCCATTGAAAGAAGGCCTTCTGCACTACGATTAAATTCTTCTATTGCACCTGCTTGCTCTTGCGTCGCGGTAGAAGCTTCATTCGTTGAAATTACATCTTCCTTAATCAAGCTTGAAATCTCCTGAATTGCAGTTAAGACTAATTGTGAGTTTTCATTGAGCTTTACAAAGGTATTCATCATATGCTGAGTACCTTCTTCTGTACGCTCTACTTTTTTAACTATTTGCTTAAGGGCTTCTCCACCCTTTTCAATCGTATCCACTTGCTCTGTAACTTCTTTAAGGTTTGTTGTCATCTTATCGACGGTTTCAGTTGTTTCACCTTGAATATTATTTATTAAGTCCGTAATTTGATAAGCTGCTTTACTAGATTGCTCGGCTAACTTACGCACTTCATCTGCTACAACTGCAAAGCCCTTCCCTTGCTCTCCTGCACGGGCTGCTTCAATTGCTGCATTAAGTGCTAGTAGATTGGTTTGCTCTGCAATATCTGTAATAACTGTTGTTATTCTGCCGATCTCATCAGAACGCTGACCTAACTTAGCAATAGAATCGGTTGCATACGTTACAACTGAGGTGACCATACCTAGATTTTGAATCGCATCGTTTATCGCTCTTTCACCATCATAAGCAAAGGTAGTTGCTTCCTTAGCAGTTACTAATGTCCCTTTTGCTTGCTCGCTTCCTTCTGTCACTTCGAAAACAGAGTGCTCCATCATCGTTACGATGTCCTCAGCACGAGCATTTTGTCTCGATGCTCCATCAGCAATCCCTTGTATAGAAGCCGCAATTTGCCTTGACGCATTATCTGTACGCTCTGCACTTAAAGAAAATTCATCTGCTACCTTCACAACATCTTTTGATGTAAGGTTAATATTATTTACTAGAATATTTAATTTCTGTCCCATTTGTTCAACTATTCCTAGTAAACTGCCAATTTCATCTTTTGTACGATTAGTAGGTACCTTTTCCGTTAAATTCCCTTCACCATATTCCCCAAGAACATGCTCTAACGATTTCAGTGGTTTAATTATTTTCTGGGCAATCAGTCGTCCAATGACTAGTGTTAAGATAATTGCAATCCCAATGACAATAAACGTAACTTGAGTTGCCTGTTCTGCTTTCGCTTGATTATATTGACTTAACTCAGCAGCAACAATCTCATTCATAGAGGCAATTTCTTCCACTACCGAGATCATCTCTTGTCTTTTTGTTTCCGTTTCATTATAGTACGAAAATGCTGCTTCTGAATCACGAATAACAGCTAAGTCTATCATTGTTTGTCTATCATTATGGTACTCATTTAGTTTTGTTTTTAAAAGTTGAACTTGTTCACTAATATGGCTATCAAGCTCTTTACTTTCATATTCATATAACAAGTCATCTATGCGTAGTGATAAATCTCGCATCTCAGCCATTACGTCATCTTTTTCTAAACGATCTTCTGTTAAGATTAATCGTAGAATACTAGCATCAATTAGTGCTAGATTATTTATTACCTCGTCAAACCACATAATCGGTAATAACCGTTCCTCATACATTTCATTTGATGCATTGCTCATTTCCTTCATCTGAATGTACCCATTCACACCAACAATAAGCAAAAATACGATTGAAATGATGACGAGTATAAGCATTTTATAAAGAATTTTCATATTATTGAACCAGCTCATGTATTCGACCCTTTCTAATCACATTTATTGTGGCAGCTCAGGAATGTCAATCTCAGGAGGTGTACCACTGATTGCTCTAATAAAGGCTGTTAATGCCTTCTTTTCTTCTTCCGTTAATTCTAGTGGTTTGATAATTGATGATTTATTCGGATGATTGTCACCACCACGGTTATAATACTCTATTACATCTTCAAGAGTAACTAAGCTACCATTGTGCATATAAGGAGCCGTATACGTCACACCACGTAATCCTGGCGTTCGAAACTTCCCATCATCCTCTTTAATACCTGTTACACCATAACGCCCAGTGTCATCTGTATTAATACCAATGTTGTGAAATGCCATATCTGTAAAATTTGGACCTGCATGACAAGTTATACAAGAGCCCTTTGTTACGTACAGCTCCATACCATACTTTTCTCTTTCATCTAGTGCATCATTATCGCCTGCTATAAAACGATCAAAAGCTGTGTCGACGATGTTAATTGTTCTTTGAAAAGCAGCAATTGCTTTTACAATCGTTTCTACTGTTATTTCACCATCAAACGCTCGGTTAAAATGCGGTTTGTATCCTTCAACCGCTTCTACTTGCTCTACCATCGTATCTAAATCTTGGTTCATTTCTTTTTCATCTTGAATTGGCCCTAACGCCTGCGCCTCTAAACTAGACGCCCTACCATCCCAGAATAAATGATCATAATAAGCTGTATTCACAATACTTGGAGAGTTTCTTCCAACAACTGCTCTATCAAATCCTAAAGAAAAAGTTAGATTATCAGAGTAACCAAGACTCGGACTATGGCAGCTGAGGCAGCTTAATTGGTTATTACGTGACAACCGAGGGTCAGCAAAAAGCATCATCCCTAATTCAACTTTCTCGTCACTCATTGGATTGGTATCCGGTATAGGCACTGGTCCTAATGGCTCAAAAAACGAACGTAGTGTTTCATCATTCATTGTCCGGATACTTTCATCTAAAGAGCCGGTTGCATCCCCCTCAACCGAAGATTGTTCACTAGAGCATCCAGCCACTACGCTAAGTAGAAGGACAGATACATACAGTAAACAATATCTCGTTTTCAACATTCATTTCACTCCCTATGTAATTAGTACTACTGTTAGTAATTTCTATCTTTACTAGTAGTTATGTCGCAGTTTAATTATATTAGAAAATAACAAAAACTACTATGTATTAATAACATAACTTTCAAACTCTACTAGGAATAATGTTACTTTTATGAGGAGACTTAAAAAGTCCAATATAACGATTCCAGAAGTGGTAGTGGCTCCGCTCGTTGCCCTCTTGCAACGAAACAGACATCCATAGCGCTATTAAAGAAGCAACAGCTTCGCTAATTACTTAAAGGTTAGAGAAAAAATATAAACCACCCTTTTTCACTAATCTTTTTAAACAAAGCAAAAAAATGCCAGGCACAGTTTCCCATGCCTGACACATTTATTTTTTAATTATTGTTCGATTGTTACATTTTGTAGTTGATATACAGCTGAAGCATCTGCCCAGAATCCTTTAACTTCATTGCGTACACCCATAATTGACTCTGGGTGATAAAGGAATGCCATTGGTACTTCCTCGTTTAAGTAATTAACTGCATCAACGTACATTTGTAGACGAGTAGCCTCATCTTGCTCAACACGAGCTTCAGTAATGATTTGGTCAAACGTCTCATCTAAGAAGAATGATCTGTTACCAACACCAGCACTGTTAGAGTGGAATAACATGTGCATTGGATAGTCTGCATCCATTGTCCCAAGTGATAGACCTAAGATAAACATACCGTCGTACTCTCCAGCACCTGTCATATCAAGGTAAGCTCCCCACTCAACAACTTCGATTTCAGCTTCAATACCAATTTCTCTTAAATCTGCTTGAATGATTTCTGCATTATCCATTCTTTCACGGTTATCATTTGTGTAAATAGTTGTGCTGAATCCATCTGCATATCCAGCTTCAGCTAATAATTCTTTCGCTGCTTCAACATCACGCTCGATAACATTTACTTGGTCACTGTAACCCCATTGTGTATCATTGATTGGTCCAATTGCTTTTTCACCAATACCATCTAAAACTCCATCAACCATTGTATCTTTGTTAATTGTTTTTGCAACTGCCATACGTACTCTTGCATCATCAAATGGTGCTTTCTGATTGTTAAAGCCCATATATGTTACTGTCGCACGATTTCTTTGGTATGCATGGATACCATCTGTGTTTTCTACACGTGAAAGATCACTTACTTGAACTGGGTCAATAATGTGAGCTCCACCCGTTTCTAATTCAGCTAAACGTGTTAAATCTTCAGGAATAACTTTAAATGTTACTGAATCTACTTTTGCATTGTCGCCCCAGTATCCGTCAAAGTTTGTTATGTGGATTTCTGTACCTGGATTCCAGCTAACAAATTCGAAAAATCCAGTTCCGACAGGATTTTCATTAATATACGTACCATGCTGTGCACCAGCTTCTACAGCAGCATAATCTTCTTCAATTGAACCTAAGCTTACAATACTTGCTGAGTAATGAGCAAAGTGTGCAGGAAGTGGAGCAAACGGCTCCTCCATTACAAACTGAATTGTGTGGTCATCTACAACAACAATCTCTTCAACTAGTTCAACTAGCATACGACGTGGAGAAGCAAGCTCCTCGTCTAGTAAACGTTCAACGTTAGCTTTTACAACTTCTGCGTTAAAATCAGTACCATCATGGAACTGAACACCTTCACGAAGCTTGAATTCCCAAACTTGTTCTTCAACCGGTTCCCAGCTTTCAGCAAGTAAAGGCTCTAACTCCATATCTTCATTAAATTTTGTTAACGTTTCGAACATATTTACTTGGATAACCCCTGATGGTACATCACTTGAAATATGTGGATCCAATGAAGTAGCATCAGAAAGTACACCTACAATTAGGTCTCCCCCGCCTGCAACTTCCTCAGTCGATGTGTCTCCATCTGTTTCTGGTTCTTGTTCACTGCTTACATCTGAATCGTTCGAACAGCCAACTAGCATCAATGACGCTACAATCGAAAATACACCTGCTCTTAAAAACTTACTTTTAACCATGATGTGCCCCCTTGTTTTTTTGTTTTACTCAGACTTTTTTCTAAGTAAAAAAATGATAGAAAGAAGAAATATCTTCTAGTTTTTTAGCTACTCTATTACAAACAAGAAACTAAAAAACAAAACTACTAAACTACCACATTTTAATCATTAGAGAAAAATCCGGATGTTTTGTTACGTTTTGATTACAACGAAACAAAACTGATACATATAAAATTACTATATTCTAATATATTTGTAAAGACTGAAAATTTATATATTAAAAAAATTTTGAATTATACTATATTAATAAATGTTATTAAAAAACATATGAAGTTAGACTTATCTAATTAATTGACAAGTATCGAGTTAATTTTCTACTATATTATCTTAATTAACAAAACACTTTTTGAAGCTAAGATAAAAGCAAAAAAACGTACCCCGATAGGATACGCTCTTCTATAAATATTTTTATTTTTGTCCCTTTTTAATTTGCTTACTTCTTAACTGACCACATGCAGCATCAATGTCTGTTCCATGCTCTTGTCTAACGACACAATTAATCCCTTTCTTTTTTAACGTGTCATAAAATGCTAGTACAGACTCTTTATCACTTCTTTGATACTGGTCATGTTCATCAACAGGATTATATGGAATTAAGTTTACATATGCAAGATGGCGCTTATTACCGATTAAAGCTGCAAGCTCGAGAGCTTGTTCCTTCTGATCGTTGACACCTTTTAGTAAAATGTACTCCAACGTAATTCTTCTATTTGTTGTCTCCACATAATAATTGATTGCCTCCATCAACTTCTCTAGTGGAAAAGCCCTGTTAATTTTCATAATTCGTGTTCTAAGCTCATTATTTGGAGCATGCAATGAAATAGCTAAGTTAACCTGTAGTTTTAAATCAGCAAATTCATAAATTTTATCAACAAGACCACTCGTTGATACTGTAATATGTCTCGCACCAATAGCAAGTCCCTTTTGATCCTTAATTACCTCTAAAAAGTCTACAAGGTTTTCAAAATTATCAAATGGCTCACCAATTCCCATTACAACTACATGACTTACTCTTTCATCTTCTCCTACACTATCTAAATGATGTTGAACATTCATAATCTGCTCTACAATTTCACCACTTGATAAGTCACGGCTTTTTGTTAATAATCCACTTGCACAAAAACTACATCCGATATTACAGCCTACTTGTGTTGTTACACAAACAGAAAGACCATATTTATGTCTCATCAATACTGTTTCAATTAAATTACCATCTTCTAATTTAAATAGAAACTTAATTGTTCCATCAGAAGATTCCTGTTTAATGTGTAACTCTAATGTTTGAATGACGTAGTTTGCTTCTAATAACTCACGACAATCCTTATTCACATTCGTCATTTCAGCGAATGACGTAACTCTTTTCTTGTATAGCCAGTCCCACACCTGTGATGCTCGGAACTTTTTATGCCCATATCCCTCAAGCCAAGACGTCAATTGTTCTAATGTTAATCCATAAATGGATTCTTTATTCATTGGTTACCCTCATTTCAACACTTTAAAATTCTACCTTATTTTACTCAAAGTAGCCTTAACAATCAATTGGTATACATTTGAACTAGAATATTTCTTTTCCGTTTGTTTAATAATATTATCTAAAAAAAATAAGAATATGTCTTTTGGGTATAAACATATAATCAAATGTATGGTAAAGTATAAAACAAGAAAACCTATTAAACAAAGGAATTAATCATATTATATTGTACACTCCATAAAGACATTTATGTTTTTGAGAAGAACACTACAATTGTATTTTTACCAATTGAGGAGGAATAAATGTGTCAAGCATAGTATTAGATCGCTTTTTAAAAGAAAATATTTCTGATTTGAAATCAAAAGGGTTATTTAATGAAATAGACCCACTACAAAGTGCAAACGGACCTAAAATAACAATTAACGGAAATACCTTAATTAACTTATCATCAAATAATTACTTAGGATTAGCAACAGACGACCGACTAAAGGAAGTGGCTTCAAAGGCAATAAAAGAGTTCGGTGTAGGGGCTGGTGCTGTTCGTACAATAAACGGAACATTAGACCTTCACGTAAAGTTAGAAGAGAAAATCGCTGAATTTAAACATACTGAGGCAGCAATTGCTTATCAATCAGGATTTAATTGTAATATGGCAGCTATTTCTGCTGTGATGGATAAGAATGATGCAATTCTATCTGATGAGTTAAACCACGCTTCTATTATTGATGGATGTCGTCTTTCAAAAGCAAAAATTATTCGCGTGAATCATTCAGATATGGACGATTTAAGAGCAAAGGCAAAGGCAGCAAAGGAATCAGCTCTATATAACAAAATCATGGTCATTACTGACGGCGTATTCTCAATGGATGGTGACATTGCTAACTTACCTGAAATCGTGAAAATTGCTGAGGAGTTTGACTTAATTACGTACGTTGATGATGCACATGGATCTGGTGTATTAGGGAAAGGCGCTGGAACTGTTAAGCATTTTGGCCTTTCTGATAAAGTTGATTTCCAAATCGGTACATTATCAAAAGCAATTGGTGTCGTAGGTGGTTATGTTGCTGGAAAGAGCGAGTTAATTGAGTGGTTAAAAGTTAGAAGTAGACCTTTCTTATTCTCTACATCTTTACCGCCAGCTGATATTGCTGCGTGTATTCGAGCAATTGAGATTTTAATGGAAAGCACAGAACTGCATGACCGCCTATGGGAGAACGGAGACTATTTAAAGAAAGGTTTAAAGGAACTTGGCTTTAACATAGGTGATAGTGAAACACCAATTACTCCTTGTATTATTGGGGAAGAAAAGCTAACACAGCAGTTTAGTAAGAGACTATTTGAAGAAGGTGTCTACGCTAAATCCATAGTTTTCCCTACAGTCCCACAAGGTACAGGACGTGTACGTAACATGCCAACAGCAGCACATACAAAAGAAATGTTAGATGAAACAATAGCTATATATGAAAAAGTCGGAAAAGAATTAGAAATAATATAGGAATTTTCTCGGTTAAATGTAATGTGAGAATAAGCAAAAATAGAAATTACATCAGGGAGAAACTGGAGGAATTGATATGAAGAAAATCTTAATTACTGGTTCTTTAGGTCAGATTGGTTCAGAACTTACATCTAAAATGAGAAATATTTACGGTGCTGAAAATGTAATAGCTACTGATATTAGAAATAATGATAGTGATGTTGTTCATTCTGGTCCATTTGAAATTTTAGATGTGACTGACGGAAAGGCAATGTTTCAAGTAGCAAAGAAATATCAAGTAGATACAGTTATTCATTTAGCAGCACTATTATCAGCAACTGCTGAAAAAAATCCACTACTAGCTTGGAATTTAAATATGGGTGGTCTAGTTAACGCTCTTGAGGTTGCAAGAGAACTGGATTGCAAATTTTTCACACCTAGTTCTATTGGTGCATTTGGACCATCAACACCTAAAGATCAAACACCACAAGATACGATCCAACGTCCTACAACGATGTATGGAGTAAACAAAGTTTCTGGAGAACTACTTTGTGACTATTACTATCAGAAATTTGGAGTCGATACGCGAGGACTTCGCTTCCCAGGGTTAATCTCCTATGTTGCTCCACCAGGTGGAGGAACAACTGATTATGCATTAGATATTTACTATAGTGCGATTGAAAAATCTCATTATACATCATATATTGCAAAGGGTACTTACATGGATATGATGTATATGCCCGATGCATTAAATGCTGTCATCAAATTAATGGAAGCTAATCCAACTAAGTTAATCCATCGTAATTCTTTTAATGTAACAGCAATGAGCTTTGATCCTGAGGAAATTGCGGCTGAGATTCGCAAGCATATTCCTACCTTCACTCTTGACTATCAAGTAGACCCGGTTAGACAATCAATAGCTGAGAGTTGGCCAAATGCTATCGATTGCTCAGCTGCTAAAGCAGAGTGGGGTTTCAAAGCTGATTATGACCTTACAAAAATGACAGAGGATATGTTACAGAAGCTTAAACAGAAGCTTGTATTAGCATAAATTTTAGTAAGGGTGATTTAGTATTAAAACTAAATCACCCTTACTTTATATAAAAAAACTTCATTTAGTTACCAATTTATCATAAAATTACAAATATTTTAAATTATTTTATTTTTTATTTTTATTTGATTTACAAGCTATTGCCCTTTATCCTTATAATTACCAGCTTTATATTTTTAATTTTTGGAATTCTTTTTATATTACAAATGTGATGAGGAGGAGATGAATTTGAACACGAACAAAAATCGTTGGTTAATTGCCTTATCTGCTATTGCAATCCATTTGTCAATTGGTGCTGCATACGCTTACAGTGTCTACACAAACCCAATTAGAGACACGATGGGTTGGTCAACAACTGAAATTACGATAGCGTTTACATTTATGATGGCGCTTGCAGGGATTGCTGCTGCATTCTTTGGACCCTTTGTTGAAAAGCACGGACCGAGAAAGTCAGCAATGCTCGCTGCTGTACTCTTTGGTTTAGGCCAAGCTGGCTCAGGGATTGCAATTGCCATTGACTCTCAACTATTGTTTCTTCTCACGTATGGGATTGCTAGTGGACTTGGAATGGGACTTGGATACATTTCACCAGTTTCTACCTTAGTTAAATGGTTCCCAGATCGTAGAGGTCTTGCAACAGGGATGGCGGTTATGGGATTTGGTGCTGGTGCATTAATTACTGCTCCAATCGCAGCAAACCTAATGCAATCTATAGGGATTTCAGCTACATTCTATATTTTAGGTGCTAGTTACTTTATCTTCATGATGTTAGGTGCTTCTTATATTGCTCCACCTCCTGAAGGTTGGATGCCAGCTACTATGAAAAAAGATATTGCATCTGGTAAAAAAGTAATTAAGAAGGACTTATCTCAGCTTACTGCGAGAGAAGCTGTAAGAACAAGACGCTTCTGGATGTTATGGACTATGATGCTTATAAACACGACAGCCGGAATTATGATGATTTCAGTAGCCTCACCAATGGCACAAGAAGTTGTAGGTCTATCTGCAGCAGCTGCAGCTACGATGGTTGGACTTATGGGAATATTCAATGGTGGTGGCAGACTTGGATGGGCAGCGATTTCCGATTACATAGGACGTCCGACAGTGTTCATGATCTTTTTCATTCTACAAATCATTGCATTTATTACATTCCCGGCTATAACAAATATTTTAATATTCCAGGCATTAATTTTTATTGTTGTCAGCTGTTATGGTGGAGGATTTTCAAATTTACCTGCCTATATTGGAGATTTATTCGGAACAAAGCAACTAGGTGCAATACATGGTTACTTACTTACAACTTGGTCAATTGGCGGTATTTTAGGACCTCTATTAGTTTCCCAAATTAGAGAAAGAACAGAAAGCTATATTCCAGTATTCTACGTATTCTCTGGTTTAATTATCTTTGCTCTACTTGTTTCAGTCTTAATTCAGTTAGACATTAAAAAAGTAGAAAAGGAAACTGCACAAAACCAACAAGAAGGTATTGCATAATAAATTCTTTTTCCTGAATTCATATAGCTGAGCGAGCGCTCTTCTTAAATGTAAGCCTTTTCTTTTATTACATCCAACTATCAATACGAAAAGAGTGTGTCTCCACTATTATGAAGACACACTCTTTTTTCTACTATTTTCTTGTAATCATTTTCGTTAAAAACTTTTCAACTTCAACAATGATAAAGATACCTATTCCCATTGCGAATGGAACAATCCAGTATTTCATTTCAATTGGTGCTGTCCCAAAGATTGTATTCATAAACGGAACATAGATAATCATGAACTGTAAAAGCAATAATGCCGCTGAAACGATAAATACAGCCTTATTTGAAAAGAAATCCCGATTAAATGGAGATTCACTTTCACTTCTACAATTAAATAAATACAGAAGCTGTAAAATGACTATCGTATGTAGCGTTATCGTATTCGCTACCGCTTGTTCATACCCTCTATTAATGAGGTCAATATTCATTAATAGTGTGGCACCTCCAATGAGTAATGACACAAATCCAATTCGGAAAATATAATATCCACTTAACAAAGGAGTATTTAATGGCCTTGGTGGTTTATTCATCGTCCCTTTTTCTAATTGTTCAAAAGCAAGAGCTAAAGATAGTGTGACTGCAATGACCATATTGACCCAAAGAATTTGAACAGGAGTTAATGGCATTGTCATTCCAAGCAAAATACTTGCCATTACTAGAAATGCCTGTGCACCATTTGTAGGCAAAATAAATAAAATCGTTTTCTTTAAGTTATCATATACTCTTCTTCCTTCTTGTACAGCATTTACAATTGTTTTGAAATTATCGTCCACGAGAATCATTTGGGATGCATCCTTAGCAACCTCAGTCCCTTTAATCCCCATCGCAACACCAATATCTGCTCGTTTAAGGGCAGGGGCATCATTAACACCATCACCCGTCATTGCACATATATGACCGTTTTCTTGTAAAGCTGTCACAAGTTGTAACTTATTCGCTGGGCTTGTTCTAGCAAAGACATCATACGTATTAACTGCCTCTGCAAGCTCATTAACGGACATCTGATCGATATCTTTTCCTTCTAAAGCTAATTCACCGTTCCCAATTCCTAATTGCTTTCCAATTGCCATTGCTGTATCTTTATGATCTCCAGTAATCATTTTAACTTTTATCCCTGCTTTTGCACATTCATTGATGGCAATAACAGCCTCTTCTCTTGGAGGGTCAATAATTCCTGTTAATCCTAATAAAACAACACCCTTTTTTAAATCCTCATGGTCAATTGAAGTAACATCAGAAGATACTTTTTTATAAGCGGCTCCAATTACTCTCTGACCTGTACTAGCAAACTCACTAACCTTGCCTTCCCAATAACCCCGATCAAATGCCGAATCAACATCCGAGCTTACCATATTAAATAAACGGTCTGGGGCTCCTTTAATATATATGATTTTCTCGCCCCTATTTTCAACTAGAGTTGCCATATATTTATATTCGGAATCAAAGGGAATCTTTGATTGAACATCAAATTTTTCTATCGTTGTGTTTGCTTTTTCTACTAATGTTAGCAAACAGCCTTCCGTTGGTTCACCGATAATTACCCACTGATCATCTTCGTTTTTTCGTAAGCTAGCATCATTACAAGTATTAACACATGTTAGCATTTCTTTAAGGAATGGTTCCTCATCTACATTTACTTGCTTACTAGCTTTTACTATCTTTCCTTCTGGTGAATAGCCTGTGCCAGTAATATCATATTGTTCATTCTTAGTTACAACTGATGTTACTGTCATTTCATTTTTTGTTAACGTTCCTGTTTTATCCGAGCAAATAACAGATACGGCTCCTAGCGTTTCAACGGATGGAAGATTACGTACTATCGCTTTTTTGCCTGCCATATTTTGCACACCTAAGGCTAAAATAATTGAAACAATAGCAGGTAACCCCTCAGGTATCGCAGCCACTGCAAGACCAATAACAGAAAGAAGCAACTCTCCAGCAGGATAATCTCGTAAAAAATAGCCAAAGCCATACATAAAAATAGCAGCTACTAGAATAACAAGTGCGACCATCTTTCCAAAGTTATCCGTTTGCTTTATTAGAGGTGTTTTAAGCACTTCAACTTCAGATATCGATTTATTAATTTTTCCTAGCTCTGTATCTTTCCCAGTAGCAGTGACGATCCCTACTCCTGTTCCCGATGCAACAGATGTTCCTGAAAAGACCATATTTATACGATCCCCAAGGACCGTATTATCAGGAAGCTTTGCAGGGTTCTTTTGAACGGCTGTAGATTCCCCAGTGAGTGCTGATTCTTCTACCTTTAAATTCTCACATTTAATTACTCTTATATCTGCTGGTATTTTTATTCCTGCACTAAGAATAACGATATCTCCCGGAACTATTTGGTTAGAATCGACTTCACTTCTTTTTCCATCCCTAATGACATTTGCTTTTAATGACAACATTTTCTTGATTCCATTTAATGCTTTTTCAGCTTTATTTTCTTGAAGAAAGCCGATAAACGCATTGACGACTGCTACCATCACAATTACTGCTGTATCGATATAATGACCTAGAACACCAGTAATAATGGCTGCTGCTAACAGGACATAAATGAGGACATCGTTAAAATGTTTCAAGAACTTAACGAGGGAAGATTCTTTCTTTGCCTCTGGAAGCTCATTAACCCCATAATCTTCTAATCTTTTGGAAATCTCGTGTTCTTGAAGACCATTTGAAAGGTCAGTAGCTAATTCTTTAATGACCGTGTCGATATCAAGGTTATACGACTTATTTTGTTGATTTTCTTCATTATCCATCGTCCGTGACTCCTTCCATTGTTAATCTAATGAAGCTAAGGGAGTGTTCACTATAAGTATAAACCTTAAAGTAACATTTATCGCGTTAGACTAACAATTGTACGAAAATCTATACAACCATTTAAATAGCTGAATGAGTAGCGCAACGAAAAAGAACAGCATTAATTGAAAAAGAACAGGGCTCAGTTCACACTCACTCCCTGTTCTTCTTTTATTTATGATTTGTTACTTATATTTTTATTACTATCGAGTATTAATTGTTTAATTTCTTGAATATCTTTCCTTAGCTCTTGATTTTCTTTGGATACTCTCTCCATTTGTTCCTCACGAATCGCTTCGTCATCTTGACCTAAGTAGCTTAAAATCACAGCAACTACAAGGTTTAAAATAACTAAAGCACCAATGATGATAAATGAGACAAAGTAAGCCCAAGCCCATGGGATTTCATTAATTATCGGTCTAGCAACCTGACTCGCCCATGATTCAAATGTAACAACTTGCATCAACGTAAATAATGCAGTATGAAAGCTTCCGAAAAACTCATACGGAAGTACTTCACTGAAAAATGTCGTTCCAATAATGGCATAAATAGAGAATAGTAAAACTGATAATCCCAAAATCCCTATTAAAGCTGGTACAGATTTCATTAATGAATCGATTATTTTTCGTAGTGCCGGAATAGCTGGGATCATTCTTATTAAGCGTAATACCCTTATTAACCTTAGAACACTTACAAAAGGAGTCGAGTAAAATACTAAACTCGCTACAACAATACTAAAATCAAATAGATTCCACCTATCTGAAAAATACCCTTTGAAACCAAGACCAATTATCTTTAAAAATAGCTCTATTACAAAAATCCATACAATAATTTGATCTAGAACTAGTAATATACTATTTCCAGTCAAATATGTCTCGGTAACAATAATTAGACCGTTTAAGAGAATAATCGCAATGACAATCGGTTGAAAATATTTATGTTCTACTAATTGTCTAACTTTCGTTCTCAGTGAACCATTATTACTATTCAATTCTACTTGAGGTTCCATTTTGTCAACCCTTCTATCATTTTTGTCATACCTTCTATTATATCAGGTTACTTTAGGAGTTAAGTTATTAACATTGTAATTACTATATTGTAAATAATGACAATATTATGAACGGCGGCATAAACTCCTTAAACTTTTATCTGTTCAAGGAGTTAGTATCTATAAACCAATAGACACATCAATTTGTACAAGTTCTGACCTAGAGCCTATTCGTATAGGCGGTCCCCAAAATCCATATCCAGATGATACGATGGAATGGAGTTGATCCACCTTCAAAAGGCCCCAGTTATTTTTGTAAATCTGACTTGTAATAAGATTTCCTGGAAATACTTGTCCAAGATGAGTGTGTCCTGAGAGAACCAGGTCAATTCCTTGTTGCTGAGCAATATCCAAATCATATGGCTGATGCTCTAAAAGAATGACTGGTTTTGAACTATCTATTCCCTCTGTTAAAGTAGCAAGTTCTTTTCGTTCAGAATCACTAAAGTCTCTTCTTCCAATTAAAATAATATCATCATTAACTGTGATAACTTCATCATATAATACTTTCAGTTCGCCTCTTTCCAGCGTATTTATTAATTCTTCAATAGGCCCATTATGCCTATCATGATTACCCAAAGAAACATATACCCCATATGGCGCGTTGATTTGCGCTAAAATATTATCAATTCCTTGATTCATAAAATGATCAATTTCATCATCGACAATATCCCCAGGAAATACTACGATATCAGGTGCAAGCGCATTAATACTATTGACCATTCGTTTCGCATGGTTTTTACCAGAAAGTAATCCAAAATGCATATCAGACGCCATGACAATTGATAATTGTTCTGTCGCTAGAGTATTTTTCTCAATTTGAATGTCATAGCTTTGCACCCTAGGACTATAAGCATTAAATACTCCAAAGGTAACTAATGATAAAATCAGTCCTAAAGTAATAATTTTAGGCCATTTTTCAAGATGATACTTAGGTAAGGGAGTATACCGCAAAATCCAAACACTTAAATGCATTAATGGTAAAATAATAACCAATAAATAAAATAAAGCCATCCAAAAAGTACCTATGAGATGCAAAATTACATTTTCAAATAATCTCCCTAATACAAAAGAAAGAGAAACAATTGTTAAACTAATAATATAAAGGAGTTTAATCCTCCATGAGATTTCACTCTCTACCCTAGACTTCACCCATCCCCAACCACTCCAACCTATATAAAGGACAAGAACTCCATAAACTAAAAGAAATAGTATTCCATAAATAAGCACAGACTAGCTCTCCAATCTTTCCTATAGATTTACGAATGTTATGCTTATACTATGCAATTATTACTAAAGTTAACCTACAAAGACAATTTAAATGAATTCTTTTATATTAGGCTTCTTATGACTAGTCAATAGAGCTAAAAAAAAGCATAAACCCACCAATATGGCGATTTATGCTTTCACTAAGTTACCTTTTTTTTTCTGATTTTCATTTACTTTATCTGTTAGGCCTAGCGTCTGTTCTGTTGAAGCATGTAATTCTTTGATAAGGTCTGGGTTATTCACTAGTGATAATCCATAAGAAGGAATCATCTCTTTGATTTTTGGTTCCCACTCTTCCTTATGTTCAGGGAAACATCTGTTAATTACCTCAAGCATGACAGAAACAGCAGTTGACGCACCCGGAGACGCTCCTAACAATGCTGCAATCGAGCCATCTTCAGCAGTAATTACTTCCGTACCAAATTGAAGAGTTCCTTTACCAGCTTCGGTATCTTTAATAACTTGAACACGTT
This sequence comes from Bacillus sp. FJAT-45350, assembly GCF_002335805.1. Taxonomy (NCBI): domain Bacteria; kingdom Bacillati; phylum Bacillota; class Bacilli; order Caryophanales; family Bacillaceae; genus Bacillus; species Bacillus sp. FJAT-45350. Next base: position 116,569 of record NZ_NISU01000003.1, on the reverse strand, counting down.
GACCTGCTACGATTAAATCCCAATCCTCACTTTTTGCATTCGGGATAAATTCACGCAGCTCTTCCAAACGCTGTTCTTTCGATAACATCACTTGTTGAATTAGATATTTCGTCAATGGCATTTCTTTTGCTCCTGCCGCTAACATAGTAAAGACATTATTCGGCTTTACCGACGATACTAAATCCAACATTGACCCTTCTTTTAAGAACTTTGGTGAGAAACCAGCAAATGGCCCAAAAAGTAACGATTTTTTATTGTCAATATATCTTGTATCAAGATGCGGGACAGACATTGGTGGAGCACCAACCTTAGCTTTTCCATAAACCTTCGCATGATGCTGCGCTACGACATCTGGATTATTACACGACATAAATATTCCACTTACTGGGAATCCTCCAATTTGTTTTCCTTCAGGAATACCGGATTTTTGCAGTAAATGTATGCTTCCTCCACCGCCACCGATAAAAACAAATTTTGCAGTGTGATATTCACTACTACCAATACTGTCATCATGTACTTTCACTTTCCATGAGCCGTCGCTATCACGTTTAATATCCTGAACAGTATGTTTGTACTTGATGTCAACGTCTTTGTTCTTTAAGTGGTCAAACAACATGCGCGTTAAAGCACCAAAATTAACATCAGTTCCAGAATCAATTTTTGTTGCTGCTATCGGTTCATTAGAAACTCTGTCTTGCATAATAAGTGGAATCCATTCAGCTAGCTTTTCTGGTTTGTCTGAAAACTCCATTCCTTCAAACAAAGGATTTTTTGACATTGCTTCAAAACGATTCTTTAAAAAAGTAACATTTTGTTCCCCTTGTACAAAGCTCATATGAGGCAATGACATAATAAAGTCTTGTGGACTACTTATCAACTTACGATTCACAAGATAAGACCAGAACTGCATTGACTCCTGAAACTGTTCATTAATTTTAATAGCTTTACTTATATCTACAGAACCATCCGGTTTTTGGTTCGTGTAGTTAAGTTCACACAATGCTGCATGCCCCGTTCCAGCATTATTCCATTCGTTAGAGCTTTCCTCTCCTGCTTTTGAAAGCTTCTCAAATACTGTAATTTTCCAGTCCGGTACTAGTTCTTTCAGAAGAACCCCCAAAGTTGCACTCATAACACCGGCACCAATTAAGATTACGTCTGTGTTGGTTTGTCTGTTACTCATTTTAACCTTCCTTATCACCTAAGATTTGCAGAAAGGATGTAAGCGCCACAGCAAGCCAGGACGCGACCTATTCACACATCTTTTCTGGATCAATTATATCATGATCATAGTCTATCACTATAATCATAATATTAAAAGATTTATTTACTGTTATATGATAGTTAAAAGGTGTTTAAAAGCTGATAATTTTCAGTGTTGAGCCCACCTGTACTGTTACAGTTTAAAAACAAAAACACCGTCTAGAAGCCCCTAAGAACTAACAAAAAACCAAAGTCATTACCCATTTTATTATAAAGGGTTTGACTTTGGTTTCACTTTATATTTATGCCATATTTTCAGTCTACATAACTTATAAATTACTTAGGCATTCCTTAGACCATAATTATACGCCACCATATTCAAGCATTTAGTCAAGGTCTACTTATTCATTTTATCTAAAAAATCACCTAGGAGGTCTTGAAGATTATCTTCTGTTTCTTCGTCTTCCTTTTCGGTTTCAGGTTGTTCTTGTCTTATCTCTTCCCAATTAAAGTCACTTAAATCATCATCGATTATTTCTAAATCATTAGTTGAAGCTACCTCTTCAGTAGAATTTAACTGGTTGTCATCCTCGAAGGGTTCTTTAGGAACAGTAATGTCTAAATCCTCCTGTAAGTACAACACACGATCAATATCCAAGGAATTACTATTAAAGGAAGCAAGTAATGCAGTAGAACGAACTGGGTCTGTTAATAGTTGATAAACAATATTTCCTATTAAGGCTTCCGAATGTTCATGCTTTAACCAGTCTCGTTGTGACTTACTTAGTTTATGGGGAAGTGGAATTGTAATCGTTTCCCGTTCTTTCACATTAGAGCTTACAACTCCTTGCATTACAAACTCTGCAATTTTACTTGAAAAATTTCTTCTTTCTGTTTCCTTTAACCTTTGCAAGTGCTTTAATAAATGGTCAGGTGTATCTGAAGGGACCCGGAAAGAAATTGCTTGGCCCCTCTTAATTTCAACCTGGTTAGAGTTTTTCATAAAATCACCTTAGCTCTTTGTAGGCTCTTTGACCGCATTTTGCTTCTCTACTTTTCTCGTGTAGTCGGTAATTAACTTATAATAAGCATTTGCCATCATCCATATACTTTCTTTTTCATCTTCAAAGAAATCAATATTATAACCATCAAGACTGTTATTTAAAGCTTTAATATACTCCTTTAAAACGATGGAGCCGCCACCTACAAAATAACAGATTTCTGTTTGAGAATTCTTCTGCCATGTATTACGTAATAATCGATATTGTTTCTTAGCTAAATCAAGAAGTATGCGATCCGTAATATCATGGACACTTGTCCTACTTCCTTTAACCATTATATGATTTCGATCATTTTTCTTAGTAATTATTTCAACAACATCTCTACGGCTATCTAATTCAATGCCGTGTTTCTTTCTAATTTCTTCTCTTATCTCTTCTAGTGACTCTGATACACCAAGATTAAACCCTTGAGCCTTATCATCATCAACGTTTCGATTCTTAATAACAGCAATATCCGTCGATAACCCACCAATGTCTTGGATTAATATTCTTTTATCAATTAAATCCCTATTAATAACTTTTAGATTACTATCCATTACTAAATTAATGTAAGCTGCAAATCCCTCTGGATATACCTTTACTTCATCAAACTTTATATTTACTTTTAACCCCTGGTACTTCGGAGTTACTAAAAATTCTACTTGATGGACAGACCCTATTAATTTTGAACGATACCCAGCATCCCTACCCTCTTTAACTTCACGAAGAGGAAGACCAGTTCCTACCGTATAATTTGCATCTACCACATTGTTTGTTTTTTTGAAAATGTCTCGATTTTCCTCTCTTACTGCATCTAATGCCAATGTTGTCAGAAGCATCACTAACGTTTGATCTTCTTCTGACTTACTGCTACCAGGGTCTAATTCCGTCGCATTATGACTTTTTGTTGCTAGAACGCCAACTCGATAAATAACATTATTTTCTTTCAATGCTGGAGAATGTACTTTTACATGAATTCCATCTAGAGGATCTTTATTATCTAATTCTTCTATTCCAATTACCGGACGGTCTTCCGTATCTCTAGCAATAATGTTAGGAATATTTAACTCGTAATCTAATTCTCCTAAAATTGCCTTAATAGAATCATTTCCAACATCAATAGCTGCCACTCTTGATTTGACCATAAAATATCATCCCTTTTTCGCTTATTTTAATCATTATGTATAATCTCATTCCTTATTATAAGGTTAAAGGGTATTAATAGATACTGCAATACACTTAGAGAAAAGAAATATAACTGTAAACTTGTAAACTTTTTGCAACACTTTGTAAACAATAATGTAAACGTCCATTACAACATTGTACACATATTGTAATCACAGTATGTAAACATGATTGTGTACACGTAAACGTATTTGTATTCATTACGTTTACGTATTGTAAACTAGTAAACGTAATTTGTATGCACGAAAATACGTTAGAAAAAATCACCATGAACCAAAAAAAAGGCCCCTCCTAATCTAATTAAACTCTCTTTACTCCCTCTCCCCTAATATTGATTATAGCCATTGAAATGTACCACCTCTGACATAGTAGTTACCACCAAATGACAAGAAGTGTACCAAAGAATGACAGGTAGTTTACCACTGCACTCCTATTGATTATGGGGTAACCCTTGCTGCGCAGCACGTTTATTTCCTTTATAGATAAAATAAAGAGCAATAATCATAAACAGTAATGCAAAATAACGTTTCATATCTAAAGGAATGACTAAACTATTGAACCAGCCGAAATTGTCAGTAACAATGCCGATTACAAGCCAACCATAATGTTCAATCACCATACTCATCACTAATTGACCAATAATGACTGCAACCATAGTTATTCCGACACAACAAATGGAACACTAATCACAATAGATGTTAAATAAACAACCCCCAAGACACCACCAAGTAATGTCCATATAGGTGCTTCAATCGCATAGGAAAGTTTACCTTTTCCAAAGAAAAGCCATAATAATCCGAGGATGATTGAACCCACAAAGAAGTTATAAAAACTTGTTTCGAGCTTTCCTATCGTTTTCCCTAATTCACCGTAAATAGCTCCTTCAAAAATAAGCGCTGCCCCTGCTAATAACGCTAATATATATGAGATGTAACGCATTAAATGAATCCCTCCTGAGTTCATTATCTTTATTTTTAGATATCTAGAATAATCGATATATTATTTTATAAAAAAAACAGAAATCAACCAACTCAGATTTCTGTTTTAAGATATTCAGCAAATTGACGAATGACTTCTTCGTTTCTTCGATAGTACGTCCACTGACCATAACGAACAGATTCAAGAAGACCAGCTTTCTGCATCATATTTAAGTAGTAAGATACCGTAGATTGAGAAGCTTCGGCTTTTTCTTGAATGACTCCTACACATACTCCCCCTTTATAACTTACCTCCTTTGGCAGGTGAGCGCCTTGTTTAGGGAAATGCTTCTCTGGTTCCTTCAGCCACTGTAAAATGTTAAGTCTAGTTTTGTTTGATAACACCTTAAATACATCGATTGGTTCCATAGTTGTTATTATATATCGATTTTTTTTCGATATGTCAATTAGCACAGGTTAGGTGTATTACCTAAGTTTACTTATTACAAATCATTCATCTAAATTAGGCATGGCTTACTTAACTAACTGGGTCCTAATGTTGAAGAAGAAAGACGAAACAAAGACCATTTGCTGCACAGTATACTGTGCAATAGCAAAATGATATTCCACAAATAGCACGCCTGATGTAAAACCAAAGTCTAAATCCTCGTTAAAGATAAGGAGGATTAGGCTTTTTCAATCGTTGACGTTTTTCTATCGGTAAACAAGTTGGCATCAAGTGGTAAATTTATCGGAAAGTGATGGTAAAGAAATAGCATAGATGGTAAATTGTTATTCTTATGGCTGTAATCAAATATTAAAAAAGACCCTCGCTAGCTGCTTCAACGGGACCGATGCTATTTACATTATTACTCACTTTATTCTCATTACTCCCCTTAAAATAATGGGCACTTACGTATAGGTAATAAAGCACGAAAAATATGAAAAAAAAGGTGAATATGTATGGTTGGTGAAACAGTAAAAAAGTATCGTATGGAAAAAGGGTTATCTCTCTCTAAACTTGCAGAACTTGCAGATGTAGACAAAACCTATTTAATCTCCATTGAAAGAAACCTTTACTTAAATTCCTCTATGCAATTTCTAGAAAGAATCTCGTCTACGTTAGGAGTCTCCAGTGATAGAATGTTAGCTGAGAGCCCATTATTACCATCTGATGCTGCATGGGACGATATCATATCTGAAGCACTAGAGATGGGACTAACAACAGAAGAATACATTGGTTTTCTTGAATTTACAAAACAACAACGCTCTATAACAAGAAAACAACAACTTCCAATTAAACAGTATTTAAAGAAATTTATAGAGAAAAAACTTGGACCCCCGGTATCGCTTCAGTCTTAACCATCGGTAATAGAAAGTAAAAAAGTGATGATAATGGATACCAAAATGGAAAAGTTGATTGAAGGACTAAATGAAGACTTAGCTAATGAATATGCTGCAAGTATTATGTATACGAATAATGCAGCAGTTGTATCTGGTTTATATCGACACGCATTAAAGACTCTCATAGCGAACCACCTATTTAAGTTTTAGAAGTGGAACGAAAGCTGGAGCTCATTATAAATGAGCCCCAGCTTACATTACTGTTTTTATTTTTTCTGCTTCATCTTTTACTCTTTTATAGGACATTAAACCACCTACTGCTATTCTTAATCCAACAGAAATTCCTCCTAAGACTATTCTTCCACCAGCTATCCCATATCCACCAGTTGATTTAGGTCCGCAACCTAACTTAGCTTAAGTTGCATTAGTAGCAGCCACACCCTAATTAACAGCAATTCAAAGCTTGCTTTATTAAACACTGTTTATCCAAGTCTTCTTACTAAAAAAACAACAAACAGGTGACCAATTGAGTCATCTTTCACACATGGTACTACTATAAAAAAATCTATCTTATTTATTATAGATAATCTTCGGTCACTTATGATACGATTCTCCGTGATTTATTTAAATGAGGTTTTTGATTCGCTCTTCAAAATAAGGTATATTTGATACGCGGATAAACAATTATCAAACTTAAGGTCGTGATTAACATGCGAATTAATAAATATGTTAGTGAAGCTGGAAAAGCATCTAGGCGAGGTGCGGACAAGTTAATTAAAGAAGGCAGAGTCACAATCAATGGAAAACGTGCACAAATAGGCGATCAAGTCGAGCCTGGGGATGATGTCATAGTAAATGGAGCACCAGTTCGAGTCGCTAGAAATAATGTCTATATTGCCTTAAATAAACCTGTAGGTATTACAAGTACAACAGAAAAGAAAGTAAAAGGAAATATTATTGATTTAGTGAATCATCCGTTAAGAATTTTTAATATTGGGCGACTAGATAAAGATTCAGAGGGCTTAATACTCCTAACAAACGATGGTGATATCGTCAATGAAATTTTACGTGCCGAAAATAAACATGAAAAAGAATATATCGTTTCAGTAAACAAGCCGCTCACTCCTGAATTTGTAAAGAACATGTCTGAAGGGGTAAAGATATTAGGAACAAAAACACTTCCTTGTGACGTAAGACCGTTATCAAAATTTGATTTTCAAATTACTTTAACACAAGGGTTAAATCGCCAAATTCGTCGCATGTGCGAAGAGTTAGGCTACGAAGTCTACAGACTACAAAGAATTCGGATTATGAATATCCATTTAGGGAATCTTCCTCCTGGACAATGGAGAGATTTATCAAAAAAAGAGCGCACACAATTATTTACAGAACTAGACTATGAACCAAAGGAATGGTAAGGGTGGGCTGTGAACTTGTATAGAGTTTTAAATTGATTTGCAGATAGGAGGGCTATGCATTCCTAAATAAGCATGCCCTTCACTCTCTCCTCTCACTGAAAAGTAAGACTGCCCAATCAATCCTTCTATTTCAGTGAGAAGCAGCTTTCATCCTAGCTATTAAAAAGGAGCTGGCTTTTATACGTAAAAGTAGTGTTTTCTTACTCATTCTTACTATCACAATTTTTATTGCTATTTTTTTTGAGATTCTAGGTAATCAACATTCCATTTCATCTGGCGATATATACGCTCTTATTGAAGCAGAGGAAATACAAATTGATTTAACAACACTAGCTGTTTTTGAATGGGATAACGTCCATGTATTTGGACCTTATACAACGGGGCAAATGATTGAAGACTCCACTGGGATTAAATTTCTATTTGGTGGAATTGATGTCATGGAAACTCAATTCTTATTAGTATTTGCAAAAGGGGAAAAACCGAAAAAAATGATTTACCTTTCAAGACAATATGGTGATTATAAAGTCGTAGAAAATAAATTTTTAGTTATCGAGGAAAATTTTTATTAATAATTAAATTGGAAACCACCCAAAATGTTGTATATCAATGTTTTAGGTGGTTCTATTTTTAAACCTCATTTACTTATGGTACGGTTCTCCTTACCACCCCCTATCCTAAACTTTTTTGAAAAACGGAAATGAACCTCTTTTATATGCTTGTTCTCAACCTGTATCTCGGCAACAAGCATTCTAACTAAGGATTGTTGTTTTTCTTTATCCTCTATCAATTTAATTGCTTTACCAACAGACTTAAAGACCTCGACAATTTCATCCTGATTCAAGTTTTGACTTTCAAGATTTTTAATACTAGCTTTCTTCTTTGATATATCAGTTTGAAGTTCTTCAATTCTCAAAGAAAGCTTATCCATTCTTTTTCTAAGAGCTTCTTTTACTCTTTCACTACTTTCCTCAAGTAGTTCATCTATAATATCCTCTAATTTTTGTTCAGATTCTTTAATTTCCCTATCTTTACTCTTAATAACTTTTTCAAATTCTTTTACTTGTTCGTTAGAACTGTTTAGGGATGCTAAAATACTTTTCTGAAAATCAGGTTCATTAACTTTCTTCTCAAGAATATCTAAAAATTCAGGTTCAATTTTAGCTTTGTTTATAGTATTAGGCTTACAAGTCTTATGATTCATATATTGATTGCATGTGTAATATTCATACGTTCTCTTCCCATTTTTAACAGGTTGAATTGACATACCATTACCACAATCAGGACACTTAAGTAATCCACTAAGTAAGTGGTTTCCATTAAACCTTTTCATATGATGACGTGGGTTATTATCGATTAACTCCTGAACTTTAGAGAAAGTTGCTTCATCAATAATTGGATCATGCTTCCCTTCAACAATTATAGGTTCTTCATTGTAGACTCTCTTCCTCTTACCATCAGAATATCTTTTACCCCAATCTTTGCGATGTCCCCAACGAATTTTCCCACAAAAAGTTGGATTTCTTAAAATGTCCTTTACACTATTACCACTGAAAGTTCCACCTATCTTAGTTTTGATACCGTCATCGTTTAATTGTGCTGCTATTGTCTTATAACCTTTCCCCTTTAAATATTCAGTATATATAAATTTAACTGTCTTAGATTCCTCTCCATTTATTATCAACTTCTTATCAACTAAGTCGTAACCTAGAGGTGCTGTTCCACCGTTCCACTCACCTTCCCTTGCTTTCTGAGACATCCCACCTTTTACTTGCTCAATAATATTATCTCGTTCCATCTCTGCGAAAAGGCCTGTTAATACCATAAAAGCCTTCCCCAATGGTCCTTCAGTATTAATATTATCTGAAGTCGAAACAAGGTGAGTTGACGTATCTTCTAACTGTTTTGTAATAAGAAATAAATTCTCTATGTTTCTACTTAACCTACTAAATTTATAGATGATAAGGTAATTTACATTATTCTCTTTAATAAATTTCATCATTTCAAGTAAGCCTGGTCTTTCATTCAATAAAGCTCCCGATTTACCCTTATCGTCAAAAACCCCTAGTAGTTCCCATTCTTCCTTTTTACATTTATTTCTAATTTCTTCTACCTGATTATCTAAACTAAAACCGTCTCTCGCTTGAACGCCTGTCGATACACGAATATAGCCAACAGCAGTTTTTCTTTCACCCAAAATCATCACCTCGCACCTTAAATATACCATGTAAGTAGACAGGAGATGGTAGTACGTTGTAATTTTAATAAGCTAAATGAAATATACAAAAAAAACACTTATACCTTTACCGATTAAGTGCTCTGTTTATTAACCATTAATTTCCATTAACAGCATTTTATCTAACCTTTGGACTTTATCATCTTTAAGAACTCTTTTTTTCCGTGCTTATCAGCTAGTTTTTTAGCTTCAAATAAAAGATCGTTAGCAAAATCACTAATTATATCTTTTTTGATTTCTTCATCCGTTTTAAATAAGCTTTTGAATTGAGTAGACATGTATTTTCACTCCGTAAAAAGTATTTGGAGTTCAACTCCATGTCTCTTTAAAAAATCTCTTGAACAATGTCATGATGATGAATTTTTTACCCCATTCAATACTCAACTGTAAAAAAAGCATAAAAAAATACACTTATCCTTTTCAGTCGACCTACAAATAGTCATAACTAAAAGAATAAGTGCAAATTTTTAATGTTACTTACGTTATTGGTAAACTTACTTAATCAACCTTCACTATATTTCCATCCATAACACTTACCTCAATGTCATTAAAGTCAGAGATACCGTGCTCCTCATTTACAACATAAGCAAAAAGAAATCCCTGATTAGCTCTTAAAATTGCATCTTCTACAAAATTATTAATGACGGACTTTCGATTACTTTCTTTTACTACATCTTCATCTAATAAATTAGCTTCTCCAAAAATATCCTTTGGAGCACAGAGATAACTAGTTATAAGAGCAACATTTTCAAACATTGATACTTCAAACTCACTTTGTATATCGTTCACTTTATCTATCATTTTATATGAATATAAAATATGATAGACAAGAAGACCATTGTGAGCTAAATCTGAAATAATTTGCTTATCTTGCTTGGATGCATCTTGCTGATAAATTGACAATGGATTAATGCAATTCGTCTTTAAAATCTTGCCTTCATTAAAACTTTTGATGATGGCTTTTTTCATACCTAATGTCCTCATTAAATCCGATGCTAACTTCTGATCTCTTGTTGTAAAGGGGATTGCTTTATTCCCTTTGTCCCATAACCTTGTGTCCTTTACTTGAATTGTCATTACTTATTCATCTCCTTTAATGAATATTTTCATAAAATAGAAATTTGAAAGCAGTATACCCCGAAAAGCCAAATAAACTAAAAATTGTTAATTATCTTAACTTAAATAAGGGAAAATGGAAAGTACTTTTTAAAGGCACATACAGCAGTGGAGAATTGAGGCATACAGCCAATTAAAACACACAAAAAAACCGTAGACTTTAAAAGTCATCGGTTCATTGTAAATTTATTTAATTTAGGCTCTGTTAGGAGTAATAATGTTTGTATACCAAGAATAAAGTGACCATTTTAATTTGGTCACTTAAAGTAACCAGATGATTATTTGATAAAACCTATACAATAAAAGAACACCTGATGTTCTTGAACAACCCTATATTAACAACTCCCCAAACTTTGCTAAATACTCAGGTTTTATTGCTACAACTCCATCTTTTTTTTCTGAGATTTCTACTTGATTAAGAGGTTGCTCACTTTTTACGTTAGGAGTTGGGAATTTACTTTTTCCCTCTAAGTAGTGCTTTAATTTAGGTGAAAAGTAAACACCTTTTGGATCTCCTGATGATTCACAATAGCCTACATATTCGTCCCGAATAATCAAAAACATGAACTCATACAAAGTAACATCGAACTGCTCACCTGCTTTCACTATACGGTTATCAATATTTGTAGGAGCAAAACTATTCTCGTATTCTTTGTCAAAGTAATCTATGGTAACAGGAATTCTGGGTACTTGAATTTCTTCATCTGAAACTAGTGTCAAGCCTACAAGACGACCTCTCTTTGGAATCAGTGACTCAAAATCACTATGAACTTTATATCTTAGCTCATTAACACAATGTACGCCTCCAGATTTACTTCCTAATAATGATCGATGTTTTTCATCCATCGAACCAATGATATTTTGACCTTTGATTAATAACTCCGACTCACTTTTTGCTGATGATGGCTGATTAGAAACTAAAGCTTCTTGAAGTGCAAGTGCTACCAGTAATGGTTCAGGATAGAGTACCCCAGGACTTTTACTTTCGATTTCCTTGTTGCTAAGGACGGCCTTCTTAGCCTTTTCATTTTTAGCTGCTTTTCTAGCTCTGTTGCTTTCTTTTTTATCCCCCTTAACAGTTCCCGTCTTACTAACTAAATCTGCGAACCTCTCGTACTCTTGTTTGACAACCCAACCATCTGGACCCTTTTCATCAATGTCAATCATTGTAGATTTAGGAGAACCTTTATAGAATTGTATTGTGGGAGTAGGAAGTTTAAACTTCTTATTTCCGCCTTCATCCACTTCAGATATCAAATCTGCGATTCCATCCTCCTTTATGATTACAGCATTAGTAGATTTCGCTCGTAATTCAGCTCCCAGTGGATCTCCGTTCGCCTCAAAAAGACCTGCATATTCTGGTCTAAGCACTAAAAACATGAACTCGTAGAGTGAAAGGTGAAATTCTTCTCCAGCTTTTACAGAATTGTATTTGATGTCGCTATTAATATCGAATAAAATCTCTGGCTCATCAGGCTTCTTTACTCTCATTAGTTCCTTCACCGTTTTCATATCAATCTCTGGAACGATGATATCTTCATCAGAAACTAGAGTAACACCTATTGGCTTTGAACTACCATATTGACCACTGTTATACACACGCTTTCCGTTCTCTTTTACCGTACGTGTGGTTTTTTTTGAACCTAAACCAAGCAAATCTATGAAGTGTAATGTTCCTGATTTACTTCCAAGATGCTTATAATCCATCTCACTCATGGAATCAATGATGTTCTTACCGGTCATTTTTAATGCCTTATTTGTCTTTGTAATCTTGTAGTAATTTGTATCATCTTTCTTTTCATTTATACCATTTTCAGAATTAACTTTTCCCTTCTTCTGTGGATATCTTTTATTATTTGGGTTATTGTCCATTGATATTACACACACCTTTGCCATAAATTCTATCTCAAAAATTTCGATAATAGTCGTATCAATTCCTTCCTCAATTGTCAATTCCGCTTACATACCACTACTCCTATCACAATTGCATTAACTGCTTAAAAAATGTTAAGTACAGTAAATGGAGGTGATTGGACTGGCATATTCTTTAAAGGAAGATTGTTGTTTTAAACCCTAAGTTAAATGTCGCCCCCAAGATCAGCAAAGGTAGAGAAATAGACTTTTTATTCGGGTTTACATTACTTTACCAATAAAATAGTAGCTAACAATAACAAAAGCTCAATAATTTATTAAAAATCTCTCAAATACGAAACCTATTAGCCTCAATTATCAAAGTGCATATACAACGTACCGTGGATTTCTGATACGGTAGCCATCTTCATCTCTGGAACCTTTGAATGATTAAGCAAGTATGCGTGAACTTCATCGAAATACGGTTGGACCTTAGTTGTTGAGTATGTTTTGAATATGAGAAGAGCGTTATCGATCTTACATGTTGATTGAGCGGATTTAACCAGTTCATCAATTCTTTCCTTATTTCGAACATTTAAAATGCCTATGACATTTTTCGGTATGTATTCACGATCACAAAAAAGTTTATCTAAGGTTTCAACGTCTTTCTTGAAGAGATTCTCCCGTTCCATATGCAAAATCAGGTCATACCAATATTCTCCGTCAAAATTACCCCACCATGACAAATCCATCGGTCTACATGTTCCGTCACATGTATCCTCAGTGAAAGGATAATAACCTAACATGGAACCTAACCTTGAAAAGTACTCTATCTCCGTCATAGTGAAAGAGTGCTTACCGTGATAGATAGTTAAATTTAGCGTGTGATAGTTTCTGACGTAACCATCAAATAATTTCATTAGATCTAAGTGCATTGATCCACTTCCAATCATTATATATTTTCTAAGAATAAAATATTTGACATCCAAGACCTTCTTTTATGTTAAAATTCGACAATAACCATATATTTTCCTTTTTTCTATCTAATGCTTATGATAGAAAATAAACTATTACCTTTATGACACAATTTATACATGCATCTCTTGAAACTACTCTAGGAAATAACCGAAAATTGCTGAAGCATTTCATAACAAAAAAAAAAGAAAAAGAACCCTGTCTAAATCGATCAAGGTTCATTGTTTAATAAATATGGATGCTCGGTTGCTATTTTAATATGGAGAGAAATAGAAAATATAGAATATTCACCCAATAAAGGAGGAAATTGTATAAAACTCCTTATAATTAAGCTAAATCTTCATGCCCTTTTATAAAAGTAAAGCTCAATAAGGAACATTAATTAGTTCCATTTATATTATATTTTATAATTGTTATTCAACTTTTTTAAATTTGACTACTTTCGACTCCTCAACCCAACCTATATAACATTCTGTTTCCGTTTCGATCTGTACCTGCAACCAATTACCTTTTCTACCAATGATATAAAGTACTGTTTTTTCACTCACCTTCTCAATACCAGGAGCAGTATTTGAACGCCCTTCACGTAAAACTGCATTTGTTCTTAAAAAAGCAATTTGCTCACCTATTACTGGTGGAATGTCAGTATACTTTATAAAAACCTTCTTAACATCTCTAACTGTTTTGGACTCAACTATTGTTTCCTGTACTTTTTCTTTTACCTCAGCATTATAAGAACCTACAGAAATACTAATCATTAGTGCTACAAAGACTTCTGTGATTACCAAAGCTGCATCTTTAATATAATCGTTAAATACAATCCCAAAAAACGCTCCTAATGATAGGGTTTTTGTTTTCTTTACTGCCCTTCTTATCATATCTTCAAATTCATCAACTGTTAAATCACTAAGCTTTTTCTTCGATGTTACCGTCACAGTGGCTGATAATTCAGAAGAGCCTTGTAACCTTACTTTTGTTTCATCGCTTTCTTCTGTTTCTTCATCAATTCTATCAAAATCTATTTCATCTAGGCTTCCCCAGTCAATTTGTTTAAACAAAGATGAAAACCTGTCGGATTGAGTAAAGCTATTTAGAGTAGAGAGTAAATCTTGGTGCATATCCGTGGAAATGTTTTGCCCCAGTACTGCACTTGCTCCAATGTATGACGAGTAATTAGTATTATTCACTAAGTTTTGAATGCTATTTGACATTTCTACAACATTAGCCCAATTATCTTCAATCCCCATAACTCCAAGATAATTATTTGTTAAAGTATCAAAATTCGGTATAGAATTATAAGTGTTCTCAATTAAATTACCAATATTGCTAAAATGCCCCATCATTCCAGTGATATTTTGGGATATATCTGCTTTCATAGCAACAGATACAGCGGATGAAAAAGTATCTACATTTAGGAAGCTACTCCCCATTACGAAGTTCTCTACATTATTTGTCAATATATTTTGTTGCTTAATTTGCTCGACCATCGGTGGGGTAATTATCTTTTCCCTTAAAAGTTGTTGTTTTTTCAAACTATCAAATACAGATTTATTTTTCAAAAACTACCACGCCCCATACAATTTAACGATTATTCAAAATTATACCATAACCATCATCGTCTATTAGACAAAGTTAAATAGCCATTCTAATTTCTGAATGACTATTATTGATTACAGCCACAAGATTTTCCACCCTTGCCTTCTTTTTTACCATTGCACGCCAAGAAACTTACCACACACTGCCAATACATTTACCAATGAAATGTACCAGCACTCCAGAAGAATAAGAAGCCAAAGTATGGATTAAAATGATTAAAATAGTGCATACTTTGGCTTCTTTAAGATTGTAGATTATTGAACTAACGCACCCGTTACCACAATAAGGTTTAGTGTTGAATAGGAACACTTTTTTCAAAAGAAAGTCCTAAATACCTATAATTTATAATAACCTTATTTATTTCTTTATCGTTGATAATACTCAAGCCATAGCTTTTATCTTCTTCGGTTGCAGTACCGTTATTTACTTTTTCTAACTGTGATAATGGAGCGGTATTTGGCTCTATTATCACATCTTCAATGTTCGTAATACCATACTCTCTCGCCTCACCATCAAAATCAACAGCTACAATAAAACCTTTTAATGGATTACTTAACTGAATTTTTTTATCCAATGGTTCTTCATTATTATTTATTAACACATCGTTAATCTCTACATCACTAAATCCTTCATTTCCTATACTAATAACTACTGCTTGTTTATCCCCAGATGAACCAATTGTTCCACTCATTAAAGGTGGATTTGATTTAATAAAAGAAAAAAGTCCAATTGATATAACAGCAAAAATTAGAACTGAAATCAGAATTATTTTTCTCAATTACCCACACCCCTTTTGAAATTCGCTTAAGAAAAACATCTATTCTAACCCTAACACAAATTACCAATAAATTGGAGGAAGCCTTCTTCAACTCTTCTGCCATTTACTTCAATAGAGAAGCCACACCTCGTTCCTGAAGTATGGCCCCCGGTTAGTTGAATAAGAAAAGTTTCACTTACTGTTTGGTAAGAACGAGAAGTTATTAGGTCTACTGATTATGCAAAGAATATAAAATTGATAAGAAAACAACGATTTTAATAAATAAAAGGTTTAACCTATATTATTTTCGGGTAAGAAAAAATAAAACATTTGAATGGAGGTACATATGTCACTCTACGATAAACTACCTAATGATGTACTTATAGAATTTTATTATGAAATTTCAAGTAATATAGAACGAAACGTATTAACTGAACGTATGTATGTTGAATTAGAATTAATTGATGAGGTAGCCAAGCGTAGAGGTATTACAATAATAAAAAAAAGAATAGTCAATCAATAGCGTTTTGAAAGCGTTATCCAATGACATAACCCAACAATTGTTAAACAATCCTGCTCGTTAACACAATAGACAACAGGAGCTGTCGCACCGACAACTCCCTGTTCCACTCTTGCTCCCTTATATACAGTATCAACCGGAAAAGATTGATAGAATACACCTTTTATCTTTGCTTACATGACAGCGTAGATAAGGTGGTTAAGGACTTGACTTGGAGCCTCTGTGGGCATGATTGGTCTTGAAAGGATGAAGCTTAGGTTTCATCAGGCAAACGAGCCTATCATACCCACCTCTCCAAGTAAAGTCCTATCGTTGTTTACGCTGAAAACTATAATTACCTACTGAATATAAGAAGTAATTAAAGATAGAAAATGGGCTGTTTTAGTATCGTAATTAATTATAAATACGGTCAAATATCATACTGTATATAAGCCCCCGTTACTTTAACAATCCTAATCTCCGATAGTGAATTGTCTTTTTTTTACTCCACCAAATCCTGAAGCTGAACTGATTGTAAGTTCATAAGTTCCACTTGGAACTCCCTTAGCTATTATTCTATAATCAATTGATTCATTTGGCTTTAACACCAATGTTCTTCCCTCATCTTTATTTTCATTCAAATCCCAATGTTCAAATACTTTATCTCCAGAAGGTAAAGTTTTTCCATCAAGGTTTTCAAGCCCAATATTATATTCTAACCATGTAGGAAATTCCAATTCTGTACTGTTTTTTCCTACATTTTCAATTTTAAAAATAAATTCTCTTTCTTCATTGTTAACCCCATTATCCGTTAGTTTAGATAAAATCATTGGATTTTCTTGCTTTTGACCTTCACTCGAACAACCACTAACTATAAATGTTATAAGTGATAATGAAACAATAAGTGTTATGATTTTTTTCATTGTGAAATCCCCTCCCTTTTTATTAACTTAACAAATTTTAAGTCATGACCTCTACAAATATAATGCAGTTATCCTTCAACTCCCCAGCTCCTTTACGCAATAGGAGTTGACCCATCAGAACTCTTATTTAATAAGCAACCCGTTACTTGAATAAGATAAATCGTTTTGCTTTTTTAATTTATTATCAAATCATCGTTATCTTTATAGGTGGTAAATAGATTGTTTATATGATTCTCAATCGCTTTTCCCCATTTCTCAGCTTCCTCAACAGACCTTGGTTCATCAAATTTTAATTTTATATATTCCTGAATATATTCGTTTCTTTCAAGGTATGTTAACGACCAGATTTCAAAATAATCCTCTGCTGTGATACCTAAGATTTCTGCTTGTTCTTTATGAAAATCTTCTATTTTGGCAAGTTCACCACTTGAATAATACGATTGTTTTAATTCTTTTACCCTTTGTTGTGATACTGATATCCCCATATTTTTAGCTTCGTGTATTACAATTTCTTCTTTTAGAAAAGTTTCTATATGTCCATTCTCAATAGGATACTGTGTAAGTATATCGCTAACTTTTATTTCTTTACCTTTAAGAGTGGCTATTATCTCATTTTTATCATAAGTCTGTTTTGAACAAGCAACTAAAAAAATAATACAGATAAAACTGAATAAAAATAATTTTAATTTCATGACATTCCCCCCTATCAATTAAATTATAATAAAGACTTTAGCCATAAATAATAATTTTAAATTTATTAAATTTAAAATTATTATAATGCAATTTTATCATAAGATTCCAGATTCCATCATTTCCTTTTATTTTCCAAAAAAGAAAGGAACGCCATCTTAAATCTGGCGTTCCTCTTGTGTTAAAGCTCACCGTTAATTGAAGAAAAATGATGCTATGATAAAACCTATTATGAGTACCAGAATAAGTATCCCTGTTCCTTTCCAACCTAAACTGTTAACTAAATCCACAAGACCACCACTATTTGCCCTGTTAAAAGCATCGCTCATGTTACCAGTTGGATTTCTTCTTAATTCCTCTTGTCTCATTCTTTCCCGTCTTCTTTCTGGACTTTCTCTTTCCTCACTCATTTAAACGCCTCCCAAAAAAGAATACGAATGTGAACAGCAAAACGTTTCATCTTATGACATAATCCTGCTTCGTTAGCACGGAAAGCGACTGCTCTTATTGAACACTGGCTCCCGTTATTCTTTAATAAGAATTAAAACCTTATGTTAAAAGAAGATAAACTTTGCCAAATGGCAAGAACTAAAAAGAAAACGATTATTATCAAAGAAAACCAAGAGTAACCGTTCTTTTTGTCTTTTAATATTTTGTAAATAAAGAATATCAAAACGCATATCAACATTGCCATTCCCGCTATTGCCAACAGCATATAAAGTACAAACATATTAAATCTCCTCACACATTGCAATGATACTACTTATAAACAATTACACTTCTTCTTGAAGAAACCTGCTCCTTTACTTCAACAAGAAAAGGCGAATACCCTTGTTCAGCATTCGCCACCCGTTAGTTCGATATTTCTAATTGTTTATTTCATGATTTATTGATGCTTAATCCGATTCTATTGACCTCTTACTCTAAAATAATAAGCCCATGCTCGCAGAATATTTATTAAACATATGAACATGACGAGAGGATAAACAGTTGTGTTGAACCGTTCAATACCTGAGATAGAAAAATATCCTTGTTCCAATGCATTTGGAAGCATAAATGAAAAGAAGTTAAATCCGAATAAAAGTATAATAGGCGCGAACATCAACGTATGAATTTTTGCCACACGCATCGCTGCCCATTGCTTGCTCTCAGGATCGTCATTGATCTCAGGTTTTTCCTTTTCTTCTGAGTAGGCTTGTCGCCAGACTGACCATTGTTGCCAGGACATACCTGAGACGTACACTCGCTTCCATCCCGCTTCACTGTGAAAAGCGTGAGCGTTTCTATCTGCTCTCCCTTCAAAAAGGACGCTATATGCATATAACTTCGTATCGGATCTCTCAAACTGAAACTTAAATCCTCCCTTATGGATGTGGGTAAGGTGCCAGCCCAACTGTTCTTTCTCTTCTAGCCACCTTTCAAGTTTGTCCGGAGCATACATCCAGCCGAATTTAAACTTGTTTTGTCGTTCGCCTGATAAAATTGTTGATTTATCCTCAGAATGTACCAAGATTTGAGATTGAGTGCTCTCCTCTGATAAACGCTTCGATTCTTTTTGGAGCGTAATGAGGGAATAGATCCCTATCAGTGTCACAACGAACTGGCCGGCAAAAATGATATACGTGAGGATCCACATTGGACTCTCGACGCGGGTTACAGTAAACGAGTCACTGCTTAAATAGAGAGGCAGTAACAACCCAGCTTGCAAAGCAATAGAGAAAATGATGTAGATGAAATATATCCACCAAAACATTGCGATTTTGCTATTTCTCGCCTCTAAATTATCTCGAACAATGGACGTTTTTACATCTTCCTTTTGCTTAGCATTACCATAAACTGCCCATTTCCCATGTTTATTCACCACTTCCCAACCGTCTACCTCAAGCGCATTGGGTAGAGGGTGCTGCCGACTACGATCAAAAGATATAGCAAATGTTTCATGAGATGACGCTTCCTCTGTAAATGTAAAGCGGCTTAATTTAGGTTGAAAACGAGAAAGAGTGTATCCCTTTTTTGCCATCTCTCCAATCCAATGCTCCGTGCTCTGTATGTGAAAGCTCCAAAACGGTTTCCAAATCGATTTTTCACTCATTTCTTATCCCCCCGGTGTGCAATAGCATTCGTATACAACTCTTCAAGTCGGGTCATTTCCCGTTGAATAACCACTTTACCCAGCTCAGTAATCTCATAAGTTTTTTTCCGTTCTTCGTTGGCATAAACCACGATTAAATGATCTTTCAGCATTTTCGTAATCGTTCCGTAGACTGTACCTGAACCAAGCTTCAATCGACCTGTTGTAATAACCTCCACATATTTCACGATCCCATAACCGTGCTGCGGTTGTTTAAACAGACTTAATAAAATATAAAAAGCTGTTTCGGACATGGGCACGTATTTTTTGATTACTTTATCAGTATGTGCGGTCATATCCTTCCTCCTTTGTGTGTCACGACGTGATATATATCATAACGTGAGTATATCACATGGTGACATACTTAACTACAAAAAATTCCTGATCTCTACTGCGCAAAATATTAACGCGGCGGGGATCAGGAATTTTAATTAGTTTTTTTGCAAAGGCGCAACCTAACGGGTGGTTCTTTTAACACATTCTCATTAAATTGCAACTTTATCAACATAGATCCTTTTCAAGTGGTATGTTTTCCGAATTGTTGTAACAGTTCATCTCTGTCATTTTCCCCCGTGGCAAAATACAAAATGATTTTCGCTTTCCTCGGTGAAAGCCAAACCAGTGGCACAGCTCCTTCATGTCCAGTTTTATAAAATAAAACAACAGGAACAACCATTCTTTGACTGTTCCTGCTGTTCCACTAATGCACCCATTAGTAGAACAAGTTTTTTTCAATTATTCTTTTTTCCTAAATTACTTAATCCAGTTCCGATTATTATGCATATTATCCCAACCAAACCGACCATGAATATATGTTCCCAATTCACTTTTTCACCTTGTATTAAAACCACGAATAATCCAACCACTATTACACCCAAAGCCCATGGTATACAAAACTTCAGCACACTTTTAATCATGTTCTACCTCCTTATTAATTACTTCTATGTAAAAATAAAAGTTGATTTTTATCCGAAGTTATATTATTCATCTTAACAAATTATTTCACTATGTCATTTTCCATTTTTATTCAATTAACCTGCTCGTTACTTCAATAAACTGTTAATGCTATTAGCGTATAAAAATAAACCTCCATACACTAAAGACGTGCTTAATAATACATCATCTTATTATACATACTACCAAAAACTACAAAAGATAATTGTCTACATTAAGTTGAACGTGTAATAGTTTCTTACGTAACCGTTAGATCTAAGACATTGATTTCATTTCCAATCTCAGTCATGATATATTCTTAGAGAATAATAATCGACATCCATGAACTTCTATGTGTTAAATTCGACAATAACCAAATAATTTCCTTTGTCTATCTAATCGGTCTATAGAACAAACTATTACATTGCTGACACATTTATACACATGTCTCTTGACAACTCTTGTATTATTTCTCAATTGTTGAAGAATTTCCTTATCCAAAAGAAAGAAAAAGAACCCTGTCCTTCGATCGAGGCCACTGAAAAACTTCCGTTTTTTGAGACGAAAGAATGAGAAATAAAAAAGAGACGAAATTATATCCATTAAATGGGTGTATTCGTCTCTTTTTTATTTTATGTAGAGCTAAATTTTTCATTTAGTTAACCTATTAACTTCAAAATCCTTTTCAAATTAACTGTAAATATCGACATAGCTCCTTGTAGTTCCATGCCAATAAGACCCGAAGATGATGCTACATCATACCCGGTCGGTGTTT